>CADBBB010000004.1 GCA_902792795.1 uncultured Spirochaetaceae bacterium | reverse complement strand
TGGCCGTCAAAAAGTTTGAGCTGCGCCGGCAGTGCTTGGCGATCAAGATGTTGTCAAATACGCTCTGGCTTTTCCAGAGGCGGATGTTTTGGAACGTGCGCGCGATTCCCAAGCGGCAGTGTTCCGCCGGATTGAACTTGTTTATCACGCGCGCCTTTCCGCGCCTGTCCCAATAATTTATCTGGCCTTCGGTCGGAGTGTAAACGCCGCTCAACATGTTGAACACGGTCGTCTTTCCAGCGCCGTTGGGGCCAATCAAGCCCACAAGCTCGCCTTCGTAAAGCGCGCAGTCAAAGTCGCTCACCGCGCGCAAGCCGCCGAACACAATCGAAACGCCGGAAGCTTGCAAAACCATTTTCTTTTCTTCTGCCATCAGTTTGCCTCCGCGTTCTTGCCTTTCTTCATTTTTTTCTGGAGGAACTTTCGCGCCGCGTCAAAGGCTTTGACAAACGACGCCTCTTTTGTTCCCAACAAACCTTGCGGCCTGAATATCATCACAAAAATCAAAACGACCGGATAGAAGAGCAAGCGGTAGTTTTGCAAGAAGCGCAAGAACTCCTGCAAGTAAGTCAAAACGTAAGACGCCAAAACGCTTCCGGTGGTGGAACCCATTCCGCCCAAAACTACGAAAATCAAATAATCGATGCTCTTTGTAAAGCCGGCTTGGTCGGGCTTGATAAAGCCGATAAGGCAAACGTAAAGCGCGCCGCCAATTCCCGCCACAAAGCTCGCGATTACAAAGCCTATCATCTTGTAGCGAAAAACTCCGATGCCGCTTGAGTTGGCGGCGATTTCGTCTTCGCGCACAGCAAGAATCGCGCGGCCGTATGACGAGCGGATAAAGTTTTGAATCAAGGCTATCAGCAATACCAGCGTTCCCGTAACAACCGCAAAAGCGACCGCGGCGTTAAAGACCATAATCGTGTTGAACTGAATTCCGTTGGGGCCGCCGGTCCACTGCTTTAAGTTGACCAAAAAGACGCGAATGATTTCACCAAAGGCAAGCGTAACGATGGCCAAGTAGTCGCCTTCCAAACGCAAGGTCGGAAAGCCGATCAAAAATCCAAAGAAGGCCGTAATGGCGGCGGCCAAAAGAATCGCAAGCGGAAGCGGAACATGCGCGTTTGTACAAAGCAAAATCGTCGAGTAGCCGCCGATCGCCATAAAACCCGCCTGCCCCAACGAAAGTTGGCCCGTGATTCCGCAAATGATGTTCACGCTCAAGGCCATTATCGCGTTGATTCCGGCCAAAGAAAAAATTTGCGCTGTGTACGCGTCAATCGCGCCGGCCGCGATCAAGGCCGCCGGAAGCGCCGTCGCGATGATTCCCACCGCGAACAATATAATTGTGTTTCTAACATTCTTTGTCATAATCAAACCTTGATAACCCTCTTCTTTCCCAAAAGGCCCGTGGGCTTAACCAACAAAATCAAAATCAAAATTCCAAAGCTTATCGCGTCGGCGTACTGGCTTGGACCGTAGCCCTTTGTCATCGTCTCGGCGATTCCCAAAATAACTCCGCCAATCATCGCTCCGGGAATGGAGCCAATGCCTCCAAGAACTGCGGCGACAAAAGCCTTAAGGCCGGGCATGTATCCCATCAATGGGTCGACTTGCGGATAGGCGCTCGCGTACAAAACGCCGCCCGCTCCGGCCAACACCGAACCGATGGCAAACGTAACGGCGATTGTCTTGTTCACGTTTATTCCCATCAAGCTTGAAGCCTGCATGTCGTAGCTTACCGAGCGCATCGCCTTTCCGGTCCTTGTATAGTTCACCAAAATGTGAAGCGCCAACATCAACAAAACGCTCGCGATAATTACAAGCGCCTTAATGCCTGGAATTGAAACTGGTCCAATCACTATAGCGGGAACGTTGAGCGCCGGAAACTGCTTGGGGTCCGGGCCGGCGAACGGAAGGACGCGCATCATGTTTTGCAAAATCAATTCAACGGCAATCGCTGTTATGAGGGAATTGAGGCGCGGCGCGTTTCTAAGCGGCCTGTAAGCCAAGCGCTCGATGGCCACTCCCAAAAAGCCGCAGAATACCATCGCCACCAAAAGCGCCGCGGCAAAACCGCCGCTTGACGCTCCAAGCGCCACCAAAACAAAATAGCCCGCGTACGCGCCCATCATCATGATGTCGCCGTGCGCGAAGTTGATGAGCGTGACAATTCCGTAGACCATCGTGTAGCCCAGCGCGATGAGCGCGTAAATGCTTCCAAGCGAAAGTCCGTTGATGAATTGCTGCAAAAACAAAGAACCGCCGTCCACTTTTTTTACTCCTAATATAAAAGAAAAGCGCCTGCCCCGACTACGCGGAACAAGCGCCTCATTGCGCTAAAATATATTAAAGCATTTTTAACTTTTGTTCAAGCGCAACTAGGGTTGAACCGTTGTCTTGTAAACGGCGGCCAACTTTCCGTCGTCATCCTTGACCAATTCGAGCATGACGGCGGCCTTAATCGGGTTGCGCTTAGAGTCAAACGAAAGGTTACCCGTAACATATTCGCCCTGCATCGCGGCGAGCGCGTTCTTGACGGCTGTTGAATCGGCGCTTCCGGCCTTTACAATGGCGTCCTTCAACAAGTAAACTGAATCATATCCAAGCGCGGCAAAGGCGTTGGGAGCCTTGTTGTACTTGGCCTTAAAGGCGGCCACATACTTCTGAACCGCCGGGCTTGTAGAGTCAACCGCGTAGTGGTTTGAATAGAAGCCGTTCAAAACTTCGTCGCCGGCGTTAGATGTCAATCCGTCCCAGCCGTCGGCTCCTACGAGCGCCACATTGATTCCCTGGGCGCGGGCCTGCTTGGCGATAAGACTTACCACATTGTAGTAGTCGGGAAGGTACAAAACGTCGGGATTCGAGTTCTTAATCTTTGTGAGCTGCGCGTTAAAGTCCTTGTCGTTTGTGGCGTAAGATTCCTTTGCCACGATTTTTCCGCCCAAAGAAACGAAAGTCTTTTCAAAGTTTTCGGTCAAACCGACGGAGTAGTCGTTTCCGATGTCATAAAGAATGGCGGCGTTCTTGGCGGCCAAGTTTTCGGCGGCGAACTTTCCGCCAACAGTTCCCTGGAAGGGGTCGATGAAGCAGGCGCGGAAAATGTAGTCGCCGGCGTCCGTGATGTCCGGAGCGGTGGCGGCAGGCGCGATCTGCAAAATCTTCTGGGCCTGGGCGCGGCTTGTAACGGCCTTTGTGCAGCCTGAAGTCAAAGAACCGATTACGATCTTAACTCCGTCCTTTGTGGTCAACTTTTGGAAGGCGTTGACTGTCTTGTCGGGGTTGCCCTCGTCGTCTTCGCTGACCAAAACGAACTTCTTTCCGTTGACGCCGCCGGCCGCGTTGATTTCCTCAATGGCCAAGTCGATGCCGTTCTTGCATTCAACGCCATAAACGCTGACGTTTCCGCTCAAGGGGAAAATTCCACCAATTGTGATGCTGTTGGACTCTTTTTTGCCGCATGAAGCCAAGGCAAAAAGAGCGGCCGCGGCCAAAGCCGCCATAGCAATCTTTTTCATATTCATCTCCTAATTTAAGGTTGTTTTGCGGATAATTTTGCTGAATTGCCCGCCTTTTGTCAATAGATATTTCTTAAGAAATACTAAAAAATTTTAGCATTGTTCAAAACAAAAATGCTCCCGGTTGCGTCCGCCCGTCTCTATTCGCAAAAAAAACCGGCCCGCAAGGGGTCGGTTTTACAGGCAAAACTAAACTTAAGCCTCGGCGGCAGCGGCCTCAGCGGGAGCTTCGGCGGCGGGCGCTTCAGCAGCCGCGGGAGCGGCGGCCGGCTTTTCAAGGCGAGCCTTGTTCTTAAGGTGGGCCTTGCAGAATTTGCAAATCATCACCTTCTTGCCTTCAAGGTCGTACTCGTAAACAACCTTGATGTTGGGGTTTTTGCAAATCGGACACAAACCGCGGCCGTGATTTACGGTCTTGCGAAGTCCAGTTCCACGATGCGCTTTAGACATTATTTGCTCTCCTTCGCTTCTTTTTTAGCGGGCTTTTTTTCCGCCTTTTTGGCGTCTTTCTTTGCCTTAGCGGCGGCCTTCTTTTCCTCAACCTGCTCAAGGTTGTAGTCAACCAATTCCAAAATCACCACATCGGCGGCGTCGCCTTCGCGGAAGCCCAACTTAAGAATGCGGGTGTAGCCGCCGTTGCGCTCCTTCATGCGGGGGGCGATGTCCGTGAAAAGCTTGTTCAAAATCTTTTCGTCGGCGATATACTTGGCAACTTCGCGGCGATTGTGAACGCTGTCAACCTTGGCGCGCGTCACGAGCTTTTCAGCCTTTCTGCGCGCTTCCTTTGCCTTAGCCTTAGTAGTAGTGATGCGTTCAAATCTAAAAAGAGAAGTAACCATATTGCGCAACATTGCGCGGCGATGCGCTGACGTGCGGCTCAGCGCGTTAAAACCAGTTCTATGATTCATCTGATTCTTCCTTTTTCTTAGTTAAATTAACAGCGTCCTTAAGGTAGCTGTAGTCCGTCATTCCCAAAGTCAAGTTCCATTCAAGCAACTTTTCTTTGATTTCTGTAAGACTCTTTTTGCCAAAATTTCTGGTCTTGGCGATGTCGTCTTCGGTCTTCTTTGTCAATTCGCCGATTGTGCGGATGTTGGCGTTCTTCAAGCAGTTTGAAGAGCGAACCGACAATTCCAGTTCCTCAACGGGAGTGCTCAACAAGGCGCGGATATGCTCATCCTCTTCGCCCATGTCGTCGTCGCCGGAAGAGTCGCTGTCGTCAAAGTTGATGAAGACTGAAAAATGTTCCTTGGCGATTTTGGCGGCTTCGCTCAAAGCGTCGGCCGGCTCAATCGATCCGTCGGTCCAAATTTCAATGCAAAGCTTGTCGTAGTCGTTTCTTTGTCCCACGCGGCAAGGCTCGATTGAATACTTAACCTTTTTGACGGGGCTGAAAATCGCGTCCATGGGAATCGTTCCGACAACTTCGATGTACTTGTCGTTGGTTTCCGCAGGAATGTAGCCGCGTCCAAGGTCAACTTGAATTTCAATGTCAACTCTCGCGTCGTCCATCATAGTGAACAAGGGCAAGTCCTTTGACATCACTTCAAGCTGTCCCTCTTTTTCAAGGTCGTTGCTCGTAATCTTTCCAGGGCCCTTAAATTCATACAAAAGGGTGTCCTGCTCGCTGTCGCCCGCAAGGCGAAGGCGAACTTGCTTCAAGCTGTTCAAAATTTCCAAAGTGTCCTCGGACACATTGGGAATGGCCTCAAACTCGCTCGAAATTACGTGAGGAACATTGTCAGAGTCATACGAAGTGATTCTGATAGATGTAATCGCGTATCCCTGAATCGAAGACAACAAAACACGGCGCAGGGTGTTTCCTACGGTCGTGCCGAATCCGGGTTCAAACGGGGAAGCATAGAACTTGCCGCAGTTCGGCTGAGAAGATCCTACATCCTCAAACTTTACGCCCTTAGGTCTCTGAAAACCTTTAAGCAGATTTTTGCGAGCCATTTGAACTCCTTACTTATTTAGAATAATATTCAACCACCAGCTGCTCTTTGACATCATAGTCAATGTCGCTTCGAGACGGCAGAGCAGCAACCTTTCCTGACAAATTGTCCTTGTCACATTCAAGCCAAGAAGGAACCTTGCGCTCTTCGATTCTAGCGACCAATTTCTTGATGCTGGAAGAAGACTTGTCCTTCTCCTTGAAGGCGACCACATTGCCGGCTTTGACCAAGTAAGACGGAATGTCAACTTTTTTGCCGTTTACCGTAATGTGTCCGTGATTTACAAGCTGACGAGCCTCGGCGCGAGTCTTGGCAAAGCCAAGGCGATAAACAACGTTGTCCAAGCGAGACTCAAGCAACTGAAGCATAACTTCGCCGGTTACGCCAGGCTTTCTAACGGCCATTTCGTAGTAAAGGCGGAACTGCTTCTCAAGCACGCCGTAAATAAAGCGGAGCTTCTGCTTTTCGTCAAGCTGAAGAGCGTATTCAGAGCGCTTGCGGCGGCTTTCCTTTTGGTTGCGGTTGCTAACCTTTCCATAGCCCAAGACGAGCGGGTTCAGTCCAAGTTTTTTGCAGCGTTTAAGTATTGGTGTCGTGCTTTTACCCATTTTTTACTCCTTATTACATAGAGCGCGTCTTGCGCGGGCGGCATCCGTTGTGCGGAATCGGGGTAACGTCGGAAATGGACTTAACCTTAAGTCCCTGGTTTCCGATGGCGCGGACAGCGTTCTCGCGGCCCATGCCAGGTCCTTTGACAAACACGTGAACTTCGCGCAAACCATAGCTGACAGCCTTTTGAACGGCGGTCTCGGCGACAGTCTGGGCGGCAAAGGGAGTTGATTTCTTGGCGCCGCGGAAACCAAGTCCGCCGCTTGAAGCCCAAGAAAGCGCGTTGCCGTTCAAGTCAGTGACCGTAACGATAGTGTTGTTGAAAGACGCCTGAATGTAAACGTTTCCTTCGTAAACGCTCTTCTTTTCCTTTCTTTTTTTAACAGTAGCCAATTAATTTACCTCCGCCTTACGCTTTCTTCTTGTTCGCAACAGTCTTCTTCTTACCCTTGCGAGTTCTTGAATTTGTACGCGTGCGCTGGCCGCGAACGGGAAGTCCCTTGCGGTGGCGCTGGCCGCGGTAAGAGCCGATATCGATAAGGCGCTTGATGTTAAGGCCAATTTCCGAGCGGAGACGGCCCTCAACTTTATACTCTTTGTCGATAATCTCGCGGAGTTTTGTCAACTCGTCCTGAGACAAATCATTGATCAACGCCTCTTCCTTGACTTCCGCCTTCTTGCAGATAGTCCGAGCCGCTGACCGACCGATGCCGTAAACATAAGTCAAGGCAATTTTTACCTGTTTATTAGGGAGGTCAACTCCCGCAATTCGAGCCATTTGTTACTCCTCAACCTTGTCTCTGCTTGTGCTTTGGGTTCACGCAAATGATGCGGACAATGCCGTTTCTTTTGATAACCTTACACTTGTCGCAGATAGGCTTTACGCTGGTTCGTACTTTCATAAAAGTCCCCCTGGAAATGTGATGATGTTCCCGATTATGGCAATTCGCAATGAACTACAATCGGGAACGCGATTATATCACATTTTACCAATTTAAGTCTAGAGGCTAGCCCAAAAAACTAGAGGTTTCTTGAGCGAACCCGGCCCTTTTTCATGAATCCGTCCATGTGGTGCATTCTCAAAAGGGCTTCAATCTGGCTCATTGTGTCCAAGTCAACTCCAACCATAATTATCAATGAAGTTCCGCCCATGAGCATAGCCACAGACTGCGGGAACTTAAAGACAAGCTGGATGATTGTCGGCAATATCGCTATCGCCGCAAGGAACAAAGCGCCAGGCAATACCAAACGGTTGAGTATCTTTTGCAAGTGCTCTTCCGTCTTGTCTGTCCTTACTCCGGGAATGGAGCCGCCGTTCTCCCGGATTTGCTTCGCTATTTCAGTGGGGTTCAGGGTTACCTGAGTGTAGAAGTATGCGAAGAACACGATAAGGACAACCAACAAAATGTTGTACCATACACCTGTTGGGTTCAAAATTACAGCCAATTTTTGAACCCATCTAGCAGCGCCTGAGTTGCTGGCCACAGATGAAACAAGCTGCAAGGGAAGCGTCAAGAACGAAGAGGCGAAAATCAAGGGAATGACATTTGACGGATTCACCTTAAAGGGTATGTATGTGTTTTGGCCGCCGTACATTTTTCTGCCCACAACGCGCTTGGCGTAGTTGACCGGAATCTTGCGCTCGCCGGACTCTTCGTACACGACAAGGGCGATGATTCCCACAAAAATGATGAGGGCCACAATTACAAAGACAATGTTAAGCTGTCCGTTGCGGACCTGCTCAACAAGCTCGGCCACCGCGCTGGGCATGCGGGCAACGATTCCGGCAAAAATCATGATGGAAATGCCGTTTCCTATTCCGCGCGCCGTGATTTGGTCGCCAAGCCAAACTGTCACCATAGAGCCGGTGGTTACGGTCAAAATCGCAAGAAGCTTGAAGGCCACCTCGTTGTTGAGCGAAATGACTCCGATGTTCTTGGCGTAGATTGTGACCGCGAACGACTGGATTACGCAGACAAAAATTGTTCCAACTCTTGTCCACATCTGCATTCTCTGCTGGCCGCCCTCTTCCATAACCGCCCTTTTCATAGAGGGGAATATGATAAGAAGGAGCTGCATAATAATCTGGGTTGAAATGTAGGGCATTACGCCCAACATGAACACAGAAAAGTTTGAGAACGCGCCGCCCACAAAGAAGTCCATATAGCTTGCAAAAGCGTTGTTGTTTTGGGCGGCAAGGTTGTTGAAGTACTCAAAGAGCGCGGCCGCGTCCACGCCGGGAATCGTCAAGACGGATCCCAGCCTGAAAACCGCCAGCACAACAAGAGTGAAGAAAAGGCGGCTGCGGAGTTCTTTTACTTTAAACATGTTCGCAATAGAATTCATTTAATCCGCCTTAGTCTTTCTTTTCTGTTTTTTCAGCCTTCTTGGCCTCGACGACAGAGCCGCCGGCCTTTTCAACCTTTTCTTTGGCAGTCTTAGAAACCTTGTCAACGGAAACAGTCACTTTCTTTGTGATGTCGCCTGTTCCCAAAAGCTTGACCAAGAGCTTCTTTGACTTGTTGGCCTTGATCAATTTCTTGGCGACAAGAGTTTCCTTGCTTACGGTCTCGCCGTCGGCGTATTTAGCCTCAATGTCGCTAAGGTTGACAACGTCGTATTCCTGCTTAAAAGGATAGTTGGAGAAACCGCGCTGCGCGATGCGGCGGTAAAGGGGCATCTGGCCGCCTTCAAAGCCAACATACGGAAGCGGAGAGCCGCTTCTTGACTGGGCGCCCTTGTTTCCCTTTCCGGCTGTGGTTCCAAGTCCTGAAGAGGAGCCGCGGCCGACAATTTTTCTCTTTTTGTTGGCGCCTTTGGGCGCTGTCAATACTGGATTGTACTCTGCCATTACTGAATCTCCTCAACTTTTACAAGGTGAGCCACAGAGGCCACCGCTCCGCGAACGGAAGGAATGTCTTCCTGAATCACGGAGGAACTGATTTTCTTCAATCCCAAACTTCGGACTGTGGCGCGCTTGGCGGGCTTTTGTCCGATGACGCTTTTTACAAGTGTAATCTTAAGTTTTGCCATGACTAACCCCACATCTCGCTCAGAGTTTTGCCTCTGGCCTTGGCGACTTCCGCCGCGTCGAGCATGTTCTCAATCGCGTCAAAAGTGGCTCGCACAACATTCACAGAAGCGCTTGAGCCAAGCGACTTGGAAATAATGTCGGTGACGCCGGCCGCGTCCATAATGGCGCGAACAGGGCCGCCGGCGATGATTCCAGTACCGGCTGAGGCCGGGCGCAAAAGAACTTCCGAGCTCTTGAACTTTCCGATAACGTCGTGCGGAACCGTTCCGTTCTTAATCGGGAGCTTGACAAGGTTTCTCTTGGCGCGGTCAAGGCTCTTTTTGATGGCCTCGGTAACGTCGTTGGCCTTGCCAAAACCAAAGCCTACGCGGCCTTTCTGGTCGCCCACAACGCTGAGCGCCGCGAAAGACATTCTGCGTCCGCCCTTTACGGTCTTGGAAGTTCTGTTGAGAGTCACGAGCTTTTCAACAAACTCTTTTTCTCTGGGCTCTTTGTCAAATTTATTCTGGCGTTCCATAGTATCTCCTAGAATATGATGCCCGCTTTTCGGGTACCGTCAGCAAGAGCCTTTACAACGCCGTGATAAAGATAACCGTTGCGGTCAAAAACCACAGTGGTGATGTTCTTTTCCTTGAGGCGCTGGCCAAAAGCTTCGCCAAGTTTCGCGGCGCCTTCAACCGTGGGTTTTACCGTCGCGAAATCCTTTTCCATCGTAGAAATGGCGGCAAGAGTCTTTCCCTCGTCGTCATTGATTACCTGAACATAAAGGTTCTTGTTGCTGCGAGTCACTGTCATGCGGGGGCGCTCGGCCGTTCCGTAAACAGTCTTGCGAATGTGAACCTTTCTGTGAAGGCGCTTTCTATCTTTGTCGTTAAGTTTTCTAATCATATCGCCCGCCTTTATTTAACGCCAGTCTTACCGACTTTGCGTCTGATGACTTCGGTTGAATAGCGGATTCCCTTTCCTTTGTAAGGCTCGGGAAGGCGCAACTTGCGGATTTGGGCGCAGAATTCGCCGATTTGCTGCTTGTTGATGCCAGAAACGTCAATCTTTCCAGACGGATCAGCGGCAACCGTGATTCCTTCGGGAATGACGGCGATGAAATCTGTTGAATAGCCCAAGTTCATTCCCAACTCTTTGCCCTTGACTTCGGCGCGGAAACCAACGCCGTTGATGACCAAAGACTTGGTGAAGCCTGTTGTGACGCCCTTCACCATATCGTTGATGAGAGCGCGGTACAAACCGTGGTCGGCGTTGGCCTGGCGGCTCGCGTTGAGGGCCTTTACGGTAACCTCATTGTTCTCAAAGGCAACTTCGACATTCTTGCTGAAAGTCTGCTTAAGCTCGCCTTTGGCGCCCTTAACAGCAATCTCGTTGTCTTTAATCGTGACGGTCACGCCTGCGGGAACGGCGACAGGAAGTTTTCCAATTTTAGACATTCTCTTCCTCCGTTACCAAACTTTGCAGACCAATTCGCCGCCGACCATCTTTTCTGACGCCTTCTTTCCAGTGGTGACGCCGGCAGATGTCGAAACAATGACTGAACCGTATCCGTTGCGAACGCGGGGCAGCTCTTTATAACCTGAATAAACACGGCGGCCGGGCGTTGAAATCTTTTCAATGCCGTGGATGACCGGCTCATTCTTGTCGTCATACTTGAGGAAGATGCGGATTGTGTTCTTTCCGTCTTCCTGAACTTTCTTGAAGTTTTTGATGTAGCCCTCAGTCTTGAGGATCTTTACAATTTCCAACTTCAACTTAGACGCAGGGATGTCCACTTTTTCGTGGCGGGCCATCACCGCGTTGCGGATTTTTGTCAGCATGTCCGCTACAGGATCTGATGCGCTCATATTACTCTCCTACCTCTACCAACTTGACTTTGTTACGCCGGGTAACAAACCTTCACTAGCATACTTGCGGAAGCAAAGACGGCACATCTTGAACTTGCGGAGATATCCTCTCGGACGGCCGCAAAGTTGGCACCTGTTGTACTGACGAGTCGAGTACTTGGGGGCGCGCTTTGCTTTGATAATCATCGATTTTTTAGCCATGACTTCCTCGTTTACTTTCTAAAGGGCATATTGAACTTGTCGAGCAAAGCGCGGGCTTCGCTGTCAGTTCTTGCGCTTGTTACGATAGTGATATTCATGCCCGCAATCTTAGTGATCTTGTCAAAGTCGATTTCGGGGAAAATAATCTGCTCCGTAATTCCAAGAGAGAAATTTCCGTGGCCGTCAAAACCAGAGGCCTTGATGCCGCGGAAGTCCTTAACGCGCGGAAGGGCGACGTTGATCAAGCGGTCCAAAAATTCATACATGATTGTTCCGCGCAATGTCACCATAGCGCCAATTTCAGCTCCCTCTCGAAGTTTGAAGTTGGCAATCGATTTTTTTGCCTTTGTCTTGACCGCTTTCTGACCTGTGATTTGTGTCAAGTCAGCGACTGCGGCGTCAAGAAGTTTCTTATTTCCGAGAGCTTCGCCAACGCCCATGCTCACCACAATCTTTTTGATCGCGGGAATCTGCATGGGTGATGTATATCCCAACTCCTTGAAGAGTTCGGGAGCGATAGTGTCTTTATAGACTTTCTTAAGCCGGGGTACGTAATTTGCCATTATAGCGCTTCTCCACATTTGCGGCAGACGCGAATTTTCTTGTCTCCGTCAAGCTTATAGCCAATTTTTACAGGGCGGTTGCATTTCTTGCAAACGATGCCCACATTTGAAATATGAATAGGCGCCTCAATGTCGGCGATTCCGCCGGCATCCTGCTGGCTGCGTCTCTTCATAGCCTTCTTCACAAAGTTCACGCCAGAAACGATCACAGAATCTTTCTTGGTGATGACGCGGACAACTTTTCCCTGCTTGCCCTTGTCTTTTCCGGCAAGAACCTGTACCGTGTCGTCTTTATGAATCTTGAATTTCTTAATCATATCAACTCTCCTTACAGGACTTCCGGAGCCAACGAGATGATCTTCATGTAATCTTTTTCACGAAGCTCACGGGCAACAGGTCCAAAAATACGCTTTCCAACGGGGTTCTTGGAATCGTCCACGATTACGCAGGCGTTGTCGTCAAAACGGATGTATGTTCCGTCCGGGCGGCGGTATTCCTTGGCTTGGCGGACAATTACCGCCTTCTTTATAGAACCCTTTTTGATTGTCGAAGTGGGAATGGCCTCTTTAATGGCCACCACTACGATGTCGCCGATACCGGCATAGCGGCGGTGAGTTCCGCCGAGCACCTTAATGCACTGGGCAATCTTGGCGCCGGAGTTGTCGGCTACTGTCATGCATGACTGCATCTGAATCATAATCTTAACTCCTTACTTCGCCCGTTCGACGATTGATTCCAAGCGCCAGCGCTTGTCTTTGCTCAAGGGGCGGCACTCGACGATCTTGACTGTGTCGCCGATGTGGGCGTCGTTAGTCTCGTCGTGGGCCTTGCACTTCTTGCTTCTAGTTACGTATTTCTTGTAAAGAGGATCCATGCGTTTTGTAGTGATTGTCACAACGATGGTCTTGTCCATCTTGTCGCTGGTGACGAGTCCTACATAAGAGCGCTTGGCTTTTTTTACTTTCTTTTCTTCTGCCATGGGTCAACTCCTACTTCTTTGCTTCAACGGCTTCCGCCTTTTGGGCGTTGGCCTTCTGGGTGATGAACGTGTTCAAGCGGGCGATCTCGCGGCGCATGTTGCGTTTTTCCATCGGATTGTCTACATGAGAAACGATCATCTTGAATCTCAATTCCATATATTTCTGCTTAAGCTCGTCACGGCGGGCGACCAATTCGGCATAAGACAGTTCTTTGTCGTTGTTCTTTTTCTTTGTATCTGCCATCTTATTCCTCCATTACGCCTGCGTGGGCCTAAACGCGATCTTTGTCAAAACCGGCAACTTGGCGCTGGCCAAGCGCAAGGCTTGTTCGGCCAACTTAATGTCAACTCCGCCAATTTCAAACAAAATCATTCCGGGCTTGAGGTTGGCCGCCCAAAATTCAGGGGCGCCCTTACCCTTACCCATGCGGACTTCGGCCGGTTTCTTAGAAATCGGCTTGTCCGGGAACACACGAATCCAAATATTGCCTTTGCGGTCAAGCTTGCGGCTGATGGCGACACGGCAGGCTTCGATAACGCGAGCGTTGAGCCAAGCCGGTTCCATCGCGACAAGAGCGATGTCGCCAAAGTCAATATGATTGTCGCGGGTTGCAAAACCATGCTGCTTGCCGCGCTGCACCTTGCGGTGCATTACTCTTTTTGGCGCTAGTGGCATCCTTTAACTCCTTGCCTTTGCGACAGTATCTTTTGTCTGTTTGTCAGACTCAGACTTATCAGAAGAACGCTGCGGACGGTCGCGTCTGGGCTTTCTCACCATCTGACCCGCATCCTCGTTCTGCTCATGACCGTAGTTCATTCCGTTGTAGACCCAAACCTTTACGCCAATCTTGCCGTAAGTGGTCAAGGCTTCGAACGTGCCGTAGTCAATGTCAGCGAGAGCCTTGCGGAACGAGCCGCGGCCCATAAGCTGGCGTCCGATGTTCTGGGCAATCAAAGAAGCGTTCAAATCGCCGCGTTTGATTTCTTTAATCTTGATTTGAACTTTCTTTGTAAGCTGCTTTTGAATGTCGGCGCTTATCTTTTCAATCGTCGCGCCCTTTACGCCAATGATGACGCCAGGGCGAGCAGTGTGAATTACAATAGTAACACGCTGCGGGTGGCGAACAATTTCTATTTCCGCGATGTCCGCGCCCTTGCATTCAGGAAGGTCTCCAACCAACTTTCTGATTTTAAAGTCTTCCAAAACCAAGTCCGCGTATTCGCGAGGATCCGCATACCAGCGGGATTGCCATGTTTTGTTTACGCCCAAGCGCAAACCAATCGGATTAACTTTCTGACCCACTTTTTATTCCCCCGCCTTTTCAGCAACTGTGACGGTAATATGACACATGCGCTTGAGCAACTGATCGGCTCTTCCGCGAGCGCGGCACCAAATTCTCTTGAGTCTGGGACCTTCGTCTACGCGAATTTCTTTTACATAGAGCATGTCTTCATCCAACTTGTCGTTAGCGACAAGAGCGTTGGCCATGGCAGACTTAAGAGTCTTGCCGATGAGCTTGGCGCCCTTTTGCGGCATGTTCTCAAGAACAGCCACCGCTTTTGAGCAAGGCATTCTGGAAATTGCGTGAGCCACAGGGCGAACCTTTGTGGGCGACGCAATAAGGAATTTTGTAGTGGCTACATAGCCTTTTGTTTCTGCCATAATATCCACCTTTATTTACCAGCCGCGGCGGGAGCCTTAGCGGCAGTTTTATCAGTTCCGCCATGTCCGCGGAATACACGTGTGGGAGCGAACTCGCCGAGCTTGTGGCCGACAAGGTTCTCCGTGATGTAAACCGGAATCCATGACTTTCCGTTGTGAACAGAAATGGTGTTTCCAACCATCTCAGGAATAATCGTAGAGCAGCGAGAATATGTTTTAACCATCTTCTTTTCGGCGGCTCCAGCCTTATTCATTTCTACAATCTTTTTATAGAGCGATTTTTCTACAAACGGCCCTTTTTTAACAGATCTTGACACAGTTAACTCCTAGCCTATTTCTTGCGACGTGAAATAATGAAATTATTCGACGGCTTGCGCTTGTTGCGGGTCTTGTAACCCTTGCAAGGCTGGCCCCAAGGAGTAACCGGATTGCGTCCCTTTCCGGCGCCTTCACCGCCACCAAGCGGGTGGTCAACCGGGTTCATCGCCATACCGCGAACTGTAGGACGAACGCCCATCCAGCGGCGGTGTCCGGCTTTTCCAAGCTGAACGTTCATGTGGTCTTCGTTGCCGACAACGCCGATGGTCGCATAGCATCTGGCGTGAACTTTGCGCAATTCGCTTGAAGGAAGGCGGATTACAACATAGTCGCCTTCTTTGGCGGCGATCTGGGCTGAAGCGCCGGCTGAGCGGGCAAGCTGTCCGCCACGGCCAAGGTTCAACTCAATGTTGTGAACCGTGAAACCAACCGGAATCGCGCCAAGCGGCAAAGCGTTTCCAACTGTAGGAGCGGCGTTTTCGCCGGCCATAATCTTCATTCCGACCGTGAGGCCTTTGGGCGCGATGATGTAGCGCTTGTCTCCGTCGGCGTAATAAATCAAGGCGATATTGGCGCTGCGGTTGGGATCGTACTCAATTGAGTGAACAGTTCCCGGGATTCCGTGCTTGTTTCGCTTGAAATCAATTATGCGGTATCTCTGCTTGTGACCGCCGCCCTGGTGGCGCACAGAAATGCGTCCGCCAGCGCCGCGTCCGCCGCGGGACACTTTGCCTGAAGTCAATTTCTTTTCGGGTTTGTCGGCTGTCAGGTCGTCCCTGCGGAGGTCAACACGTCCGCGAGTACCAGGTGTAATTGGCTTAAATACTTTAAGAGCCATCTGATTCCCCTTAGTTATCTATCTGTTGCCCTATTCGAACAACTTAATTGTTTCGCCCTCGGCTACGCGCACGATGGCTTTCTTGTAGCTCGGAGTCTTGCCCTTGCTTCCGCGAAGGCGCTTTGTTTTTCCGGCCACGTTGATTGTCGTGCAAGAAAGAACTTTTACGTTGAAAAGCTTTCTTACGGCTTCCTTGATCTGAATCTTGCTCGCGTCAGGGCGAACGATGAAAACATACTTGTTCTCCTCGCGCAAGGCGTTGGCTTTTTCAGTCACTACAGGCTCAATAAGAATGTCCGTGAATTCCATAATTATTCAGCCTCCTTGTTGTCCGCGTAAAAGTCGCTGAGATTCTTGGCGGCGCTTTCAAGCAAGATAACCTTGCGGCCGTAGTACAAATCATGCGCTCTCAGGCGGTTGTATGAAAGGAAATGAACCTTGTAAAGGTTGCGTCCAGCCTGCTTGATCTTGGCGTCGTCATCCTTGAGAATGATGACTGTGCGCTCGTCCTTGGCGAAGTTGTCAAGAATTTTGACCAAGTCTTTTGTCTTTCCGCTTTCTACAGTGAAATCCTCAACAACGACAAGCCTGTCGCTCTGAGCCTGCATGCTTAAGATGGATTTCATCGCAAGGCGCTTTTCCTTTTTGGGAAGTGAGTAGCTGTAATCTCTGGGCTTAGGTCCAAAGATAGTTCCTCCGCCAACCGTAATCGGAGACTTCTTGTCGCCGCGGCGGGCGTTTCCTGTTCCCTTCTGCTTATACGGCTTTTTGTTTGATCCGTGCACTTCGGCGCGGGTCTTTGTGCAAGCCGTTCCGACACGCTTGTTTGCCAATTCGTTTGTGATGGCGTAATAAATGACGTCCTCATTTATCGGCAGGCCGAATACTTTGTCGTCAAGTGAAATCGTACGCAGCTCTTTTCCATCGGTTGAATAGACTTTCTTTTCCATAAATCTTTTCCTCCGCCTTATTTCTTAACCGCGGACTTGACGATCAGCGTGCAGTTTCTATTCCCGGGGACAGCCCCGCGAACCATGATAACCTTCAACTCAGGGTCAATCTTGACAATGCGAAGGTTTTGAACCGTAACGCGCTCAGTACCCATGCGGCCCGGCAACTTGATGTTCTTGAAGCTGTGGCCCGGAGTGGTGCATTCGCCCGTTCCGCCCGGCTCGCGGTGGAATTTAGAACCGTGAGTGGCGCGTCCTCCGTGGAAGCCCCAGCGCTTCATTACGCCTTGAAAGCCCTTTCCTTTGGAAGTGGCCGTAACGTCAAGAAAACGGGTCTGTTCAAAAAGCTCGACGCCAATCTGGTCGCCGATCTTAACCTCGCCTTCAAAATCGCGGAACTCTTTCAATGTTCTTTTGGGAGTAACATTTTCCGTAAACTGTCCGGCATAAGCCTTGTTCACCTTTGACGGCTTCAAATCGTCAAGGCCAAGAACAACGGCGTCATATCCGCAGTTTTCTTTCTTCTTTGTGGCAACGACTGTGTTGGGCTCGACGCGGATCACGGTTACTGGTGTCAGATTGCCGCTTTCGTCGAATACCTGGGTCATGCCCACTTTTTTTGCTATCAGACCTTTCATCTGAAAATCTCCTATAGGTCGCCATCCCGGATCCACGGGACCGTGCCTTTAATCACAACAAGCGCCTCGCGACGCTTATTGCTTAATTTCTACGTCTACACCGGCCGGCAGTTCAAGTTTCATCAAAGAATCCATTACGTCAGAAGAGGGATTCAAAATGTCAATAAGGCGTTTGTGCGTGCGCATTTCAAACTGCTCGCGTGACTTCTTGTTTACGTGAGGCGAACGAAGCACGGTAAACTTATTGATTCTTGTAGGAAGCGGAACGGGTCCAGCGACCTTGGCTCCAGCTTTCTGAACTGTTTGCACGATGGCTTTAGCGCTCTGGTCGATCAACTCTACGTCAAAGGCGCGAAGTCGAACACGAATTTTGCCATTAGCCATGATTCCTCCAAAAAACTAACCAAAGCGGAGCCAAAAGGCTCCGCTTTGGAAATTAAACTACTCGATGATCTTTGTAACCTGGCCAGAAGCGATTGTGCGTCCGCCTTCGCGGATGGCGAGCTTAAGTCCTTCGTCCATGGCGATCGGGTGAATCAATTCACCTGTGATCTTTGTGTTGTCGCCCGGGTTGACCATTTCAACGCCGGCTCCCAACTCTACAGTTCCAGTGATGTCCGTTGTGCGGAAGTAGAACTGAGGGCGGTATCCAGAGAAGAACGGCTTTGCGCGTCCGCCTTCTTCGGCTGTCAAAACGTAAATCTGAGCTTCGAACTTTGTGTGCGGGTGGATTGAGCCGGGCTTGGCCAAAACCTGTCCGCGAACGACGTCTTTCTTTTCAACGCCGCGGAGAAGAATACCAACGTTGTCGCCCGGAATACCCTGATCCAATGTCTTCTGGAACATTTCGATGCCGGTAACAGTTGTGTCCTGTGTGGGGCGGATACCAACGATTTGTACGGGGTCGTTCATGTTGACAACGCCGCGCTCAACGCGTCCTGTAACTACAGTTCCGCGTCCAGAGATTGTGAAGATGTCTTCGATCGGCATCAAGAAGGGCTTGGCCTCGTCGCGGACGGGGTCGTCGAACCATGTGTCCATGGCTGTGAGCAATTCTTCGATGCACTTTGTGTTCTCGGGGTTCTCAGACTCGTTCAAGGCTTTGAAAGCTGAACCAGTGATAATCGGAGTGTCTTCAGAGAATCCGTACTTTACGAGAGTTTCCTGAACGTCGGCAACGCAGAGCTCGAGCATGTCGGGATCGGCGATGTCGGCCTTGTTCAAGAATACGATGATCTTGGGAACGCCTACCTGGCGGGCGAGCAAGAGGTGCTCTTTTGTCTGAGGCATAACGCCGTCAGTTCCGGCAACTACGAGGATGGCTCCGTCCATCTGGGCGGCTCCTGTAATCATGTTCTTGATGTAGTCGGCGTGGCCCGGGCAGTCGATGTGAGCGTAGTGGCGCTTGTCTGACTGATACTCAAGGTGGCGTGTGTTGATTGTGATGCCGCGCTCTTTCTCTTCCGGAGCGTTGTCGATTTCGTCATACTTGAGGGCGTGGTCACCGTACTTTTTAGCGCAGTACGTTGTGATAGCCGCTGACAATGTAGTCTTACCATGGTCTACGTGACCAATAGTACCAACGTTCATGTGAGGTTTGGTTCTTTCGAACTTCTCCTTTGCCATGTTTTTCTCCTTGCCGGCAATCCTTATTGCCGACATCTTAAAAATGTTTTATGTGCTGCGCTTTAAACCAGAACCCTCGCCCCTTCGAAGAAGACGCTCAGATTCGCATACACATCTCTTTTATGCGGTTGTTTGGTGAACTGGAATGACGGTAAAAGAATAATTTTCTAACATAACGCTCCATAATTTCGGAACATTTATGGCCGACACCACCTGTTCATTGTCAAACGCCGCTTGACAACCGGTTTGGCGCTATGAGCCGCGCGCGCCTTTTTGCAAGGCCGCCGCAGAAATCCCCGTTTGGAAGTTCTATCGCCTTGTTGACAACAAGGCGTTCCACCCAAGAACCGCGAAACCTGAAAGCGTTTTGCCGCTAACTTTACGGTTCCGCCGGAATTGTAAATTCCGCCTGACTCTCAAAGAACCAAAGATAGGTTTAAGAAATATATAGATTTTTCAACAATTGGTCAATAGGAAAAACAAGATTTTTTGAAATATTTTGGACGAAAAAAAACCGCCCCAAGCGAGGCGGTTTTCCAAACGACGACTACCAGCGGTAGTGGGCGAAAGCCTTGTTGGCTTCGGCCATCTTGTGGGTGTCTTCCTTCTTTTTGTAGGCGCTTCCGGTGTTGTTGAACGCGTCCAAAAGCTCGGCGCTCAACGTGTCGGCCATTCCGTGTCCGTTGCGCTTGCGGGCGGCTTCGATAATCCACCTCATGGCAAGGGCTTCTTTGCGGGTGTCGCGGATTTCAACCGGAACCTGATATGTCGCGCCGCCGACGCGGCGAGATTTTACTTCAACCTGGGGCTTGACGTTGTCAAGAGCCTTGAGGAACACTTCCAAAGGATCTTTTTCGGTCTTGGCCTTAAGCTTGTCCATCGCTTCATAAATGATGCGAGTGCAGATGTCTTTTTTTCCGTCCAACATCATGCGGGTGACGAATTTTGAAACAACCTGGCTGTTGTATCTTGAATCCGGCGCAACGGGGCGGTTGACTGATTTCTTATGTCTTCCCATCTTAATCCTCCATTATGCCTTGGGCCTTTTGGCGCCGTACTTTGAGCGGCCGCGCTTGCGTCCGTCAACGCCAAGAGTGTCTTTTGTTCCGCGGATAATGTGATAGCGAACGCCAGGAAGGTCCTTAACGCGTCCTCCGCGAATCAAAACTACTGAGTGCTCCTGCAAGTTGTGTCCAATTCCGGGAATGTAAGCCGTAACTTCGATTCCGTTGCTCAAGCGGACACGGGCAACCTTGCGGAGAGCCGAATTCGGTTTTTTGGGAGTAACCGTCATAACGCGGGTGCAAACGCCGCGCTTCTGCGGACAAGACTCAAGCGCGGGGGATTTGGTCCTGTTGGCGGCGGTTTTGCGTCCCTTTTTAATCAATTGGTTAATTGTAGGCATCTAAAAATGTCTCCTTTATAAATTGCCGGGCAGCACTCCCGGTTAAATTCATTTTTCGGTGACGGCTACTTTAACAAAATCTTGCGATTTAGTCAAGCGCTTCACCGCGTCCTAAGGCGTTGCCCGGACGCTGCCTGACACGCTGCCCAAAAGCGGAGCTTTTGGGCAGTCGTATTAGTCCTGGTCCTCATTGTCAAAGCTGGCGGTGGCGGCTTCCTTTTCGCGCTCGGCCTCAGCCTCGGCAAGCTCCTTCTCTATTCTGCGACGCTCGATGATTTCGTTCATCTGGATGTCCAAGTCCTGGTCGCTAGAGTCGTAAACCTTCACTCCCTTGTAGTTCTTTATGCCGGTTCCCGCAGGAATCATGTGGCCGATGGCTACATTTTCCTTTACGCCGCGCAGCTCGTCGATGGAGCCGGAAATGGCGGCGTTTGTGAGAACGCGGGTGGTCTCCTGGAAGGAGGCCGCGGAAATGAAGGAGTCGACGTTGAGCGAAGCCTTGGTGATTCCCTGGAACATCGGGCGGCCGATGGCGGGCTGGCCGCCTTCGGCGATTACGCGCGCGTTCTCTTCACGGAAGCGGTACTTGTCGACCTGCTGGCCAAAGATGAAGCGGGTGTCGCCGACAGCCACGATTTCAACCTTGCGCAACATTTGGCGCACGATGATTCCGATGTGCTTGTCGTTGATGCTTACGCCCTGCGCGCGGTAAACCTGCTGGATTTCGTCCATCAAGTAGTTTTGGAGCGCATTTTCGCCCAAAATCGCGAGAATGTCGTGGGGGCTGGGCTGTCCGTCGCAAAGCGGCTCGCCGGCCTCAACCTTGTCTCCGTCGCGGACCAACATTCGCTTTGAAATGGGAACGAGATGCTCAAACACGCGGCCGTACTTGTCTTCAACAGTGATGGCGCGCTTGCCCTTCTTAAGATCCTTGAACTTGACGGTTCCAGAAATTCCTGCCAAAACGCTGGGGCTGACAGCCTTGCGCGCCTCGAACAATTCCGAAACGCGGGGAAGGCCGCCGGTGATGTCGTTTGACTTTTGGGCCGCTTTGGGCATTTTTGCCAAGACGACGCCGGCGCTGATTTTTTGCTTGTCGTCAACGCTAAGAATAGCGCTGGCGGGCAAGAAGTAGCTTCCAAGCTCGTTTCCGTCTTCGTCGGTGATGTGGATGCGCGGCTGCTTTACGTCAAGATGCAAGTCGCTGATGATGCGCTCGGTCACGCCGGACTGCTCGTCAACGTGGTATTCAACCGTCGAGTCGTCGATGTCCTCAAAGTGAACGTATCCGTCGTCTTCCGCGATGATCGGCTCTGAGTAAGCGTCAAGCAAAGTTCCGATGACGGCGTTGGCGGCGACAATCTGGCCTTCCTTGACTTGGATGATGGAACCGTTGGCGATTTCCATCTTTTGCTCCGTTCCGGTGAGGTAAAGAACCTTGTCCTTTATAAGGATGATTCCGTTTTCCTTTGCCTTAACCTCGCCGTCCTTTGTCGTCAACAAAACAGTTCCCTTAAGAACGCGGTCGCCGTCCTTGACGGAAGGCTTTCCTTCCTTCAAGTCGACGCTTTCGATGACGCGGGTAAGGAGCATGCTTCCCTTGCGGGTGAAGAGCTCGCCTTCCTTTGTATGGACGCTGGTGCCTTCAATCTTTTCGATGATGGCGGGGAACTTGAGAATGATGTTGTTGTCCTGAGTGACCTTAGACGCGGCGCCGCCGGCGTGGAAGGTTCTAAGCGTAAGCTGGGTACCCGGCTGACCGATTGACTGGGCGGCGACAATTCCGACCGCTTCGCCGATTTCGACAACCTTGTTTCGGGCCAAGTTCTTGCCGTAGCACTTTACGCAAACGCCGTGCTTGGCTTCGCAAGTAAGAACGGTGCGGAGCTTGACTTTCTCAACGCCGGCTTCCTCGATTTTCTTGGCCAAGTTTTCGTCGATGTAAGAGTTGACGTCGCACAAAACTTCGCCGGTAATCGGGTGGACGACGCGCTCAATCGTAAAGTGGCCTTCGATGCGGTCGGCCAAATGCTCGATGATTTCGTCGCCGTCCTTGATCGCCGTGTAGTCGGTTCCGTTGATTGTGCCGCAGTCGTCTTCGTTGATGACAACGTCTTGGGCAACGTCAACCAAGCGGCGAGTCATGTAACCGGCGTCGGCCGTCTTAAGGGCGGTGTCCGACAAACCTTTGCGGGCGCCGTTGGTTGAGATGAAGTATTCGATAACCGAAAGTCCTTCGTAGAAGTTGGAGCGGACGGGCAATTCGATGATGTCGCCGTTAGGCTTTGCCATCAAGCCGCGCATCGCCGCGAGCTGAGAAATCTGCTTTTTGGAACCGCGGGCGCCGGATTTGGCCATCATGTAAATTGTGTTAAAGCCGTCTTTGTCCTTTTCCAATTGGGCGTACATAACGTCAGTGAGCTTTTCGTTTGTGCGCTGCCAAATGTCGGTTACCTTGTTGTAGCGTTCGTCTTCAGTGATGCGACCGTCAGAGTACTGGCGAACGATTTCTTCTACTTCCTTGTTGGCCTTGTCGACCATGTCCTTCTTTTCTTTGGGAACGAGAATGTCGTCCATAGAAAGAGTGGCGCCGTAGAATGTCGCGTTCTTGTAGCCGACCGTCTTGATGGCGTCAAGCATTTGAATCGTGAGCCAAGAGCCCTTGTCGTGGTAAACTTTCTCAATCATGCTCTTGAGTTTCTTGTCGCCGTACTGTTCGTTGACATAGTTGACTTCGTCGGGCATGGCCTCGTTGAAGGCCAATGTTCCGGCGGTCGTCTCGATCAAGTCGCCCTTCTTGAATTCTCCTTCCTTGAAAGAATCCTTGGGAGCGGGAACCTTAATCTTGGCCTGCCATTCGATGTTTCCGCACTCGGCGGCCATGCGAACTTCGTCAGAAGAAGAGAAGCGTTTGCCCTCTCCCTTGGCGCCGGGCTTTACGGAAGTCATATAGTAGATTCCCAAAACCATGTCCTGGGACGGATATACGATTGTTCCGCCGTTGGCCGGGTCAAGCAAGTTGCGGGCGCTGAGCATCAATGTCCAGCACTCCATTTGCGCGGCTTGGGTGAGCGGAACGTGAATGGCCATCTGGTCGCCGTCAAAGTCCGCGTTAAAGGCTTTGCAGGCGAGCGGGTGCAGCTTGAGCGCCTTTCCTTCGACCAAAACAGGCTCGAAGGCTTGGATTCCCAAGCGGTGCAAGGTCGGGGCGCGGTTGAGCATTACAGGATGCTCGGCCACGACTTCATCCAAGACGGCGAAAACTTCGGGAGCTTCCTGCTCAACGTAGAGCTTGGCTTTCTTAAGGTTGAAGGCGACTCCCTTGTCCATCAATTTTTTCATGATGAAGGGCTTGAACAATTCAAGCGCCATCTTTGTGGGAAGGCCGCACTGCCAAAGCTTGAGCTCAGGACCGACGACGATTACGGAACGGCCGGAATAGTCGACGCGCTTTCCCAAAAGGTTTTGGCGGAAGCGGCCCTGCTTTCCTTTTATCATGTCGCTGATTGACTTGAGCGGCCTGTTTGAAGCGCCCTTTACAATGCGCTTTCTCTTTGAGTTGTCAAAGAGGGAGTCGACGGCTTCCTGCAACATTCGCTTTTCGTTGCGAATGATGATGTCGGGCGCGTTGAGCGCGAGCAAGCGCTTTAGGCGGTTGTTGCGGTTGATGACGCGGCGGTACAAATCGTTGAGGTCGCTGGTGGCGAACCTTCCGCCGTCAAGCTGAACCATCGGGCGCAACTCAGGCGGCATTACGGGAACTACGTCCAAAATCATCCAAGAGGCCTTGTTGCCCGAAGAACGGAAGTTCTCGACAATTTCGATGCGCTTAAGAAGGCGTTTGTCGCTCTTGGCGCCCTTTTCGATCATCTTGGCGCGAAGCTCGGCGGCCAAGGCGTCAAGGTCAAGGCTTTCAAGCAATGTCTTTACAGCCTCGGCGCCCATTCCGGCGGTAAAGGCCTGGCCGTAGCGCTCCTGCGCCTGACGGTATTCGTCCTCGCTCAAAAGCTGCATCTTCTTAAGGTCGGTCTCGCCCGGATCGATGACGATGTATTTTTCGTAATACAAAACGCTGCGCAAGGCGGCCACCTGCAAGTCCAAGAGCAAGCCCATGCGGCTGGGAACCGAGCGGTAATACCAAATGTGGCTTACCGGCGCGGCAAGCTCGATGTGGCCCGTGCGCTCGCGGCGAACCTTAAAATGGGTGACTTCTACGCCGCAGCGGTCGCAGATTACGCCCTTGTAGCGGATTGACTTGAACTTTCCGCAATAGCATTCCCACTCTTTTGTGGTTCCAAAAATGCGCTCGCAGAAAAGACCGTCGCGCTCGGGGCGCAAAGTGCGGTAGTTGATTGTTTCCGGCTTTTTAACTTCGCCGTAAGACCACGCGCGGATTGTGTCCGGCGCGGCAAGCTTTATTTTAATGCTGTCAAAATCTTCGATATCGCGCATTATTCACTCTCCTTGTCAAAGCCGCTGGAGGCCTTGTCAATCAATTCTTGGTCGCGCTCCGTAAGGGCGATTTGCTTTCCCTTGGAGTCGTAAATCGTAAAGTCAAGCGCCAATCCGCGCAATTCCTGGACCAAAACGTTGAATGATTCGGGAACGCCCGCGGGTGTCGAAGGCTCGCCCTTCACGATGGACTCGTAAACCTTTGAGCGGCCGTTCATGTCGTCTGACTTGATTGTCATCATTTCCTGCAAAGTGTTGGCCGCGCCGTAAGCTTCGAGCGCCCAAACTTCCATTTCTCCAAGACGCTGGCCGCCAAACTGGGCCTTTCCGCCCAAAGGCTGCTGCGTGACCAAAGAGTAAGGTCCGGTAGAGCGGGCGTGCATCTTGTCGTCGACCAAGTGGTGCAGCTTCATGTAGTAGATTACGCCGACAAAAATCGGGTTGACAAAAGGCTCGCCTGTGCGTCCGTCGCGAACGATCTGTTTGCAGTCTTTTGAAAGGCCGGCTTCCTCCAACTTCTTGGCGATTTGCTCTTGGCTGGGAGACTGGAATACCGGCGACTCGAAGAACTGGTTGAGATACTTTCCGGCGATTCCAAGCTCGGATTCCATGATCTGACCGATGTTCATGCGCGAAGGAACGCCCAAGGGGTTCAAGCAAACGTCGAGCGGAGTTCCGTCCTCCAAGTAGGGCATGTCCTCTTCGGGCAAAATGCGGGAAACGACGCCCTTGTTTCCGTGGCGTCCGGCCATCTTGTCGCCTTCGCGGAGCTTGCGCTTGTTGGCGATCATAACTTTGACAACCTGGTCAACGCCCGGGTTCAAGTCGTCGCCTTCGCTTCTCTTGAGGCGCTGGATGTCGATCACGACGCCCTCCACTCCGTGCGGAACGCGCAAAGAAGTGTCGCGAACTTCCTTGGCCTTTTCGCCAAAGATTGAGTTGAGCAACTTGAATTCCGGCGTGGTCTCGGCTTCGCTCTTTGGAGTGACTTTGCCGACCAAGATGTCGCCGCTCTTGACTTTCGCGCCGACGCGGATGATTCCTTCAGCGTCAAGATTGTCAAGATTTTTTTCCGCCGTGTTGGGAACGTCGCGGGTGATCTTTTCGGGTCCAAGCTTTGTCTCGCGGACCTCAACGGAGAATTCCTTGATGTGGATGGAAGTGTACATGTCTTCCTTGACCACGCGCTTGCTGATGAGAACGGCGTCCTCGTAGTTGTATCCGTTCCACGGAACGAAGCCTACAAGAATGTTGCGGCCAAGCGCCAACTCGCCGTTGAACGTGGCGGGACCGTCGGCAAGGACGGAGCCTTCCACAACCTTTTCGCCCACTTCGACAGTCGGGCGCTGGTGGTTGCAAGTGTCGTTGTTGGTGCGCTGGTACTTGAGCAAAACGTATTCGTCAACTTCGCCGCGCTTTCCGCCTTCCGGCTTGACCGTGACGCATTCGCTTGTAACTTTGACAACTTCGCCGGCGCGCTTGGCCTTGACCAAAACGCCGGAGTCGTAGGCGCACTTTTGCTCCATTCCGGTTCCGACGTGCGGAGGCTCCGGGAACAAAAGCGGAACGGCCTGGCGCTGCATGTTGCAGCCCATCAAGGCGCGGTTGGCGTCGTCGTGCTCCAAGAAAGGAATGAGCGCGGCGGAAACAGAAATTACCTGGCGCGGAGAAACGTCCATGTACTGAACGTCCTTTGGAGAGCGCGTGGTGTAGTCGCCGCGGCGGCGGCAAGAAATCATGTCGGTCGCGAACGAACCGTCCTTTCCCATGCCCTCGCTAACCTGTCCGATGTAGTACTTGTCTTCGTCCATCGCCGAAAGGTACTCGACCTTGTTTGTGGCCTTGCCCTTTTCGATTTTGCGGTAAGGCGCTTCAAGGAAGCCGTACTCGTTGACGCGAGTGTAGATGGCCAATGAAACGATCAAGCCGATGTTGGGTCCTTCAGGAGTCTCGATCGGGCACATGCGTCCGTAGTGAGAATAGTGAACGTCGCGGACTTCGAAGCCGGCGCGGTCTCGTGAAAGGCCGCCGGGTCCCAAGGCGTTCAAACGGCGCTTGTGGGTAAGCTCGGCCAACGGGTTGATTTGGTCCATGAACTGTGAAAGCTGTGACGAGCCGAAGAATTCCTTTATCGCCGCGATTATCGGCTTAGAGGAAATCAAGTCCTGCGGCTTGATTGTGTCGTTTTCTTTGAGGCCCATGCGCTCTTTGGCGATGCGCTCCATGCGGGCAAAGGCGGTCTTGATTTGGTTTGTCATCAATTCGCCTACGGATCGGATGCGGCGGTTGCCCAAGTGGTCGATGTCGTCGCGCGACTCTTCGCCGATGTAAACTTTAATGAGGAACTTCATCGTGTTTGTGATGTCGTCCTTTACCAAAGTGTGGTCTTCCAACGGCGGGTTGTAGTCAAATTTTTTGTTGAGCTTGTATCGGCCCACGCGTCCCAAGTCGTAGCGGCGCGAAGTGAAGAACATTGAGTTCAAGTCCTTTTCGGCGTTCTCAACAGTGATGGGCTCGCCGGGCATAAGGACGCTGTAAACGGCGCTCAAGGCGTCTTCCTTTGTGGGCTCGTCAACTTCCGTTCCCTCTTTGGGGAATTTGATTTCCTCGCGCTCAAAGCAGTTCACGATGATGTCGCTGTCAAGAGAAAGATTTTTGTCGTCCTTGTCGTCCGGATCCTTGCGGGTGTCGAACTTGATTACGTCGATTTCCTTGATGCCGTTGGCGATCAAGTCGTCGATGTCGTGCGGATGCAAGCGGGCGGCGGCCTTGAAAAGTTTCTTTTCTTCGCCGGAATCAGAATCCTTTATGTAAATGGCCTTTGAAAGAACGCGGCCTACAAGCGCCTCGCGCGCGCTGTTGCTGTTCTTTACCGCGACCGTTTCTGTCTGGTAGAAAACCTTGATGATTTCCTCGCGGTTTTCAAAGCCCAAGGCGCGGAGGAAAATCGTTCCCAAGATTTTTTTCTTGCGGTCGATTTTGGCGTAAATCAATTCTTTCTTTTGGTCGATTTCAAATTCAAGCCAAGAGCCGCGGTAAGGAATGATGCGGCTTCCCCAAACGCCCTTGTCGTGGTTGAAAATTACGCCGGGCGAACGGTGGATCTGAGAAACTACGACGCGCTCGGCGCCGTTGATGACGAACGTTCCGCGGTCTGTCATAAGCGGAATGTCGCCCATATATATGTCTTTCTGGAGAATGGCGCCGGTTTCCTTAAAGTTAAGGTCAATGCGCGCCTTGAGGGGAACGGCGTAAGTGAGGCCCTTTTGCTTGCACTCCAATTCGGAGAACTTGATTCCCTCAAAGTCCAGCTGGTAGAATTCATAGTCAAGCGTCATGTCGCCGTTGGGGCTTTCGATGGGGAAGGCGCTCAAAAAAGCTTCCTGCAAGCCCTGGTTCTCAAGCGGCTTTCCTTCTTCCAAATTCTTTCTCTGAAGGAAGTATTCGTACGACGCAGTTTGAATGTCGATAAGATTAGGGACATCCATTGAAGACTTGATGTCCTTTCCGTAATATTGGCGGTTGATTGTCCGGCTCTTTGCGAACATTAAGATCCCCCGTAGTTGAATGGCCGTCTTTCTTTGCTACAAGCGGAAACTCCGTTCAGCACAAAAAAAGTCCGTCCGAAAAAAACTTGTTTAAAAGAACGAAAACGCTCCCGCGCGCAAACGCGGGAGTCGTTATTTAAGAAATCAGGCTTTGCCTTATTTCTTAGAAGCCTTTCCGCCGGCGGCTGTGATGTCGGCGATCCACTTGTCGGCGTCAGCCTTGCTCAAGCCCTCTTTGAGAACCTTCGGGGCGCCTTCAACCAAAGCCTTGGCTTCGCCAAGTCCGAGGTTTGTAAGAGCCTTAACGGCCTTGATGACGCCAATCTTCTTGGCGGCGTCGAATGAATCCAAGCTGACGGCGAATTCTGTCTGCTCGTCTTCAGCGGCTCCACCAGCGGCTCCGCCAGCGGCGGGACCGGCGGCTACGGCTACAGCGGCTGTAACGCCGAACTTCTCTTCCATAGCCTTTACGAGTTCTGAGGCTTCCAGAACGCTCATAGACGCGATCGCGTCCAAAATCTGATCATTTGTCAAAGCTGCCATATTGTCTTCTCCATATAATTTAATATTCGCTGCGGAAATCCGCCGCGGCCAAGGTCGCTTCCAGGAAGCGCCTTGAACTATTTGCCGCAGACAGTCGACAGCTGATGAAGCCTGACTGCGGTTCGTCCGTTGTTAAACGGACTAATTTCAAGTTTACGCCTGCGGGGCGGCTTCCGCTGCGGGAGCCTCGGCGGCAGGGGCGGCCTGAGCTTCAGCCGCTGGAGCGGCCGCTTCGGCTGCGGGAGCGGCGGCAGCAGCAGGAGCCGCGTCGCCTTCCTTAGATTTTTTGTCAACATAGGCCTGCAATGTGGCGGCGAGCTTTTGGGCCGGGCCGTTGATGGCAGACATAAGCATTGCGATGAGCTGCTTCTTTCCGGGAACCTTAGAATAGGCCTCGATTTTGGCAGTGTCGTAAATCTCTTTGTTGACCAAAGCGCCCTTTACTTTAAGAGCGGGGGCTTCCTTAGCGAAGTCGAACAAAATCTTGGCTGTCTCGTTTGAGTCCTCTTTGGCCATAGCGATGGCTGTAGGGCCTGTGAGGTATTCGGCGACGTCCTTAACGTCCATGCCTTCAAACGCGATGCGGGCAAAGTTGTTCTTGATTACCTTAATAGCGGAATTCTTTTCGCGAAGCTTTCCGCGCAAGGCTGTGATTTGCTCAACAGTCAAGCCGCGATAGTCCGTGAAAATGAAGTCGTTGTATTCGCCGAGAGTTTTCTTGGCGGCTTCGATGGCGGCTGTTTTAGCCGGCTGAATTGTCTTTGAACGAACTGCCATTTTTTACTCCTCGTCCTTGTGGTTGATCCAAACGCCGGGGCCCATAGAAGAGCTGATTGAGATTGTGCGGATGTAGTCCGCGGAAGCGTCGGACGGCTTCTTGCGCTCGATTTCGGCGATCAAAGCGTCAACGTTCTGGGCAATCTTTTCGGCGTCCATAGAAACCTTGCCTACGGCGATGTGAACGATGCCGGTTTTGTCGGCGCGGTATTCCGTGCGTCCCTTCTTAAGCTCGCCGATGGCGGCCGTGATGTCGTTTGTGACGGTTCCTGTCTTGGGGTTGGGCATCAAGCCTTTGCGGCCCAAAACCATACCCAAGCGGCCAACGTCTTTCATCATGTCGGGAGTGGCCACGGCGATGTCGAAGTCGAGCCAGCCGCCCTTTACTTTGTCAATGTACTCAGTTGAACCGGCGAAAGCGGCTCCAGCGCTCAAGGCTTCCTGAACGCGGTCTTCCTTACAGAATACCAAAACTTTCTTTTCGCCCCTAAACTGGTTGGGGAACACCAAAGTGTCGCGAACGGTGGCGTTCTTGCCCAACTTAAGGTTGACGTGGGCTTCCACTGTTTCGTCGAACTTGGCGAATTTCATGTCCTGAACCATTTTAACGGCTGTGGGAATGTCGTATTTCTTTGTAAGATCGTATTTGGCCGCGGCCGCGCGGTAATTCTTTCCGTGTTTCATTTAGGCCTCCACCTCAACGCCCATGCTGCGAGCGGTTCCGGCTACGATTTTCTTCGCGGCCTCAAGGTCGTTCGCGTTGATGTCGGGCATCTTTGTCTTTGCGATTTCTTCAAGCTGCGCCTTGGTAAGCTTTCCTACCTTGTCGCGGAGCGGATTCGCAGAACCCTTTTCCAACTTGAGCGCCTTTTTGATAAGGACGGCTGCCGGAGGGGTCTTAAGGATGAATGTGTAAGACTTGTCTTTGTAAACAGTAAGAACGACCGGGATGATAAGCCCCTTTTCCATCTTCTTGGTTCTGTCGTTGAATTCCTGTACAAATTTCGGAGCGCTTACACCATGGGGGCCCAAGGCGGGTCCAATCGGCGGGGCCGGTGTCGCAGCTCCTGCAGGGCACTGTAGCTTGATGACAGCGGTTACTTCTTTTTTTGCCATTTTGTGTATCTCCTATATTGGTATTAGCGGAACGTAGAAGTCCAACGGACGAGCGTTCCTCCCAAAAATGGTCGCAACAAAGGAAAGCCGGAAATAGCGGCCGAACTTTCCTATATGGCCTTCTCCACTTGAGTCATGCTCAACTCAACAGGAGTGGCCCGGCCAAAGATCTGGACATTGACCGTAAGCTTTTCTTTCTCTTCGTCAATCGCGTCGACGGTTCCGCTAAAGTCCTTGAAAGGACCTTCGGTAATTTTGACCTTCGCCGGAGCGCATCAAAATGTTCTTGGCTTCGTCAGAGCTGATGGGGCGCGGGCGCTCGTTGGGAGCCGTTCCCACAAAACCAGAAACGCCTTGTATGTGGCGAATCTTGTTGCAAGTGTCTTTCCAGCCCAAATCCGGCAAATCGAGTTCCGCCATAATGTAGCCGGCAAGAAGCTTGTTTTTGCGGACTTTCTTTTTTCCGTCCTTAATTTCGACAACTTCTTCTTCGGGAACTTTTATGCTTTTTACAATGTCAGAGCTAAGGTCGCCGTTGTCCAACTTTTGCTGGATCACGCGGCTGACCTTTCCTTCATAGCCAGTGTAAGTCTGAACAATGTACCACTCGTTTGCCATTTTTGTTCCTTATTTCATCAAGAGGCGGAAAAGCGCCGTGAATCCCAAGTCAAGCGCTCCAAGAACAATGGAAACTATAATAGTAGAAATGACGACAACCTGCACTCTTGACCAAACTTGTTCGCGAGTCGGCCAAACGACAAGCTTTAGCTCGCGAGCGCAATCTTTAAAGAAATTAACTGCTTTTGCCATACTTTCCTCAATAAAATCCAAAAAATTTCAGGGCGGGCAGGACTTGAACCCGCGACAGCCGGTTTTGGAGACCGGTGCTCTACCAACTGAACTACCGCCCTATGGCTTAAAAGCCGCGTCGATTGCCGCCGCGCTTTTAAGCTATAACAACTCAAAAGTTGAAACTTTTGAGTTTAATAACTTATTAAAAAAAGGCTTATTTTACCTTTGTTTCTTTGTGCAAGGTGTGCTTGCGCTCAAAGGGGCAATACTTCTTGAGCTCTAGCTTGCCCTGGATGTTCTTGCGGTTCTTTGTAGTTGTGTAGTTCTTTCGCTTGCATTCCGTGCACTGCATGGCGATGATTTCAACCGCTCCCTTCTTTTTGCTACCCATATATTTCTCCTAAAAAAATCAAGTAAAGCCCCCGTGCGGGATCGAACCGCAGACCTCAGCCTTACCATGGCTGCGCTCTACCGGCTGAGCTACAAGGGCAATTATCGCAATGATAGTTTATTGAGTTTATTGGAATTTTTAAATTGTGTCAAGGGAATTTGAGGAATTTTTGCGGAATTTTGGATGGAAAGGCGAAAATTGCGAGCAAGGACAAGAAAGGCGGGCGCCAGAATGTGAATTAAATTCCTGACCAAAAAAATCGCGATGTGAGCGGCCCGAACATGTTCTTTTTTGCTCATAACACTAAAAATTACTTGACAAAATGCGCTCACAGGCTTTATAATAAAAAATATGATTTTATCCGAACTTGCGGAGATTCGCAGCGGACTGGTTCTTTCCAGAAAACAAGCGCGTGAAAAAACAGAACACAGATATCCTCTTTTGACATTGAAGTCAGTAAAACCAGACGCTACTATATCTAAAAGGGGTTTGGATATCTTTGATTCTGTTGAATCGCTGAATAGAGAGTATTTAACCTCCAAAGGAGATATCATTGTTCGGACAAGCATTCCTTATACCGCAATATTAATCGACGAAAAAACATCAGGTTTAGTAGTCTCATCGAATTTTGTAATCATAAGATGTTTTGTTGCCAAGATTTTACCGGAATATCTTTTTTGGCTTTTGAATACAGATGCAGCAAAAAAAGACATTTTTAAAAACAGCGCAGGCAACATGCTTTCGGCCATCAGGCCTCAGTATTTCTGTGATTTGGAAATCGAACTTCCAAGCTTACGGGAACAGAAATTAATTGCGGATTTTTATATGACAGCAAGAAAAGAACTGGAACTTTTAGAACGATTGAAAACCGAAAAAGAAAAACTGTACCAAGCTTGTCTTGAGAATAAAAATAACATATTGCGCAAAAAAAAGGAGCGGCAAAATGACAACTAGAAATGACATTGAAAAAACATTATGGAAAGCATGCGATACTTTTCGTGGAAAAATCGATAGTTCACGATACAAGGATTACATCCTCTCCATGCTCTTTGTAAAATACTTGAGCGATGTGACTAAAGAAAAACTTGCCGCCTATCAAAGCCAATACAATGGCGACGCCGCAAGAATTGAGCGCGCGATGAGCCGCGAGCGTTTTTTTGTAGACAAGGAATCCACTTTTGATTACCTCTACAGAGAGCGCAACAACAATCAGATTGGCCAAATGATAAACGTCGCTTTGAGTCATATTGAGGAACGGAACTCTGCAAAATTGCGCAACGTGTTCCGGGCAATTGATTTTAATTCCCAGGTGGATTTTGGGAACCAAAAAGAAAAAAATGCAATCCTTAAAAATTTGCTCGAAGACTTTTCGGAGTTGGATTTGCGTCCAAGCCAGCTCTCTTCCGCTGATATAATTGGCGACGCCTACGAATATATGATTGCAAATTTTGCTTCAGATGCTGGTAAAAAAGGCGGAGAGTTTTTTACGCCGAGTCAAGTTTCTCATCTGCTTGCGCTGCTTGTTCAGCCAAAAGAAAATGACCGAATCTATGACCCAACTTGTGGTTCTGGCGGTCTTTTGCTCAAAGCATTTAAGGAAGTTCCTGACGGTAAATGCGCTGTGTACGGGCAAGAAGCGAACGCGCAAACATGGGCTTTGTGCACCATGAATATGTTCTTGCACGGTGTTGACGATGCCAAAATCTATCAAGGAGACACTCTTTCAAATCCGCAAACACTCGAAAATGACAGCCTGATGAAGTTCCAAGTAGTAGTCGCAAATCCGCCGTTCAGCCTTGACAAATGGGATTCAGGATTCTTGTCAAATAGTGAAAATGAAGATGGCAAGAAAAAGGAAAAAATGACAGCCTCTATGGATCCTTATGGCCGTTTTGGATGGGGAGTTCCGCCAAGTTCCAAGGGGGATTATGCGTTTGTCCTTCACATGCTGCGCAGCCTTGATGATAATTCTGGCCGTATGGGAATCGTTCTTCCTCATGGCGTTCTTTTCCGTGGCGCAAGCGAAGGTAAAATTCGCAAGGAGATTATTGAGTTTAATCTTCTTGACGCTGTAATCGGACTTCCGGCGAATCTTTTTTATGGAACGGGAATTCCTGCTTGCATTTTGATTTTCAAAAAAAATCGCAACCGTGACGATGTTCTTTTTATCGACGCCTCGGGCGAGGGGCATTTTGAAAAAGGCAAAAACCAGAATATTTTGCGCGGCGAAGATATTGCAAAAATAGTTGAAACTTACAATAAGCGTGAGGCTGTGGAAAAATACAGCTCGGTTGTAAGTCGCGACCTTATCAGAGAAAACGACTACAACCTTAACATTCCGCGCTATGTTGACACCTTTGAGGAAGAAGAGGCAATTGACATAAAGGAAGTTCAAAAAAACATTGCCAGCATAGAAAGCGAGCTTGCTCAGGTTCAAAAGGAAATGGCGGGGTATTTGAAAGAACTTGGGTTGTAAAAATCGAGGTCAATTTTTTGATCTTGCTGAAAAGGAGGTTTGTTTATGTCTTTTTTCTTTGATGACGATGAAAATGTTTTTGATAATATCAAGCATGAAAATGAATATGGACAAGAATTTTGGTATGCGCGTGAATTACAGCCCGTACTTGAATATTCTCAGTGGCGAAGATTTGCAGAAACAATTGAACGGGCAAAAATTGCTTGCGAAAAAAGTGGTCATAAAATAGAAGAGCATTTTGCCAACGTCGGCAAAATGGTAAAAGTTGGGTCTGGAGCAGAACGAGAAATAGATGATTACGCTCTTTCACGTTATGCCTGTTATTTAATAGTTATGAATGGTGACCCGCGAAAAGAAATTATCGCGCTTGGCCAGACATATTTTGCTGTAAAAACACGTCAGCAGGAACTAATAGAAGATTACGAACGTCTTTCAGAGGAACAAAAGCGTATTGCAATCCGTAATGAAATGAAACGCCATAACTCTGCTTTGGCCGATGCGGCTCATGATGCAGGAATAAAAGAACCGCGTGATTATGCAATCTTTCAAAATTATGGTTATATGGGATTATATAATGGACTAAAGGCAAAGGACATAAAAGAACGAAAAGGTCTAAAAAAGAATCAGGATATTCTTGATTATATGGGAAGTACAGAACTTGCCGCAAACCTTTTCCGTGCCACGCAGACAGAAGAAAAACTCAGGCGTGAACATATTCAGGGAAAATCAGAAGCGAACAAAACTCATTTTGAAGTAGGAAAGAAAGTTCGTCAGACTATCAAAGAACTTGGTGGTACAATGCCCGAAGATTTACCGACACCAGAAAAAAGTGTAAGGCAAATTGAAAAAGAACATGAAAAGAAGATAATTGGAGGGGAAAAATGAATAAGTTAAGAAAAATTACTTTTAGAGATCATCCAATTTTAGGAAATTTAAATCTTGATTTTTGCGATGAAAATGGAAAAGCCGTAGATACCGTTATTTTTGCTGGAGAGAATGGAAGTGGAAAGAGTACAATCCTCAATTGTTTATATCAAATTTCTTCGTCAACTGTCAATTTTTGTGCTGAAATAGAAATGGAGAATGATGCTGGTATAAGAAATATGCTGTATTTCCAACATCAGAATGGTGGATATTATTTCAGAGAGAATGTAGTTGGTGTCATAAGAGATATTCCTGTCGCTGCGTCAAATCGGGTTGATTATTTTAAGGTTAATCCAATTTATGGTATTTTTTCCGATGTAGACATCAATTTTCATACAGGTGAAATAACGGCTGTAACAAGTGAAAATATTGATATGAAAAAAAATAGTCGTCGTTCTGATTTGAATCTAACAAAGCAAATTAATCAACTGCTGATAGATGTGCAAGCACTTGATGATGCAGATGTTTCAAAGATATTTCGTTCTGCAAGAGACGCAGGGGAAGATACAAATCGACTTGTTATTTCAGAAAGAATGTCTCGATTTAAAAATGCATTTGCAAAGATTTTTGATAATCTGACTTATGATCGCATAGAGAATCAAAACGGACATAAATCAATAATATTCAAGAAGAATAATGCAGAAATACCTATTGAATCCCTTAGCTCTGGTGAAAAGCAAATTGTTTATAGAGGATGTTTTCTTCTGAAAGATGCGAATGCATTAAATGGGGCTTTTGTTTTTATTGATGAGCCTGAAATTAGTTTGCATCCAAATTGGCAAAAGAAAATAATGGATTATTACAAGGGAATTTTCACAGATGAAAATGGTAATCAGACTTCACAGATTTTTGCCGTTACGCATTCCCCTTTTATAATTCATAATGAAAATCGTCGTAATGATAAAGTAATTGTAATTGAACGTGATTCCCAGGGAAAAATTGTTGTAAAAGATAAACCTGAATATTATAAATGTGATTCTCTTGAGCTTGTTCATGATGCTTTTTTAATAAAAGATTTTTCGTTAGGGCAACCAACTGTTTATCTTGAAGGGCGTACAGATGAAAAGTATTTTACAAAAGCACTTGAAGTTTTTAGGTATAGCAATATTCCTTTTAGATTTAAATGGATAGGTTATATCGATGACAATGAACAGGAACGGTTTACAGGCTGTAAAGCATTAAATCAAGCTTTTGATTTTCTTGTTTCTAAGAATTTACCCTATAAAAATGTTTTACTATATGATTGTGACACAAATCGCAGTGTTTCTGAAAAAAATAATGTAGTAATTGGAGTAATTTCGGAGTATCAGAATTCTAAAAAAATGAAAAAAGGGATAGAAAATGCTTTAGTTTTAGATGATATTGATACGACACCTTTTTACAAAGAAAAAATAAAAGAGGGTGATTATGGAGATGATTGGAGCGGAAGAGAATTTCAGAAAATGGATTTTTGCAACTATATTTGCAGTTTAGATGATACAACATTGAAAACTGTATTTACAAACTTAAATACAGAAATACAGCAACTTCTAAAACTTTTTGGAGCGGCTGAAAAATGAAATTGCCAGATAGTTGGAAAGAAAACAGACTCAAAGATATTGCAGTTCACAAAACTGCAAAAAATAAAGATTTAAAATACACAGAAACATATACAAATTCTGCAACCCTCGGAATTGTTAGACAAATGGATTATTTTGACAAAGAAATATCCAATAAAGAAAACATTGCTGGATACTACATTGTTGAAGAAGGCGACTATGTGTATAATCCTCGTATTTCAGCATCAGCGCCTTGTGGTCCAATTAGAAAGTCACATATTAAAGAAACAGGTATAATGTCACCCCTTTATACTGTGTTCAAAATAACAGAAAAGAATCTTTCTGATGATTATCTTGAGCAGTATTTCAAAAGTACTTTTTGGCATAGCTATATGAAGACTGTTGCAAATTACGGTGCAAGATATGATCGAATGAATATTACTACAGAGGATTTCTTTAATATTCCAATTCCTTTTCCCCCGCTTGCAGAACAGCAGAAAATTGCTGAGATTCTTTGCAAACAAGATAAGATAATCTCTTCCAAACAAAAGTTATTGGAACAGAAGCTGCAACAGAAAAAATGGCTAATGCAGAAACTTTTGGAAATTCCTCTCACGGATGCAAATGACGAAGAAAAATTCTCACTTGGCGGTGTAGTGATTGATAAGAGCGGATGGAAGAAAGAAATATTGGGAAATCTTCTAGATTTTAAGAATGGAATTAATTCTGATAAAGAGAAATATGGTTATGGGATAAAGATGATAAGTGTAATGGATATTCTTTCAGATAATCCAATTACATTAGATTCAATAAAGAGTTCTGTAGAAATATCTGATGATGAGCTTAAAACTTATTCAGTAACTTATGGTGATATTCTTTTTCAAAGAAGCTCTGAGAATTATGAGGATGCAGGATCTTCGAATGTATATATTGATGGAAAACATACCGTAACTTTTAGTGGTTTTGTAATACGAGGTAAGAAAAAAGGTGATTATGAACCATTGTGTTTAAATGCAATTTTAAACACAGATTCGAATCGTTCACAAATCAGAAAAAAAGCTGCAGGTGCTCAACACATCAATATTGGTCAAGATTCATTAAAGTCTATACAGATATATCTTCCAAGTCTTCCCGAACAAAAAATCATCGCACAAGTGCTTTCTACCGCAGATAAAGAAATCGCATTGCTAAAATCGAGCATAGAACAAGAAAAACAAAAGAAAAAATCACTTGCACAACTTCTGCTTACAGGAACAGTGCGTGTAAAAATATAACAGAATTGGAGGTTACAAATATAAAATCTAACTGGTCACAATTTGTGACCGGTTCAAAAGGAGTTTTTATGGATAAGGAACTGGCAATTATACAATCAGGACTAATCGAAACTCGTATTTTTACAATACAAAACAAACAGGTAATGATAGATAGGGATTTAGCAGAATTGTACAATATAGAAACAAAGGCTCTAAATCAAGCTGTTAAACGCAATATTGAACGTTTTCCAGAACAGTTTTGTTTTCAACTATCAGACTCAGAAACAAAAGAACTGGTCGCAAATTGCGACCGGTTCAAGACATTAAAGCATTCGTCCTCAAATCCTTACGCTTTTACCGAACAAGGCGTTGCAATGCTTTCTGCCGTCCTTCGTAGCGAAACTGCTGTAAAAGTCAGCATAGAAATTATGAATGCCTTTGTTCAGATGCGGCATTATTTGCAGGAAAATGCAAATATTATAGGGCAAATATCAGTTTTAAAAAACGAAGTTCATTCTAAATTTGAAAAGTACGACGGAAATTTTAATAAGATTTTTCACAGCCTTGAACAACATCCAAAAACTCAAACGCAAGGAATCTTCTTTCAAGGGCAGATTTTTGACGCTTATGCATTCTTTCAGAATATCATCCAAAAAGCAAAAAAAGAAGTTATTTTAATTGACGGCTATGTAGATTTAAGTGTACTTGAACAGCTTTCCAAAAAGAAATCTGGCGTTCAGGTTACGATTTATACCGATGGCAAAACAAAAATCAGCGCGCTTGATGTACAGAAATTCAATTCGCAGTACCCTCAGCTTATTCTAAATCATACATCAAAACTGCACGACCGATTTCTTATAATCGATAATAAGACAGTCTACCACATAGGCGCATCGCTCAAAGATTTAGGCAAAAAGTGTTTTGCCTTTGAACTTATGGAAGATTCTGCGGTTCTTATTCCGCTGATATTGAAGAATTTGTAATAATGGGTGGTGTTAAATGAAAGAGTTTTTTATAAAATTAAATGAATGGGGAAAAGAATATAATGGATTCTTTGTTCTTTTGCCAATTATAATTACTATCACTGTTGGGATATTAAAGTTTTGGTGTTTATTATTTGTGGTAGGAGTTAATTTTTATAATGGAATGCCATTATTATGTAAAACTCCGTTTATACTTGATAATTTAGCACAATTTTTTGTGTTTCTAGTTGTAGCCATAGTTTGTATTCTCACTAATCTATATTGTTATTATGTGATAAAGAATAATAACAAGTTGAATATCATAAAAAAATTAAGCAAATTTTTTATAATTGTTTTATTTCTTGTATTAAGTTTTTTTGTATTTACTGGAGATATTCCAGCAAAGCAAATTGTAGTTATTATTCTTAAAAAGCAAATAAAGCAATTTCTACTACTATATATCACTGTTTTATGGATGCTCGGATTTTTTGGAGTTTTTATAGGTTTATCATATAAGGGAAAGAACATTTTAGCTTATATAAATGAAAACCTTTCTGAAAAAAGTTTTGGATTAATAAAAAAACTTCCCAAAAGCATATGTAATCTTATAATTACAATTCTTTGCATTTTGTTATTTTTCTCACCATTTTGGCTTGGAAAAGCTTTTGCCGAAGATAACAAGTCATATTATGTGATAGAAAATGAAAATCTTGTAATCATGGCAGATGAAGATGAGAATTATTTGTGTCATTCCTTTATTGAGAAAAACAACATTATATATTTTGACACATCAAAAATCATTCCATGTGCAAAAGATAAGGCAATTATAGCTAAAAAATTTGATAAGAACATAAGAGGTGGGGCGAAAATAGCTGAAACTAGTGAAAATACACAAGTTCCTACAAATGAAACTTCTTCGGAGGCCCTGCAATGACATCACTAACAAAAGACAATTACCTAGAAAAAAATGCTTCTCAAAATCCAGCTATCGAATTGCTTTGTGCAATGAGTCCGGAACGAGTTCCTGATGGCGGTTATGTTTATATTTCTCCTGAAGAATGTGCCAAGCAGCAGGGCGGGGCGTATAATGTCATCTTAAAAGATATTCTTCGCGGCCAGCTTCGCAAAATAAACCGCTATTCTTATTGCGGTGCGGAAAATGAATTTTCAGCTGCAAATATCGAGCGTGCCATTGACGACCTTGATGTTTCTCTTTCTGACGGACTAATTACTGCAAGTGAAAAAATCTATGATAAGCTCTTGTTAGGTGAAAGCTATCCTGAAATTGTTGGTGAAGGTGACAAAACACAGAACTTTAATCTAAATTATATCGACTGGGAAAATCCGCAGAATAATGTACTTCACGTTACGCGAGAGTTTTTTGTTGAAAGCCAGGACAAAATGCACAACGCCCGCCCGGATATTGTTCTTTTTATAAACGGCATTCCTTTTGCAATTATCGAATGTAAGGCGCCTACAGAAAGCGTGGAAGCTGCTGTAAATCAGAATTGGCGCAATCAGCAGAATGAATATATTCCTCAGCTTTTTAAGTTTTCTCAAATCATAATTGCAACGAACAAAAACGAAGTAAAATATGCTACTACAAAAACACCGCCTAAGTTCTGGAGTGTTTGGAAAGAAGATTCTGATTTTTATGAGCAGCGACTTGACCGTTTTGTTACAAACAGAATGGAAACTGTTCAGGACATGGCTTTGATTTCGCTTTTGTATCCGAGCCGTGTTTATGATTTTATTAAATACTTTATTTTGTATGATGCAAAGGTTAAAAAGATAGCTCGATATCAACAGTATTTTGCCGTTAAAGAAATATTAAAGACAATCCAGCAGGATGATGGCAACGGCAGACGAAAAGGCGGCGTTGTCTGGCATACTCAGGGCAGTGGAAAAAGTCTTACTATGGTAATGCTCGCAAAGTATATTCTGATGGAACTTCGAGGTTGCAACAACGGAACTGAAACAATTAATCCTCGTGTAATTGTTGTGACCGATCGCAAGGAACTTGACCGTCAGATTACAGATACTTTTGCTCATACACGGCTCCGGCCTGCGCAGGCAACAAGCGGGCGTAATCTTGTGGAGCTTATAACAAAAGGAAAAGCAGATGTAATAACTACAATCATAAATAAGTTCAACACTGCAGAGCGTCTTGATACAAAAGATTATTCTCGTGATATTTTCCTTCTTGTTGATGAAAGCCACCGTTCAAATTATGGACAGCTGGCAACAAAAATGCGTTCTGTTTTTCCGAATGCCTGCTATATTGGTTTTACAGGAACGCCTCTTATGAAACGCGAGAAAAACACGCTTTCAAAATTTGGCGGACTCATTCATAAATACACGATTGCAGACGGAGTTAATGACAAGGCAATTGTTCCGCTTATTTACGAAGGACGCTTTGTTGAACAGCATGTTGATGAAGAAAATATCGATTTGTGGTTTGAGCAGACGACAAAAAGACTGACCGAAAGTCAGAAACAGGATTTGAAGCAAAAATGGAGCAGCATCCGCCGTCTTACTTCTACTGATGCACGCATAAAAAGAATTGCGCTTGATATAAGTAATCATTTTGAGCAGGGGTATAAAGCAACCGGATTCAAAGCTATGCTAGCCGTAAATTACAAACGTGACGCTGTGCGTTATCTTGAATGCTTTGAACAGTGGGGTGAACTTAATTGCGCGGTTCTGATTTCTGCTCCTGATGTACGGGAAAGTGTTGATGATGCAGATGAAGGAGCGGACGATAAAGTCCTTCGCTTCTGGCATAAGATGATGGAGCAGTATGGAGATGCTGATGTTTATGAAGAAACAATAAAAGATAAATTCCGTAACGGCGATATTGATATTCTGATTGTATGCAGCAAACTTCTAACGGGCTTTGACGCTCCAATCTGTCAGATTTTATATATTGATAAGGAATTGAAAGAGCATGGCCTTTTGCAGGCGATTGCCAGAACAAACCGTCTTGCAGAAGGAAAGGAATATGGCCTTATTGTAGATTACCGTGGTCTTGTTGAGAACTTAAGCGAGGCGATGGATTTATATACCGGAGCTGGTTTTGAAAATTTTGAGACTTCGGATATTCAGGGAGTTATGACTGACATAATTTCTGCTGTTGGAAAATTACGTGAAGCGTATTCTCAAATGCAGGAGCTTTTCATAACAGTTGAGAATCCAAATGATACGGAAGAAATTGAAGTTTTTCTTTCTGATAATGAAGCTCGAGAAAAATTTTATAATCTTCTTTGCGCATTCGGAAAGAGCCTCCATGTCGTGTTGAATTCTCAAAGCGCCTACAATGCAGTTCCGCGTGAAGAAATTGAAAAATACAAAGATACATTTGCATTTTACGAGCGCGTTCGTCGCAGCGTGAAAATTCGTTATTGTGACGGAATTGACAACCGCGAATATGAACCGCTTATGCAAAATCTTTTGGACACTCATCTTTCCGTTGCAGCATTAAAGAAAATCACCCCGCCAATCGATATTTTGAATCGTGAGGAATTTGAAAAAGAACTTGGAACTCTTTCTAATAATCATTCAAAGGCCGATGCCATCACACATCATCTTGCAAAAGCAATTCGCCAGAATCGTGACGAAAATCCTGCATACTATGATTCTTTTTCTAAGCGCATAAAGGAAACACTTGAACAGTATAAAGATAAGGTGATTTCTGAAGCTGAATATCTTTCAAAAATGCGAGAGATTATGAAAGACTTTCAGAATGGCAGAACGCAGATAGAATATCCTTCCAGCATAAAAAGCAATCTTCATGCGCAAGCGTTTTATGGCGTGATTACAGCTCTTTTTGCGCAGAACGCGCGTGATGTGGATGCGCTTCCTAATAATGACTTTATGGCTCAAATATCGATTGATATAACAGAAATTTTTAAATCTCATATACAAATTGGATGGGAACAGAATGTCACAATTCAAAACCGCATTTCGCAGGATATAGACGACTTGTTCTATGAATATGAAAAGTCGCGCGGACTCAAAGCTTCTTTTGATTTGATAGATAAGATAATTGAAAACGCAAAAACAGTTGCAATGAGGAGATTTTAAATGTCTTTAAAATCCCGAACCATTTTTGTAACAGATAAGAATAATACACCTCAGAAAATCACTTATGATTTAGAACGCAAACGAGTAAAAAATATCAATTTACGCATTCGTTCTGATGAAACTCTTTTTGTGTCTGCATCTCCTCTTGTTACGATAAAAACTATTGATGACTTTATCATTTCAAAAAGCGATTTTATTTTAAAATCATTAAATCGTTTTTCAGAAAAAAGAAAATGGGAAATTGATAATAAAAAGTATGTAAGCGGTGAAAGTTTTTACCTTTTGGGAAAACAAATGCGGTTAATTGTAAAGCAATCCAATCAAAATTGCGTTAAAGATGATGGCGTTTATATAATTTTGGAATGTAAAAATATAGATAACTTCTCGCTCAAAATTCAAATTATGAAGAAATTCTTTAAAGAAAAATGCGTTGAAATTTTCAACGATGCGATAAACAAAAACTATCCTAAATTCAAGAAATACGGAATTTCATATCCTACTGTAAAAATCCGAAGCATGAAAACTCGCTGGGGAACATGCATTCCGCAAAAAAAACAAATCACACTAAACCCAAAACTAATTCATTTTTCACGCGATTGTATCAATTCTGTAGTGATCCACGAATTTTGCCATTTTAAATATCCAAATCATTCAAAAGCGTTTTATGATTTCATGACAATACTAATGCCCGATTGGAAAGAGAGAAAGAAAGAATTAGAAGAAACTATATTATGTTGAACAATTTCATAATATCATGGGTCAAGATGGCGCATGGACGGCAAAACCACAATTGCGGGAAAGGACAAAAAGGGCGGGCGGCCCTCCTCTTTCTTGCGCAAAAACGCCATAATTGCTATTATAGAAGAAAGACGAGCAAAAAAAATGAAAGTCCACCTTAGAAAAACCAGTTTTTTGTTTCTCGCGCTGATGCTGGCCTTGAGCGCCGTTTTGATTTTAAACGCGATGAAAGTCCCGATGCAATTCCAGCTTTTCGCCAAGAACTCTATGCAGGCTCAAAAGGTGGCGCAGGCGGCGGTAAAATTGCAGGAGGCTTCGGACTATTTGACGGACGAGTCCAGACGCTTCGCCATCACCGGGGAATGGAGCCATCTTGAAAATTATTTTGTCGAAGTAAACGAAACAAAAAGACGCGAAAAAGCCCTTGAGGAAATCAGGAACGCGGGCGCGGCGGAAGAGTCAGCGCACTTTCTTGAGATGGCGCTGAAAGAATCAAAAGCCCTTGAAGAACTGGAGTACAAGGCGATGAAGCTTGTCGTAATCGCCAAGGGCTACGACAAAAACCCTTCGTACAATGTTCCGCCCTCAGTGGAGAAGGCTGAACTTTCGCGCGAAGAAATTGCGATGGACTTCAACACAAAAATGGCGGCCGCTTGGCTCATTTTGTTTTCGGAACAATACTTTTCGATGAAGAAGGCCATTTCCGATTACAGGACAAACGCGGTTGCGGAAATATTCAAACACACAACTCACCTTAACAGAAAAAACGCCGAAGACCTCAAGGCGACATTCAACAGAACGCTCATCGGAATATTTTTGATTGTTCTTGTATCGCTGGCGTTCTTCCTTATCATAATTTTCTTTGTGCTGAACTCGCTTTACGCCTTTATCGAAAGCATCAAGAAGAACCAAAAGCTAAAAGCGACGCGCGCGAAGGAGCTGGAACTTTTGCGGCAAACTTACAACGAGATGTTCGACATCGCGACGGAAAACGAAAACTTCTTGCGCAAACAAGCGGAGCACGACGAATTGACCGGCCTTATAAACAGAACCGCGTTCAAGTCAATCTTAAAGGCGCTTAAGGAATCAAGTGAAAGCGTGGCCTTCATCATGCTTGACGTTGACAAGTTCAAGGAAATCAACGACAAGCACGGCCACACAGTCGGCGACAAAGTGCTAAAGACTGTGGCGCAAATTTTGGAATCAAGCTTCCGCTCGACAGACTACGCGGCCCGCATTGGCGGCGACGAATTTGCCGTGGTCATTTCCAAGTGCGACGAAGACTTGGAAAAAACAAAGCAAGTCATTTCCGCAAAGATGGAAACGCTTTTCAAAAAGCTGGAAGAAAAAAGCCAGTCTGAAATTCCCGCGACAACTCTTAGCTGCGGAATAGCGATCAGCAAAAGCGGCTGGAACGAAAGCCTCATCGAAAAGGCCGACGCCGCCCTCTACGAAATCAAGCGCGGCGGACGAAACGGCTACAAGTTCGCGCGCTAAATCTCAACAATCAATGCGCCGGTCTTGGCGTCGCGTTGCGGGCGGGAACTGTTGTCCCGACCAAAATCGCGGCGCGAACCAGAAGCGCGCTCCTGACCAGAACGCGCGGCCCCGCTCTTTGGCTTGCCAGCATTTTCAATTTCCACCAAGTCGCCGGAGTAAACGCGGCGGCCGCCTGACGAAAGCGCCAAGACAAGGCCTTGCTCGGAGCAAGCGTAGTGGCCGATTCGCGGCTTTTGGCCAGGCTCGGCGGCGGGCACGCGGATTATGTCGGAGGCGATGCGCAAAAGGCCGCCGCTTCTTGGGCTTGCAAGACCTTTTTGTTCGACCCCGCTTTTTGGGCTTGCGACCGATTCACGCGCGCCGCCAGTCTTAGGCTTGGATCCAGCCTCAGCGCGGGCGTAGACAAACGAAATTACGGCGCGCTCTTTGGGAATGCCAGCCTTTTCCGAAAGCGCCAAAAGTTTTCTAGGCGCGTCGTCGGTCTCAAAGGCAAAGTTGCACCACTTTCCGTTGGCGCCGTTTTGGCCCGCGCGGCGGCCGTCCATCGGGCAGTTTTGTTGATGCGGACATGGCGCTACGGCAAGCAAACCGCGCCTGATAAATGAATCACGCATAAGCGAAACAAAACGCGCCGATTTTGGAACGCCGGGCTCCGCCAAAAAAATCGCGGGCGAGGCTTGTTCCGCAAAATCCAAATACTTAAAAAGCGCCTGCGAATATTTCTTTGCCAAAAAGTCAGGCGGCTCGGACTGGCTTTGAAGAATTTCGTTGAACATGTTGGCGCAAGTGACAAAGGCGGCCTTTTCTTTTACCGCGGTTCCAAGCGGCCCCTTTACGCGGACGATTTTCCAAGGCTCGCCGCCGGTCGCAGCCGCGACGGACAAAAAGATTTCCTCGCCCAAAGAAAGCGCGAGCTGCGAAATGTCCATCACATACCAAACAAGCTTTTTTTGCCGCAAGTCGGGGCGGGAAAGCCAAAGCGCGCAAGGCAAAGTGAGAGGGCCGCTTCCAATATCAAGGCAAACGGCGCCGTCGCGCAAAAAGCCAAAGTCAAGGTTGGCAAAAAGGCGCGTAAGGCGGACAAGGTTCCACCACATAAAGTAGCGGACATAAGAGGCCAAAAAAGTTTTCTCGTTCATGTAACCAAGGCGGCGCGCGCCGCGGTCGTCGGTCATTTGGTGGCTAAGCTCGCGGATAATTTTTGGAAGCGCCACAAGCTGCTTGGAGTTGGCCGGCAGCGCGGCTTGCGCGATTTGGTCAAAGTCCTGCAAAATTTTTTGCGCTTCTTTGGGAACATTGGCGATGTCAAAAAGGCTTTGAATGATTTTCGCGCCAGATTTTTTTTCCATAATCCCGCCCTATCTAAATTTTCTTAACGCAAAAAAGGCTTCGGCCAGTTCTTGTCGGGCGGCCCTTAGCTCGCCAAGCAAGTCGGCGGATTTTTCAAATGACTCGGACTCGCTTATGATTTGGTCGCGCGCGCCTTCTATCGTGAATTTTTTTTGGTAAATCAAATGCTTCATTCGCAAGACGGTTTCCATGTCCTTTTGGCTGTAGAGGCGCCGCCCGCCAAAATCTTTTTTGGGCGCGAAGCCTGGAATCACTTCTTCCCAATAGCGCAAGACGTGTTGTTTGACTCCCGTGATTTCTTCCACTTGGCCAATCGTGTACATCAGCGCTCCCGGTCTTCCCACTTTTGGCGGCTGGCCCTAAGTTCAAGCTGGACAGGAATTTTGTCGTAGCCCAAATCTTCGCGGATTCTGTTTTTTAGGAACGTGATGTAAGTCAGAGGAACAGTGTCCGGCCTCGTGGCGAATATCACAAAGTTCACTGGATTGACGCTGGTTTGCGTCATGTAGCGAATTTTAAAATGCATTGTCTTGGAGGCCGGCGGCGGATACTTTATGAGCCAGTCCTTTAGCGCGGCGTTGAGCGCGGCGGTCTCCACCCTGCGAGTCACTTGGCCGTAAAGCTCAAGCGCGGTGTCCATCAAATTTTTCATGCCGTCGCCATGCAAGGCGGAAATTTCCACAATCGGAGCCCAGTTCATTTGGCCAAACATTATGCGGATGTTTTCTTCCGCCTTGCGCGCCGGGGTCCTGCCCTTTTCCTGCGTGTCCCACTTGTTGAGAGCGAATATTATCGGGCGGCCGCGCTCGTAGGCAAGCGCGCAGATTTTTTTGTCTTGCTCGGCAAGGCCTTCTTGCGCGTCGATCATCAGGATTACCACGTCGCATTCGTCCAAAGTTTTTATCGCGCGGTTGACTGAATAATATTCAACGTTTTCCTTTACTTTGCTTTTGCGCCTGATTCCCGCCGTGTCAAGCAAGAGGCAGTCGCGGCCGTTGTAGCGGAAACTTCCTTCAACAACATCGCGCGTAGTTCCGGCGTAGTCGCTTACGATTGAAGCCTCGCTGTGCGTGAGTCGGTTGGAAAGCGTGGACTTTCCCGTGTTGGGCTTTCCTAAAATCGCGATGCGGATCGGAGGCTCTTCTTCCTGCCCTTCCTTTACGTTGGAAAAGTCGAGGCGGCTCACGATTTTTTCCGACAGCTCTGTGATGTTGTCGCCGTGCTCGGCGCTGATGAAAAGCAGTTCCTCAAATCCAAACTGCATGTAGTTCCAAGCGTCGCTTTCGTTGCGGCCGCCTTCCGTCTTGTTGACGGCGGCGATGACCTTGTTCCAATAAGGGCGCAGCTGATGGATGAACTCTTCGTCTTCGGGAGTGACTTCGCCGGCTTCAAGCAAGAGCAAAATCAAGTCGGCTTTTTTTATCATTTGAATCGTTTTTTCAACGACCAAGTCGTCCATCACCGCTTCCATCGTGCCCACGTCGCGGGTAAGCTTGTAGCCGCCGGTGTCCATAAGGTGAACGGGCTTTCCGGCGATGAAGGCGGTGGCCTCAACCGGGTCGCGGGTTACGCCTGGCGTAGGGTCTACGATCGCGATTCGCTTTTTCATAAAGCGGTTGAATAGCGTTGACTTTCCGACATTGGGCCGCCCGGCCAAAACCACGAGCGGCAAGTTGACGTATGTTTTGCTTGGGTCAAAGCCGGAATCGGTTGAGGCGGCCGCTTCTTGGGCTTGCGAAAAATCTTCTTCTTGAAAATCTTTATTTTTTCTTTCCATCTAAAATCGCTTCCAGTTCTTTTACCGTAATTGTTGAGAGCTTTTCCTTTACCAAAGAAATTTGCGAAGGCCCCATGCTAAGGTTTCGGATTCCCATTCCCGCCAGCATCATCGCGGAATCAATGCGGCTTGCCATCTCGCCGCAAACCGAGACCGGTATGTTAGCGTCGCTCGCCGCCTTGATTGTGTTCTCTATCAAGCGCAAAACCGCCAAATGAAATTCGTCGTAGCTGTCGGCCACGTTGATGTTTTCGCGGTCAACACACAAAGTGTATTGCGTCAAGTCGTTGGTTCCGATTGAAAAGAAGTCCGAGACCGTGGCCAGACAGTCGGCGATGATTCCGGCGGCGGCGGTCTCTACCATAATTCCAATCGGAACGTCCTTGACCTTGACGCCTTCTTCCAAAAGCTCTTCGCGAACTTGGCTTGCAACGGCGCGGGCTTGTTCCACTTGCTCCTGAGTTGTGATGAGCGGGAACATTATCTTTAAGTTTCCGTAAACGCTGGCGCGGTAGAGCGCGCGAAGCTGCGTCTTAAAAAGCTGCGGCGTTTGCAAACTCATGCGAATCGCGCGCAAGCCCATCAAGGGATTTTTTTCGTTCTCAATCGGAGCGTCAACCATCTTGAGCAACTTGTCGCCGCCAGCGTCAAGCGTTCGGATTGTGACGGGCCGGTCGCCCATAATTTGCAAAACTTCCTTGTAGGCCTCGAACTGCGCCTCTTCGCTTACCGAGCGCGCGCCGCCTTCGCCGGAATTCAATTCGTTCATAAAAAGGAATTCCGTTCTAAAAAGGCCGATGCCCTCCGCGCCTTCTTCAAGCGCGATTTTGGCCTCTTCAACCGTTCCGATGTTGGCGTAAAGATGGAAGCGCTCGCCGTCTTTTGTCTGCGCCGGCTTTGAGCGGAAAAGCAAAAGCGCCTTTTTGCGCTCGGCGATTTGCTCCACCTTTTTTTGGTAATCCAATACCGTTCCGGCGTCGGGGTCCACGATAAGCTCGGCGGAATCCGCGTCAAGGATTATGCGCTCGCTGTTATGTATTTGCTTTATTTCTTTGGGAAGGGCGAACACCGCGGGAACGCCGTAGCTGCGCGCCAAAATCGCGACGTGGCTGGAAAGGCCTCCTTCCACAAGCGCCAAGCCCGCCAAGCGCTTTTTTGAAATGACCATCGCGTCGCTTGCGTTAAGCGACTGCGCGATCAAGACAACGCCCTCGGGCACTCGCTCCAAATCGAATGGGTGAATGTTCAAAAGCTCGTTCAAGACGCGGCCAAAAATGTCGATGATGTCCTGCGCGCGGTCGGCCAAGTAATCGTTTCCGCTGTCGCGCAGGCGCTGGGCGTATTCCTCCATCTTAAAGTCAAGAATGAACTCGACGTTAAAAAGGCGCTCGGCGATGCAGTCGCCCACTTCCTTGTTAAAGACCGGGTCGGCCAACATCAACGAATAGGTCTCGAAAATTTCCTTGTTGCCCTGAATTTGTTCAAGCTGAATTTTGATTTGCTCGGCCACCGAATCACGCGCGTAGACATAGCGGAGCCATTCGGAATCCACTTGTTCCGCCGTTATCGGAATCTGAGGAATGACGCGCTGAGCTTGGTCGGGAATTACAAATGCGTTGCCCCGCCCAATTCCGGGCGAAACCGACGCTCCAAAAAACAAATCCATCGCGCAATATTATAATGGAAGAAGCCGCCCTTGGTCAATTGCGCGAAAACACGAGCGGCCTAGAACACGCGGACAGCGCGGACGTAAAGCTCTGTATTTTTTTCATGACTGGCGCCAGTACCCGCACTAGCGTGACAGCACAAAGCCGTGCTACCATAGGCGTCCGCGCTCGTACCATGTGACGACGACCAATAATTGTATGCGCCCACCACAACTACATCTGTTCCAACGCCAATCTTGCTTATAGAATTGTTCACAGTTTCGCGCGCGCCTTTAATGGGGCGAAGCTCTGTGAAAGCGGGCAAATACCAACCGCTTGAAGAGCCCCTTACTTTCACGCCGTATGTGTTGCACCAATTAAAGGCGGGATAATTAATCCCTGGGCTTGCGGAACCATCCGGGTCGGCAGTTTCAATCACGGCCCAGTTTCCGCTTCCGTCGTATTCGCTCAAAGAAAACTTTACGTCGTATTTTTCGGCCGTATCTGGCGACCAAGCGACTTTTGTCTGCTTTAATCCTACGCCAAGATTCTTTGTTCCCAAATTAATTTCACCGACAGGCTCGGTGTAGTAAATAACCGCGACGGCGGCGGCCTTTTGCATGTCGCTAAGCGTAAGGCTCGCGCTGTAAGATGTGGCGCTTCCGTCGCTAAAGACAATGTCGCCAACTGCCAGCGCGGAACCGGGCTCCTTGTTTCCAATATAAGCCGGAGTGTCGCCATTGTTCTGAACAAACCTAAAGCCGCTGCGCTGGCCGAAGCGGGCGGGATGGCTGCCGCCTCTATTTTCAGTCTTAAGATTTCCGCTAGCGCTTTCGTTGCCGGCGCATCCGCCCTTTTCAACCCTAGTAGGAGTGGCGGCGGTTTTGTCTTTCCAATCGTGGCACCATTCCGTGTTGTTGCCGGTCATGTCGTAAAGGCTAAGCGTGTTTGCGTCTTTTTTGCCGACGCAATGAAAAAGGCTGTTGGCATCTTTAATCCAAGCGATGCTTGTCAAGGTGTCGCCTCCGGCGTAAGTGTAGTTCCAAGCGGTTGCGGTTGGATCTCCGCCACGAGCGGCAAATTCCCATTCGGCCTCAGTAGGAAGGCGCGCGCCGTTTGCGGTACAGTTTGTCATTTCCGTGTTGCCAGTCATAGAAGCCATTATATACGGACAGTCTTGGCTGCCCTTCGTGTCAACCGTATATGTTATCGTGCCATTCGTGCCATTGTCGCAAGAGCGCAAGATTGAGGAGTAACTTGAGTCAGTGTAATAAACAGGAGTCAAGCCATTGTATTCGCTGTAGGCGTTGCACCAAACAACCGCGTCGCGCCAGCTTACAAAGGTAACGGGCCTTTGTCCGCCGCGGCCTTCTCCGCTGTTGACCGTAGTCGTTGTCGGCGGAACGCTCTCTGTTGGAGCCGAGCCGCTCAGGGCGTCCACGCCTTCTTTTCCGCAACTGCCAAAGGTGTATGGATTTGTCGCCCTGTGTATGGCCCACTGGTAGACGGCGTACCACAATTCGTAGGAAACTTCGGTTGCCGCCATTTTTATTGAACGGACGGGAATAGGATTAGACGCCGAAGCGGCGCTAAACGCTCCTTCGCTTACATACGCACTATCAGTTGACGACTTTTTTGGACGGGTTGTCACAAATCCGCCTGGCACAGTTACTTGAACGGGAGGGGTTAAGTATAACACGCCCTGCCCCGTCGCCACTGAAAGCTGGCATACATCCTTTGTAGAATCATCGAGCGCAAAATACGCGATGTTTGTCATGGTCGCGCCGCTAGAAATGAGGTTTGTTCCGATGACGCAGCCTGAGGCCATGTTGGGCGCTAAAATTATGTTTCCGCTTCCGCTTGCCTTTGAAAGGCTGGAAAGTTTTATTGCGCTGTTGGCGTTGGCCAAGCCTATGTCTTGCGCGGCGCTTGTCGTTCCAAACTTGCAGGCGCCGGACAAGGTGAACGACTTTCCGCTTGCCGCTCCTTCGTAGTAAACGGCGGCGCCTAAATCGCCGGCGGCGTTGGCGTTGAACGTGGCGGCGGAGACTGTGAGCTTGCCGCTGTTGTAAATGCCGCCGCCGTTGGCCTCGGCGTAATTGTATTGAACGATTGTGCCGTTTTTTAAAGTGACGGTTCCGCCATTGTTGTAAATGCCGCCGCCCTTTTCTGCCGCGTAGTTTGAGCAAAGCGTTTCGGACGAAGCGGCGGCGGACGCGCTTGACGCTCCGATTACGCAAGAGTCCAGAGTCGCTTGGGCGCCGGAGCCGTTAACGAACATGGCCCCGCCGCAACCGTCGTAACTGCCCGTGCCGGAAGGGGATTTGCATCCGCTGATTTGCGCTCCCGTAAGGTTGACCGTTCCGTTGCAGGATATTCCGCCGCCTTTAGCGCTGGAGCAGCCGCTTATTTTTAGGCCTTGAGTGGATTCTAGTTCCGCGCCGGCGGACACCAGAAAGCCGCCCTGCGTTCCGCCTGTGACGCTTGAGTCGTCAACCGTGAGTTTTCCGGCGGACACCTCTATGACGCTTAGCTTGTCAAAGTTTAGGTATTGAAACTTTACGGCGGCTCCGCTGGAAGAAATTTTGTATGTTCCCGCCGAACTTCCGCCGCTGACTTTGTAGGGGCTTGCAGTGTTTGTTCCGATTACGTTGACTTTGACGCCGCTGTTCAGCGTCGCGGTTTTGTTGGCGCTCGTTCCCGCGTCAACGTCGCCCTGAACGTTTATCGTGTATGTCTTTGAGGAATCAACCGCGGCCAAAGAGTTGGCTATGGCGCAGGCGCGTTGCAGCGTAGCCACCGGCTTAAAGCACGTTCCTCTGTTGGAATCGCTGGCCGCGCTTCCAGTAAGGCCGCTTCCGCCAAGCCATATTCCGCCTTCCAAAACTGATTTTTGGTCTGCTACCATTTCGGAAGAAATTGTCGCAAAGCCTGAGCCGCCGGAAGCGATGTAGTCCGCGTTTCCGTAAGGCATAGAAGAAGCCCAGTTTGCGTAAACATTGGCAATATCTTTTATGGCGTAAAGCGCGTCGCCGCCGCCGTTGGTGGCGTTGTAAAAAACGATTTTTACATTGTAAGCGCCCGGCGTCAAAGTGGAAATCGTATCAGTTATTTTTCCGGAACTGACGTTCACCACTTTTCCTCCGGGTAAGGAGCCTCCGACAGGCCCGCAATAAACAACGGCGCTTTTAATTCCGCTTGCGTCGTCAATTGGAATCGCAAGGCTTATCGAACCCGTTGCGGCGGAAATTGCCGGGTCGGAAATGTAAGTGACGGAAAAGTCTTTCGCGCTTTCGCCATAGGCGATTGTGTCAACCGCTCCAAGAAGAATTGTGTTCGGCGACGAGCTTTGTCTTCCATATACATAAAGCGTCCATGCGTCGCTATCGGAGCTAAAGGGAAGGTCAACTTGGTAGCTGACGGAGCTTCCGCTTTGCCTGACGGTCGCCTCTATGTCTTCTTGTCCCGCGTGTTTTGCGGTGACTGTGTACTTGATTCCGACAGTCGTTCCAATAAGCGAAGACGGCGGAAGAAGAGTCTTTGAGATGCCGTCCGCGCCAGCCGCCGTGTCGCCAGCGTTGGACTCGCCGCCGTCCGATTCGCCAAAAAATCCTTCGGGGAAAATTCCGCTCGCGCCAATCGTTCCGCCGACAGTTTGAACAGCCCAAGCGCCCTCAAAACGGCTTACGGCCTGGTCTGTTCCGCCAGACAGGGGAACGGCTCCCCCATCCGCCTGCGGCCCCGCAAACTGGTTGCCTCCCGCTCCGTCCAAATTGTCGCAAGATGCAAAGCCAAGCGCAAGCGCAAAAGCAAGCGCGACGCCCACCGCCAACGAGAAAATCTTGAATGTCATAACTCTCTTAAAAAATGACATAATCCTTGCTATGCGTAAACCCCATCCGAATATTCAAAACTGCGCTCATACATATACTCCGGCGCGCAGTCGATTTGTCCATTGTTCCAAGTAACAATTCCATGCTCAACCGCAGGATTATTAAAAATTGAGTCTTCGCGCAAGGGAGCGAACGCGCTTCCATCTAGACAAGTCGCGTCAAAAAGCCTTGTCTCGCCATTGTTAAATTCAATAAGCATCATCATATCGTCAAGAGGCTTAACGGAGACAATTTGAATTCTTTCTTGCGGCTCTCCGCCGCAAACAAACCCGTTAGAAACATACATAACCTGCCTCCTTAATTTAAGGGTGGAAAAATCACATCAAAAACTACAAAATATTTTTCCACATTCCGATGATTTTTGTTCGTGTCGGAAACTTGCGTTTGTAAATGTTGCTTTTTAACGACATAAAGCCGTTCTTTTGATAAAACTCAACGACCTTTGGATTGCGCTCAATGTCCGCGTCCACCGAAACTACACGGCAAGCCATAAAATCATCGTTTACCCTGTAAGCCTTGTCGCAAGCGACTTCTATGAGACGCGAACCGACATGATTATATTTTGACTCGTAGCCTTTGGCGACTGCAAGCTTTGTGATTTTTAACGCGGGCAAAAACAAAAATGGAATTTTTTCCAAACCTGTTTTCTTTTTTTCCTGCGGCTTCAGAGCGACGGTGTCAGCCGCAAGCGAAATGTAAGCGACAATATTCCGCGTTTCCCTTTCAAGAAGCAGATAGGTTTTTGATATGAAGAGGGATTGATACAAAAGCGCGTCAATGTACAAGAAATCCTTGTACTCTTCAAATTGAGAGTCTACGGAAAAAGTTTCATTCAAATTCTTTTCCGACAACTTTTCAAGGACAAGGAATTTTGAGTCGTCGTCTTTTAGCAAGTCAATCATTGGCGTACAATCTTTTGCAGCGCTCGGCGCGCTCTTCCGCTTTTTTTTGCTGCTCCGGAGTCGCGGGCATAAATATAGTTTTGAGAATCTGTTTCCATGTCGCCAAATCCGCGTAGGACGGTTTAACAGGTTTTGGTTTTGCCATATCGCGCCTCCTTCTAGTTTATTACACTATACATCGATATATGCTTTTTGTCAAGCCTAAACCTCCGCGTCCTAGGCTTGCCGCCCCCGTCAACGGCTTGCAAAGCCTATATCGTTCTCAAGCCCAAGCGACGCCCGCCGCCAACGAGAAATATTTGAATGTCATAACTCTCTTAAAAAATGACATAATTTTTTACAATATTATCATACATCGTGAATTATGACAATGAATTTTTGCGTGACTAATCCTATACAAACAAAAAGGCAAAATTTTAAAATAATTCAAAAATTTATTGCGAATTTTAAAAAATTGCGCTAAATTTTTGAATAAAATTTATACCTTATATGCATAAGGGAATCGCAAAAAAAGCGGTTCCCGATTTTTTTTATGCGAGGTATAAAATGGCAAAAATAACTGTTCAAAATACGGAGATTACGGTAATTCATCAGGAACACATTATTTTCCGATGGCTTAGTCTAAAAAGTACAATCGAATATTTGGGCGAGTGGGAAATTCTTTATAATCCAAATTTTAATTGTACCGAATTCGGTGCAATTAAAAACGCAGCGCGCCGCCCGCCGCCAATGAGAAAAACTTGAATGTCCTATCTCTCTTAAAAAATGACATAATCGTTGCTATTTCAACGCGCATAGGGAATTCCCTATATCTCAAACTGCGCCATTTCCGCTTTTGTCAGAGGACGGCCTAAACGCTTGGAAAGAAAAATCGCTTCGCGCAATCTGTATAACTTTCCTCCCGAAGGAGCGGTAAGGCGGGAATCTGGCATAGCCTCGCCAAAGCGCATTGCGGAATCAGAACTTGAAAATGTGACTGTGTAAGTATCACAAACCACGGGTTCTCTTGCCGAAATCATTTTACGCCTCCTCTGAGCATTCAGGCTTGAAAAACCAAAGCCTTTACAAATCCAAAAGCAACTGAATGTTTTCGTCGCATTGCCGCATAAATTCATCGGAGAGTTCGCAAATTTTTTCAGACAAGCGAGCTTTGTCTATTACAGTGATTTGTGGAGTGACAGCGACAGAATCTTTATTAAGCCCAGTTTGCGCAGCAGGCAACAACATGTTTCCGGGAAAATCCGCAAGCCTAAGATTTGAAGTTAAAGGGATGACAATAGTTGTATGCATCGCGCTTTGGTTGAATTCGTCATTTTGAACGACAATCGAAGGCCGCCGCCAGCCGGGTTCGCTGCCAAACGGAACGCCAAAATCAACCATCCAAATTTCACCACGAATCATTCTTTGTAAGCTCCCTTATCGCTTGCAGGCCAGCATCGCGGACAGGCGCAAATTCGTCAAAAGCGTTTGGATTTTCTTTCATAAAGGCGTTGATTTTTTCTGCAACGCTAATTTTTCTATTCTTTCTTGCGCTATAAAGCGAATACAAATACCCTACATAATGGGCAACTTCTTGTTGAGCTTCCATCGGCAATGCGTCAATTTGTCTTTCAAGGGTCTTGTATGCCATATCGCGCCTCCTTTTAAATTATTATACCACAAAAATCAAAAAAAGCAACCTAACCCACCACCCCGTCTTTTGTCAAGCCTAAACCTCCGCGTCCTAGGCTTGCCGCCCGTCACGGCGCGTTGCGGACCACGCGGAAGCCAATGCCGAAGCTGCGGTTGTAGGGGCCGTAGCTGTCCCGGTTATCGACCGAACAATTGGAAGCGACACTGCCCCAACAGCCGCCACGGTGAACGCGGTAAGACTCCGACGACGCGGCGGACGGTCCCGTCGCTGATGTCGATGTATAAATTGTGTTTTTATAGTCCCAGCACCATTCCCAAACGTTTCCGCTCATGTCGTATATGCCAAGGCCGTTGGCGGAGTCTGTTCCGGCAATCTTGTCGGCCTTTACCTCGTGGGTTTTGCTTGAACTGTTTGTCGTGTACCAAGCCACATCGTCAATAGTATTGCTTCCGCTGTATGTGTAGCTGTCTTGGTTTCTGTTGCGAGCGATGTATTCCCACTCAGCTTCCGTCGGCAGGCGGTAGCCGTTTGCGGTGGTGTCAAACGTCATGCCGTTCCATGTGGAGTTGTCGCTTGACGGGCCGCAGTATTTGCCCGCGTCAGTTCCAGTTCCTGATACAATGCCGCTCCACTTTGTCGGGTCAGTTTCTGTTCCAATTTTGTATGCTGGGGTCAAGCCTTCCGCCTTAGAGCGCAAGTTGCAATAAACGATTGCGTCGTACCAGCTGACGTAATACGCAGGGTAGTTAGTACCTTTGCCGTGAGACGAGCTCGGAGCATCCGTTCCGCCATACTTGCAATAGGTCTCGTATTCGCCTTGCGTAAGCTCGTGGTCAGAGACAAACAGGTTTCCGATTGCAACAGTTCGACCGCTGATAAAGACGCTGGAAGTTGGCGTAAGTCCGCCGCCAGTCACCGTCGCGCCCTCTACACCAACAAAACCTGCCGGCGGCGCAACAGCCCCCTCCACCGTCTTCTTAATCGTGAACGAGTCGGAGTAAGTCGTGCCATTATAGGTGACGCTAACGTTCAGCGTGTAGGTTCCCTTGGGGAAGGTTTTCTTGAACTTGTATGAGTTGCCAGTGCCGATGTCGATTTCGTCCGCGCCGTAGTAGACGGTCACGCCGTTCCATGTAAAGCCGGTCGTTATGGGGTCGCCGGACGCGTCGGTCGCGCTGATTGTGACTGTGGTGTCGGCCGCGCTGGTGTCGATTGTAGTGGCGCTGGCCGCAAGGTTCAAGTCGCCTTCGGGCGTGTGGATTGTGATTGTTCCGCCGCCGGACGCAAGCTGAGCCAAATAGCCCGAGCTGTTCACGGTCCAGTTCTTTGTCAAGCCGCCAGAGATTGTTTGCGGCGTAACGGCGAACTTGTCGTAGTTTCCGCCTACAAGACCGGGCGTCGCTTGGGTCAAGACTTGAGCGGCGGTGTTGTAAGCGGACGGCGTGATTGTGGCCACAGGAGCGTCTTTGTTCAAGCTGCTTATAAGCCTTATTGGCGCCTCCAAGTAAACGTCGTTCTTTCCGTCGGTTCCCGCAGGAATCAAAGCGTCGTCGCTTATGTCAAAGACCGCGTCATGGCTGACGCTGCTTGCGTCCATAACAGACGATACAAGAACGCCGCCGCCCGGAGACGCGGTGTTGGCAGAAATCGAGCCGCCGCTCATTGCAAAGCTGCCAATGGTGATTGCGCCTGTCTCCGAATTTATGTCGGAAGAAATCAAGACTCCGCCGCCGCCGTTTGTCGCGGTGTTGGCTGTAATCGAGCCGCCGCTCATGGTGAACACGTTGTCAAAGACATACAAGCCGCCGCCATAAGAGGCGGAGTTTCCTGTGATTGTCGCCGTTGTTCCGCTCATGCTTGCAGCGCCGGAAGAGTAAATGCCGCCGCCCAAGAGAGCCGAGTTTCCGCTAATTGTTCCGCCTGTCATGCTGAACGTGCCTGTGGCGCAAATTCCGCCGCCGCTTCCATCCGTAGCTGAAGCCGCGTTGTTGCTTATAGTTCCGCCGGACATTGTGAACGTGGCTGTACCGCCGGTATAAACGCCAGCGCCTGCAGGAGCGTTGTTGCGGTCAATTAATCCGTCGCTAAAATTGAACACAGCCCTGTTGTAAACACCGCCGGCGCCGTTTGTCGCGCCGTTTCGCTGTATCGTTCCGCTGGACATGGTGACAGTTCCCGAATTGTTGTAAATGCCGCCGCCAATGCCCGCAAAGTTGTAGTAAACGCCGCCAGTGAGAGCTACCGCCGTTCCGCTGGAATTGACGCCCAATTTGAGAGTTCCCGCGCTGTAAATGCCGCCGCCGTTGCCTCCAGCAAGGTTGGAATGCTTTGACGCTCCGGACTCTGCGGGAGAAGACGCGCCTTCTTCGCCGATTGCGGTGGAACCGTAAATGTAGCAAGTTCCGGCATTGTATATGCCGCCGCCGTTGCCTGCCGTGGCGGTATTGTTGATAATAATGCAGTCTTTGACAGAAAGGTATTTGCCGCTTGTGATTGCGATGCCGCCGCCGTTTCCGGCAGACGCGGTGTTGCCGCTGATTGTCACGCCGTCTAACAAGGCGTTTGCGCTCTGTTTGCAATTTATGGTCGCGCCGCCGCCGTCTGTGCTTGAGGTGTTGCCGTCGATTGAGCCGCCGGTCATTGTAAAGCCGCTTACATAGCCGCCGGTGCCGCCAACATACAAGCCGCCGCCGTTTTTGTTCGTGCCTGTGGCTTCATTTCCGCTTATCTCAACATTTTCAATCGTAAGCGTTCCAGCGCCAAAGTAAATGCCGCCGCCAAGTCCTGTGGCTGTGTTGGAGCTTACTTCGCCGCCTGTAATGGTAAGCGAAGGAGTTATCGCGCTATTTTCTGGAACATAAATGCCGGCGCCGGCGATGTTGGTCTTGCCCGTCGCGTCGTTTCCGGTTACAACGCAGTCCGTTATCTTTACCGTGGCGGATTTTTCTATGTCAACGCCGCGGCTTCCGCGCGTGATTGTCAAGTTGCTTATGTCCACTGGAATGGCGGCGTTTATGGTCAAGACAGGGCTGGCCTTGCCTACTCCGTCAAGCGTGTTAGTCACAAGCGACAATGGATCTTTGTCAATCGTTATTTTTGCCGCCTTTACGCCGTCTGGAATTTCCGCGTAGCCTTTGACAGTTCCGCCGACATAAATCGTGTAGCTTATGCCGCTGGTGTCAAAAGCGTTGATTGTTGAAATGGCCTTGTTTATCGTGGCGAATGGCGCCATGCGGCTTCCGTTTCCTATCAAGTCGTTTCCTGTCTGCCAAACATACAAGCTGACGGGAGCCGTCATAATCGCTTCGCCGGAAATGTTTTTAATCACGCTCATGCCGTCGTCGCTTGTAAAGACATCCGAGGGAGCGCTGATTTCAGCCGAGGCAAAGCCGCTGGTGAACGTCGTGTAAAGCGTTCCATAGTCAAAGAGCGTCACGCCGATATCGCTTTCACTGTCAAGGGCGCCTGCGATTCTAATCGGGTTGAAGACCGCCGTTCCAGTGTTTTCGCCAATCCAAAGGTTTTGGTCTTTGTAAACGTAAGACGGCGGGTCGCCAGCGGCGGCCGTGTTGATTTGCATTTGGTTGTCTTTTATGACAACCTTTCCAAGTACGCTGACGGTTCCTGTGGTGGAATTTATGGCCGGGCCAAAAGGCGTGGCGCCGCTTGTGTTGGCCACAGTCTTGTTGCCGGAAATTTCCACGTTCTTTAAGTGGACGTCGCCCTTGGCGGCGATGGCGGAGCAAGATTTGGCGTACATGTTCTTGATGGAACAATCTTCCATCCACAATTCGCCAACACCGTTTGTCGAGGAATTCTCAACAAGAATCGCCGCGTAATTGTTGACCGTGGCGGAGCTTTGCGTAATGTCGATGTGGGTCAGCTTTATCTTTTGGCCGTACGCGACATAAAGGCCCGAGTCGTCTGGCGTGTTGAATGTGAGCGTGACGTTGCTTCCAACAGTTTTGCCATTGCAGCCGACTATTTCATAGTAACAAGGGACGTCAGAGCCCAACCCAGCGTCATAGGTCATGTCGGTAAGAACGTAAATCTTATTCTTAAAATCCACGCTAGCGGGCATCTTGTCGGTAAACTTTGTTAACGCAAACTTTATCGTTTCGTATGGATTGTCTTTTGTTCCGTCGCCACTGGTGTTGTCGCCATAATCGGCAACATAAAAGACATTGCGATCGTGCTTTAGAACGCCGCCGTTTGTGGAATCGTACTCAATTGTCCACGGGAACTCCACGCCCGCCGGCTGGGTAAGCGCAAACTTGGCGCATTCGGCGGCGGTCAAGGCCGAGCCTGTAAGGACAGTCGTGTTGAGCGTGTATTCATACGGCGTTATAGTGACAACAGGCGTCGGAGTGGCGCTGTCAAAGTTAGAAAGAAGACGAAGAATTCCTTCCTTTAAATAAATGTCGTTGTCGCCATTTTCGCCTGTGGCGCTAGGCATGTAAATGGAGCCGCCAAGACCAAGGGTCCTTGAGTAACAACAAACTGCGCCGCCATACTTTGCGCCGTTCCCCACAAAGGAGCCGCCTGTGGCTTCTGGATAAGTAATGCTTGAGTCAGGCGCTCCGCTTCCATAAATAAAGAGGCCGCCGCCATAACCGTCGGAACTGTCGCCCGCGTTGTAGGCCACAGTTCCGCTTTGCATCTTAAAAAGCCAATACGCGGAAGTTCCTCTAATGCAAATTCCGCCGCCGCCATAGAAATATGTTTCACTGCCTTTTACAGCCGTGGCGTAGTTGCGGTAAATGCCGCCGGTACAAGCGGCTGGAGTGGAAGCGTCCGAATAGCCTATATACACCTTATGGCCATAAACTCCGCCGCCAGCCTTGGCCTTGTTGGAGCAGTCGTTAGCCTGGGCAATCTGCGCCTTGCTTGGATCTCCAATTACGCCAGTTCCGTATAAGTAAAACTCTTGGCTAGCGTAAACGCCGCCGCCGTATTTTGCGGCCGAGTTGCCCGCGATTTTTCCGCCGCCAACATAAACATTTTGCGCGTGAATACCACCGCCATCAGTGCCCGCGCTATTATTAGAAACTTGGCCGCCCGTGATGTAGATTTTTGGATTGCTGGTCACGGAAAGAACTGTAATTCCGCCGCCAACAAGGCCGCTGCTGTTGTAACAAACGCTTCCTCGCTCAAAGTTAAAGATTTGCCCAGTACCAGTAGGACAATCAACTCGAATGCCACCGCCACCATCTGTAGAATAATTGTAGTATACTCCGCCCGCAAAAGTTGGGTCGGACATGGCCTCATTCTTGTAGCCAAATTTAAACCCGGACGGCTTTCCAATAAAAATTCCGCCTCCATATTTAGCCATGTTTGAATGTTTTCCATTATCCACTTTTGCCGCTTCTGTCAAACCGCTTGGGTCGGCTCCAACAATCGCCGAACCGGCCATACAGAAAATTCCAGACTCAGAATTACAAACACCCCCGCCAGCGCCCGTAGCTTCGTTGCCGCTTATGCGCGATGTTCCGCCCATGTAGAATTTGCCGCTCGAAGTGGAAGAACCGCTGACATAAACTCCGCCGCCGCTTGTGGCAGCATTGAAGTCCACGCTGCCGGAAGCCATTGTTACAGTTCCTGTTGAATAAATTCCGCCGCCATATGTTTTGGAGTAATTTCGATAGATTCCGCCCGAAAGAGCCTTTTCTATCAAGCCACCGGAAGAATTTTTTCCGCTATAACCAAGGTACAGATTTCCGCTGCAAGATACTCCTCCGCCGGAGCCATCACATAAATTTCCGCAATCGTCTTCCAATGCGGCAGTCATAGAAGGCGAATAATCGCCCACAACGGCGCTTCCGCAAATGTAAAGATTTCCATTGCAATAAATCGCGCCGCCATTAGTTTCGCAATGGTTGCCGTTTACAAGCACGCCGTCGTCAAGAACTACTGTAGAGTCGCCGCCACCAACATACAACGCTCCGCCATAATTCACACCGTCGCCGTTTTTAATCGCAAGCTTTGTTATAGCAACTTCGGCGCCGCTGGCCGCAGTAATCGCCCTGCATTTTTTGCCGCAGTCGATGATGTCAAAGCCGCTTCCTGTCCAGCCTGTTATCGCGATTTTTTGCGCGGAATCTATATACGCAAGGCTTTTTTTGTAGTCATCAGAAATTGTAGAATAATCCGCGTCCGCAGGAACGGTTACTTTTCCATCTATATAAATCGTGTATTGCGTCGTCGTGTCGCCGCTTGCCTTGATTCGGTTTACGGCCTCTTGGATTGTCTTTAAAGGGAACGCGAACGAGCCGTTGTTTGTGTCCTCAGCTTCTGCCGCCGTTGGGAATACCGTCGTGTAAAAGACGCCGCCCGTTCCGCGAACGTAAAATTCTTTTTGATTGAATTGCGTCACGCTAAGGGCCGCCATCGCCGCGCCGATTCCGTCCTTTGTCCACCAAAGGCTTGTCTCCATCGCCGGATAGACGTTGAGGCTTTCGGTCCTGGCGCCCACTTGCGCCGTTCCCTTCATAAAGGTCATAAGGAGCGTGTATGTTCCCGGGGGAAGTCCGCCTGCGACGCTGGCGATTGTTCCGCTTCCGCCTGTAAGCGTGAGCGAAGTTCCGCAATCCAAATAGCTTGCAGTCACGTCATGGTTTCCGTAATCCAGCAGGGTAAGCTGAACGCTTGTTACGCTTGTGTCGCTGAATTTTATCGGAAGATTTAGGCTGCCGTTGGGGGCGCCGCTTTCCAAGTTGGGAGCGAGGGAGACGCTCGCGCTAAATGACGGAGCGTTCGCGCCAACCGTTACGCTTTGGCTTCCGCTTGCCACAAGGCTTTTTACGGCGGGCGTTCCGCTTGCGTGGTAAAGTTCCACCGTAAGAGTGTAGCTGGCCTCGGACGCGCTCTTCGCTCCGCCAAAAGAAAACGAGCACTTTCCCTCAACGGCGTCGTAAGATCCGTCGGCGGTGTATGTCGCGCCGCCCGTTCCCGATTGCGAAAGCGTCGCGCTAAAAGTGTATGCCGTGGCCGCCGCGTCCGCTATGTTTGGAAAGGCCGACTTTGAAATGCCGTCGGATGCTTGCGCCGAATCGTTTGAGGCGGCGGGCGCGTTGGTTTGCGCCAAAGCGTTGGAGCGGCCCGCGTAGCGCGCGACGTTTTCCGGCACAGGCGCGATTCCAGCAAGCGAAGGCAAGCCCGGCAGCCGGACGCTGGCCGTAAGGGTTCCGGCAACCGCGCCCGTCGCGCTGGCCGAGCCGCCGCTTGAGCCGCCACTTCCGCCCGCAGCCCCAGAGCCTCCGCCCTGCCCGCCGCCGTCAACCGGCGCCACAAAAATCGGCGACACGTCTCCGCCCATGTTCTCGCACGACGCAAAAAGCGCTCCACAAAGAGCCGCCACAAAAATCGCCGCCGCAAATGAGAAGGATTTTAATGTTTTTTCAAAGCGCGCGCTTGTCAATAGAAGAACCTTTATTTTTATGCCGCAGTGGCATAGTCTATTACAGAAAGCCGCTCCATATATTATCGGCTATAACCAAATAATTGTAGCGCGCTTTTTGGGAAAAGTCTAGGAAGCGCTCGCCGCCCCCGCAAACTAAGCGCTTAGGGGTCAATCGTAAGTTCCACTTCGCCGGAGTAGGTCTTTCCGCCGTAGACAGCGCTTATCTTCATTATATATGTTCCGGCGCCGAGCGCGGACAAGTCCATCGTGTTGGTCGCGGCGCTCATTCCAGTGTATGTGTTCAAATAGTAGAGCTTCATCGACCATGTGGAGATGTCGGCGGTGATGTCGACCGGGCTTCCGCCGCTTGTCGGAGTTGCGAACGCAGTGAAGGTGTAAACGCCCGCGCTGGCCGTTTGCGCGAACGACACGCTGTAAATGTCGCCAATGTCGATTGAGCCGCCGCCCGCCGCAAGGGCCGCCTCGCCGCTTGCGTCAAAGACAAAGGCGTAGCTTGACGAGTCGCTTGTAAAGTGGTTGGCCAGCGGCTCTGTTCCGCACGCGTCCGCGTAGCCGTCCGTGATAGTGACGGGCGTTCCGCCGGCCGGAGTTTCAACCGTCGTCACGCCGACTTTTGTTCCGGCAAGTCCGCCGGCGTCTACATAAATCTTAAGGCCGGCCGTGGCGATGTTTACGTTCTTGGCGGCGCCGGAGTTGGCGTTGCCTGTAATCGTAACCTTGTCCTTTAGTATGAGCATTCCGCCGATGTAGCCGATCGCTCCGCTTGAAGCGCCGTTCATGCCGGTGAGCGTCACCGCGCGCAAAGTCAGAGTTCCGCCGACAAGCTGCAAGAGGCCTTCGCCGGAAGCAGTCTTTAGAGTGACAGGAACGCCCATAGTTCCGTCGGCGTCGCAGCCCACGATGTTGTAGTAGCCCGAGCTTACGGTGGAGAGTCCGTCAATCGAAGTCATGTCGCCAAGAACGCAAATTGTGTTGGCGGAACTTGTCGGGTCGCCGTAATTTCCAAGCCAAGTTATCGCCTCGATAATCGAACCAAGCGGGTCGGCGATGGTTCCGGTTCCGGAACCTGGCGTGATTCCGCTCTGTACGTAAACTTTTGCCAGCGTGACTGTGTAATTCCAGCCGGACGTAATCGCGGAATTTGTGTAATAAGTTTTGTGCGCGTAAGCCTTGACAATGTAAGAGCCCGCGGCCTCCAGCGCAACCTTGGCCGGACTCAGCTCGTCTCCTTCAACAAGCGAGGAAACGTTGAGCGAATACATCCAATAAACGCTGGCGCCGTCTTGAGGCGCGGTCAAGACAAGCTCTGTTCCTTGCGGAACTGTCGAGCCTGTGGCTATGCTCGCCGTGGGCTCTTCCAAAGTCATTCCGCCAACCGCGATGTTTCCGGCGGAACCGCAGTTTGGCGCTCCGTCGTCGCTGTCCGCATAGCCGCTCTTGGTTGCGTAAACCTGGCTCACCAAATAATTTTCGTCGCTTCCGTCGGCCTTGGGATACAGCCTGAACGTAGTGTCGCCGACATGCTCGGTCGCGCTTCCGCTTATGTCCGCGATGGAATGTCCTGACGAATCGGTAATCGCGTAATGCAAGGTTGCGTCTGGCGCGTTGGCCGGCGCGTGAATCACAACGTCATAATACGGAACGGCGTAAGTGTTTTCCACGCGCGCCACGGTGACGGAACAAGTGGGCGTGTCAAGCTTGACTTCATGCGACGGAATTGTGGTCGGGTTTTCAAGGCCGCCCTGGTCCTTTATGGAAAGAATTATGTCAAACGGCTCAAGGCCCGCCGCGTTGTCCACGTCCGTAACGACATAATAAACCACGCCGCCGGTCGCTTCCGGAGTGAACGCGCGTCCGCCGGGGTACGAAGGTCCAAGGCCTGTCGGCTCTACGGCAGTTACAGTCCATCCGTTGGAAACTGTTCCGTCGGGAATTGTAGTCGATCCCGCGGGAGAGAACGCAAACTCATGGACGGCGCCGCTTCTTGTGTCGGTCACGCAAAGGCTCTTCCAGTCCATTATTCCCTGCGTTGGAGCTGGCGGAAGCTGGAGCGCGATGACCAAGCGCTCGTTTATGGAAGAGGCCGTGTCGGTTTGCAGCTGGCCCAGCGCGTTGGTGATTTTTGACGGCGCCGAATTGCAAACGATGTCCTCGCCGGGGTAAACGCATTGCAGCAAAGTTTTTCCGCTGGGCGTTATTCCATACAGCGAAAATCCCGAATTGAATTTTCCGCCCGCAATTTCCAAAGCGGCCAAATCGTTCGCGCTGTAAAAAATTGTGACGAGATTTTTTGAGACCGCGCTTATGTGCGTGTCGCCGTCGTTTACCGCCAGCGTGAAATTTCCGGGATTGTCAATCGTAAAGTTTATCGCAAAGTCGGCGGAAGAGTCGATGTTCAGCTGGCCTTCCGACATGACGCCTTCCCTGCTGTATTGAATGGAAGCGATGCTGGCAATGTTTCCGTAAGACTCAAGGAAGGCTCCGGCCTCGTCGGTGAAATTTTCGCAGGAACTTGCGAACAAGGCGACCGTTAGAGAGAACGCTAATTTTTTGACAAAGGCAATCAATTTGTTCTTAATCAAAACATTCCTCCAACGCTCAGCGAAGGATACAACATTCCCAAATTCATGTCCGAGAATTTGGCGTCCACAAAATCAACGTTCGCTTCTATAAAGAAGTGTTTGGCGACATGATATTGTATACCCAAGCCGCCGCCAAAGGCAAGCGCCAAACTTTGCATGTTGGGGCTGTCCGAGTCCACCACCTTGTTCTTAAATCCAACGTCAAACAAAAGCGCGGCTCCGGCGCCAACATGAACGTCGACGCAGAGCTTTTGCGGAACGATGTATTTTTGCCAAACCAAGCAAGCCAGCGCGTTGGCGTATTTTCCGCTCATTGAAATTTTGTCAGTCTCGTTTGAGAACATCGAAAAGTTTCCTACCGCGCCAAAGCCAAAGTCGCCCGCTTTTGTCCGGAACGAAATCAATTCCAATTTTGCCGTTCCGGAAATCGGATAATAATTGTTTCCGGTGTATTTGTCAAAGGTTCCGTCAAAGAAAGTCAACGGGAACGTGTAGCCGGCGCTGGCCAAGAAACGCCAAGCGCGGTCCTTTTTGTTTTTAATCGTAATCGATTTTGAAATGACGCTCAGGCCGCCGGGGTTTTGCGCGTAAATTTCATACTTGCCTTCGCTAATTTCGGCCAGGTTGAACTGAACTTGCGCGCTTGTTCCGTCGGGAGAAACGCTCAAAATGGTTCCTTGGATGATTTTTGGCGGCTCGGAATTTTTTTGCTCCATCGTGAACTTTGTGTTGGGCGTCAAGTTTTCGCCGTCAAGGGTGAATATTCCGTCCGCCTTTTTGGAATTCAAAATCAAGGATTCGGTTTGCATCGCGTCGATTTTTGGCTGCGTGGCCTTTAGGACTTCAAAAAATTTCCAGTCTGAATTTTTTTCAAGCTGGTCAAACAAGTTCACGACGCCGACATGAAAGCGGTATTGGCCCGCCTCCAAGGAAACTTCTATCTTGTTTTCAAACAAGTCCTTTTGCAAAACTTCGAGCCATGTTCCGTCGTCCTGCTTGCGCTGAATCGTTATGCGATAATTCTTTATGTCGGAAACGGCGCTCCAACTGAGTTTTTGCACAAACTTGAATTCTTGGTTTTCGTCTTTGGTGATGTAATAGTTTAGGCCGTTGTCGGGCGCCTCTATCGCGGAAATCGTATAGCGCGAGCGGTCGGAATCAGGCGCGGAATCAGAAGCGCTTTCCTGGCCGGAACTGCCGGCGGAACCAGAAACTGTTTCTTTACTAGAACTGTCGGGCGCGGCGCTTGAATCGCTTTCCTGACAAAAAAGCGCGGGCGAGAAAGTTAAAGCCAAGAGCAAGGCGGCAAGGAGTTTTTTAATTTCCATAAAGAACTCCCGTGTCGTCAATTACTATGTCGCCCGCCGCCGGCAGGTTGATTGTAAAGTTGCTCGCGCTAATTTCACTGCGCCGCGCCAAGGTTCCGTCTGAGAGCGTTTGGCTTGCCTGCACGGAATAAGTGAAGCGGCCGTTTTTCAATACCGCCATGTCGCCCAGCTCGTATCTAGGCTCGGTGACGCGCTTGCTTATCAAAACTTGGCCGCGCTCGTTGCGCAGCGTAAAGGCGTAGCTTGTGGCGCTCGGAACCGGCTGCCACGCAAAAGAAATTTTACGGGAAGCGCGGATTTGCGCCGCGCCGTAAACCGTGTTGTTGGCCGGCGCCGTCAAAAGCGGCTTTGGCAAGGCCGAAATTTTTGAAACGGTAAAGTAGTTGGCTTTTTCGGCGGAAGCGTTTAGGCCGGCGGCGTTGGTTCCGCGCACAGTCCAATAGTAAACGCCAGGCTCCAGGCGCGGGAACTTTATCATTTGCGCCGGAGAGCGCGCGGTGAAAATCGGATTTGAATAGCCGTTTGGATTTTTGGAAAGCGTCAAGACAACTTGCTTAAGCTCTTGCTCGCAAGCCCACCGCGCGCTGTCCGGATACTGCAAGGCGCTCAGGCCGTCGATCGTCGCGCCGTCTCCAGGATAAAGCAGGCGGATTTTTCGCAATTGGGCCAGCTTAAAATTGCCCTGCGACATCGGGCTCAAGCGGCGCGCGGTCACGGCGCTTTCGTCAACGCCCGCTTGCACCGACCAAGAATATTCGCCGTCGGCGAGCTTTGACAAGTCAACGGCCTTTGAGCTTGTCGAGACGCGCTCGGAGACGATAGGTTCCGCCAAATTATCTTTTGCGTAAAAATTAAAGAGGTAATACTCCGCGTCCGCGACAGGCCGCCAAGCAAAGCGCGTCAATGAGGTTCCAAGCGAAACGAGCGCGTCATCTTGGCGCGGGTATGTCAAAACCGGCGCGGTAAGTTGCGCGGCAACCCGCAGCGCGCGCGGCTCGGTTGAGTATTGGTCGGGAGACGTGGCCGAGCTTATGCGCCAATAGTATTGTCCGCCCGCGAGCTTGGCGCCTTGGAAGAATTTTTCGTTGTCAATTTCGTCAACGACAAGGTTTGTAAAGTTCCTGTCGCGCGCGATTTGGAATTTGTTGTCGCCAGGAATGTTGGTCTTCCAAGTGAAGCGCAGTTCCGACAAGGCGCTGTCGACCGTCACAAAGTTGTCCGGCGGATAAAGCGCGCGCTGCTCAAAGGTCACCTTGTCCGTGGTGAATTTCCTCACCTCGGATTGGTCGGAGATGTCGCCGTCGGCGTCGTATTGCGTCACGCGCCAATACCAGGTTCCTTCCTGCATGTCAACTTGCGAAGGCTTGACCGTAAAGAAATTTGATTTTGGCTTTTCGGTGATTTTAACGTCGTAGCACTGCGGATCTTGCGCGATTTTTATTTCGTAGCCCACGGCCTCAGGATTGTTTTTCCAAGAAAAGATTATTTGGTCTTTTAGCGCCGTGTTTATGCGCTCGTTTTGCGCTGGCAAAATCAATTCCGGCGGCTCCAAGCCCTGGCGCTGGCTTATGGTGAAGGCGCGCGTCTCGCTTGGCTTTCCAAGGCCGATGTTGTTTAGCGTGTAGAAGGGCGTGACGCGCCAGTACCAAGTTCCCGTTCCCAAAGTTGACACGATGCTTGACGGCGTGGTGGTCCTTTGCGTTACGACGGGGTTTTCCATTCTTGGATTGTCAGCCACTTCCAAGTCAAATGCGGTGACAACGTCGTCGGCGGACCAAGAGAAGCGCACGTCCGGCATTTTTGTTTTGTAGGAATATGTGGAACGGCTCTCAGGCGCGATTAGGCTTGGCGGCGGCGCGAGAAAAACTTTAACCTTGCTTTGCGCGTCATATTTGGGGCCGGCCTTTTTGGGATACATTCTCCAATAAGAAATGCCTTCCTCAAATTCAACCGACGTTTCCGTAAGGCCGGTCAAGTCAAACGTTTGGTCGACGGCCTCAAATTTTTTGTCGCGCGACGTTTGCAAAACAAGGCCGTCGTCCGCTCCCATGTTTTGGACGGCCCACTTAAATTCCACGGCCTTCTTGTCGCCGGCAAAGGCCAAAACTTTTGCGTTGGGAGCAGGCTCGTACACTGTGATTATCGGAATGATTTGCTCGTCGCCGCTCGCGTCAAGCGCGATGGCCTGCCCTTCTTCCATCGCGCGCGTGATTCCATTTTCGTCGGTAAAGACGACTTGGCCGCTTGCGACTTTGACGCTTGTTCCGCTTTCTTGGGAAACGCTCGCTCCTATGGAAGAGCCGGCGTTGACGACAACGTTTGACGTTCCCGCGTTGACAATCACGCCGTTTGACGAACCGCTTGAATTGATGACAAAAGTTCCGCCGGAAACGCTTGTCTCAACATGGCCGTCGTGGAAGAAAACTTGGGCCATCGTGTTTTCGCCCAAGTCCATTATGTTTCCGTCCTCAAAGTAAATCGTCGCCTCGGACTCAGGCGCGGTGCGGATTGTGTCTCCGTTGTATACCGGGGAATGTTGGCGCAAACGGTCCCAAATCATTCGCTCCTCAAATTTTCTTTGCGCCGTCTTGTATTTAAAGGTGATTGTGGCTATGGGCTTTTCGTTAAGCTTTGTAAGCGAGGCGTTGAGGCTTTCATAAAATTTCTTTATGCTCCAAGCCGCGCCTGTCGCGCATGAGAGAAGAAATATAAATGTCAAGAAAAATCCAAGAACGCTACTTTTGGATCTTGTACTTCTTTTCTTCTTCATCCAAGTTTACCGTTGCCAAATCGGGAGCGTCTATTCCTAACAAATCCCGAACCTCGGCCATTGTCTTTGGTCCGTCTTTTCCCGCTCCCGGAATGTCCTCCGCGTAAGGCATGTTTATTACAGCGTACATGTGGACCGGCTTTGCCTTTCCCTTAACGGTGACAGAAGGCATTTGTTCCACAAGAACGTAGTCCTTTATAAGCTCGTAAGTGTTTTCCGTCAAAAGAATGTCGGTGTGGAGCGGCTTATTCAAAGACTCCGTTCGCGACGCGAAGTTTACCGTGTCGCCGATTACCGTATATTCCATTCTTTCGTTTGAACCGATCTGGCCCGCGATTACCGGTCCCGTGTTGATGCCGCAACCAATTCTGATGATAGGCTTTTTGTCTCCGCCGCGGCCAACGTTGAATTCGCGCAAGGAGGCGCGCATCATTAGCGCCGCGCGCACGCATCGCAAGGCGTCAAGCGCCGGGTCTCCGCTTGTGACAGGCGCGCCCCAAACGGCCATTACCGCGTCGCCGATAAATTTGTCAACCACGCCTTTGGTTTGGTTTACGCAGGCGACCATGCGCGTCATGTATTGGTTCAAAAATTCAACGACCTCAAACGGTTCAAGCTTTTCGCTAATCGCGGTGAACGAGCGGATGTCGCTAAAGAAAACCGTGCAAGTTTTTGTCTCGCCGCCAAGAGCCAATTCGCCGCGCGCCGCCTTCTCCGCGATGTCCTTGTTAATGAAGCGGCCAAAGGTGTCCTTCAATCTTTCGCGCTCGGCAAGTCCCGCGCTCATCCGGCCAAACGACTGCGTGAGCACGCTTATTTCGTCGTGGCCGCGCGGCTTTAGACGAACGTCGTAATCGCCTTCCTCAATTTGCGCGCTGGCCACCGTAAGCTTTTTTAGCGGGCGGCTCATTGACAAAGACCAGAACCAAACAAAAATTATCGACACGAACAAAACCGCCAGCGTAAGATAAATGTTGCGCTTGGTTGTGGCGCGCACGTTTTCAAAAATCAATTCGGACTGAACTGTGGTAATTACGCCAAGGTCGCCCAGCTCCAGCTTTTGGTAGGCGCCAAAGTATTCTTTTCCGTCGCTGTCGGTGTAAAGAATCTGGCGGTTTTCGTCGTTGTTCTTGCGCATTTGAATGATGAGCGGCGAGTCCGAAAAATTGGCGTTGAGGCGCATCGTCTCAAAGTCCGGGTGAATCAAAACGTCGCCGCGGCTGTTGATTACATAAGAGGTGCTGGCGGAGCTTCCGCCAAAAGAAGAAGTCAGCGATTCGCACGAGCAAATGATTATCGCCGCGTCGTTCTTTCCGCGGCCGTTCCACGGAAGCGCGAGCGCTATCGTTCCAAAGTCAAAAAACGGAGTGGCGTTGAGAACGGTGACTTCCTGGCCAAAGGAACGCTCTATGGTCTCCCGCTCCGTCGTGATGAAAACTTCGATTTGGTCTTCGTCCAGTTCGTTCTGCGCGAAAAACTTGCTGTTGACAAGGCGCAAGTCGCTGTCGCCGTGGCGGAAATTTTCCTGCGACAAAAGAAGAATCGCCGCCGTGTCAGGATTGCGGTCAAAGTAAATTGACGAGGAACTTCGGGCAACGTAGTCCGAGCCGTTTGAGTTTGCAATTACGTCGAGCAAAAGAAGGGCGTTGGAGCGCATTTGCGCTATGGTGTTCTTGACCGCGCTGGCCGAGCGGGTGTTGGCGTCAAAATTTGTGTTCTCCGCGGTTATGCGCACGTCGTCGCTTACAAAAAAGTTGACCAAGTATGTGATCGCGCCAAGCGAAACGATTATCAAAATTGAAACAATCAAAACCAGCTTGAAGCCGATTGAAAAGCGGACCTTTATGGTCTTTTCGCCTTTCTCGTTTTTTACGTCGTTTTCCTCTGCCAAAACAATGCCCCTAATTTAAACTAAACTATTATACCGAATTTCGCGCTTTTGTTCTATATATGCGCGGAACAAAGCGCAAGGAAGCCGCGCGGGCGTGGCTATCCCTATCATTAGATTTTCGGCGAAATTTAGGGGAATCTTAAATTAAGCGGCGGGAGCAAAAAAAGGATTGTAAGACCAAAAAGCGGCGCGAAAAGGGGCGGACGGCGCGAGCGGCTAAAAATCCAGTTCCTTGTGCTCAAGGCGCCATTTGATGGCACGGGTAAGGTAGTCGATGTAGGCGGGGTCCTTGCACATGTTCTTTCCTTCAACGTCGGAAAGCTTGGCCACGGGGCCGTCGTTGCATTCGGTCACTTTCATGACAATGTTGAGCGGCTCCACGTCGGTGTCGTTGGCGAGGTAGGTTCCGATTCCAAAAGCCACGCGGGCCTTGTCCTTAAAATGCGCGTAAATGGCGGACGCGCGCTCAAAGTCAAGGCTGTCGCTGAACATGAGAGACTTGGTCTTGGGGTCGATGCCAAGCGACTTGTAGTGCTCGATCAAGCGCTCGCCCCAAGCGTAGGGGTCGCCCGAGTCGTGGCGGACGCCGCTAAAGAGCGTGGCGTAGGTTTTTCTAAAGTCGCGCAAAAAGACTTCCGTGCCCACGGTGTCTGTGAGCGCGATTCCGTTAAGAACGCCGTATTCCTTGACCCAGGCTTCAAGCATGAACCAGTTTGAATACGCGGGATTATGCTTTCTGTCGCCCTGGCCCACGCACTGGACAAACTCGTGCGCCATAGTGCCGATTGGCTTAACGCCCATTTTTTTGGCAAGAAGGACGTTGCTCGTTCCCACAAAGAAGGAATCCTTGAAGCCTTTTTTTTGCGCGTCCAAGATTTTTTGAATCACGTATTCCTGGGCCTCGGAGCTAAGGCGGCGGCGCATTCCAAATTCCGAAAAGCCTCCGATGTTCCAAGTTCCGTCAGCCAAGGCCGCTACTTTTTTGTCCGCGCGCTCCTTAAAGCTTTTGTAAAGCTCGTCGTAATTGTGGCCCATCCTAAAGTAAACTTCGTTTACAATCGCCAGCGTGGGAATTTCGTAAAAGGAAGTGTTGGCCCAAGTGCCGAAGGTTTCTATTTCAAGCCCGCAGCCAGTATCCGTGGCGCGGATTTTAAATTCCTCAAAGCGCGGATGCCACAAGCGCAAGTAGTCAACGTAGTCGCGCTTAATCCATTCGATTTTCTTAAGGTAGTCCAGCTCGTCCTCGGTAAAGGAAAGCTCACAATAGGATTTGATTTGCCTGCGGATTTCTTCCACCATCTCATGCGTGAACTTCACGCCCTTGTTGCGGCACTTAAAGTCCCACATCGTCATGTAGCTTGGGAACTGGTGGAATATCGCCTGCCCCATGCTGAACTTGTACATGTCCGTCTCTAAAAGACTTGTAATGATTTGCTGCATCGTTCACTCCTATAAAAGTACGGCTGTTTGGGCTTGCCGCTACCATCCACCTGAAGCGCCGCCGCCGCCAAAGCCTCCGCCGCGGCCGCCAAATCCGCCGCCGCCGATACTAAAGCCGCTTCCGCCAAAACCTGTCGAGCGCAAATGGCCGCCGTAATATTCGTCGTAAAATTTTTGGCTTCCGGTGCGCGGGCCGTTGGCCTTGCGGATGAACCAGGCGGCCCAAGGAAGCCATTGCAAGGCGCGGAATTTTGTGGAAAGGCTTCCGGTAAACATAAAGAAATAAAGCGCGAAGAAAATAATAGTCGCGATGGCGGAGGCGGGATCGATGTCATCGCCGTTGTCCGCGATTATTTTTTGGCCTTCCGCGTCGGCGGCCACAACGCCCGCAATCGCCTTGGCGCCCTTCACGATTCCTTCCGAATAGTCGCCGCCCTTAAACTCGGGCGCGATGACGTTGCGAATAATCAAGCCGCACTTGGCGTCCGTCAAATCGCCTTCCGCTCCGTAGCCAACTTCTATGCGAATCTTGCGCTCCCCGTAGGCCACCAAAAGCAAGACACCCTTGCTGTCCTCCGCGCGGCCAAGCCGCCATTCCCGCGCGACCTTTATGGAATACTCTTCCAAAGACTCGCCTTCTAGCGACGGAATTGTAAGGACAACGATTTGCGCGGAAGAGTTTCTGTCCACCCGCAAAAGGTAGTCCTCCAACTTGCCGCGCGCGTCCGGAGACATGATTCCGGCCAAGTCCATGACCGGCCCCGCAAGCGCGGGAACTTCAAGCGAAAAAATCGGGGCGGCCAAAAGGGCGGCCGCAAAAAGCGCGAACAAAAATTTTTTCATCGTTCTAAAATCACAACTCCATTGTCAAGCTCGTCGGGATTGTCGTTTTTGTCGGCGGGAAAATATTGCGCCAAAAGGTCGCCGCATTTTTCCACCGCCTCGCAAAAGGCCGCCTCGGCATTGTTCTTGCCAATTTCTTCCGCAAGGCCGTTGGCAATAAGCTGCCACAAGTCCGGCCCGATTTTTTGCGCGATTCCCTTGTCGGCCAAAACGCGAACTTGCTTTTCCAAGCAGGAGACAAAAATCAAAATGCCGGTGCGTTCCCGCGTGTCATAAACTGAACATTCGCAAAAGGCGCGCTCCGCCCGGTCGCTCACCATTTTGTCCTTAAAAAATTTTGGAATAACAAGACGGTCAAGCGGAACGAGCGCGTTTATCAAAACAAAAAAGAGCAGGACCAAAAAGAAGGCGGCAAAGACATAAATCGCGGGAAGCGTCCATTCGCTCGCGCTCCAATTGCGCGCCTCGTCAAAGGCCCGGATTTTTCCAGCAAAAGGAAACGCGCAAATCGCGGCCGCCAACGACGCAATCATCGCCGCGAACAATTCCCAAAAGGAATAGTCGCTGGATTCCGCCGCGAGAGCCAAAACTATTTCGCCGCTGGTGTTTTCTTCCGCGCGCCTTATCGTTTGGCTGACCCGCTCCAAGGCTTCTTTGGAAAGCTTAAGTTTTTTTACAAGCGTCTTGACGTTCACTAAAATTCAACCTTGGGAGCGGACTGGGCTTCCTGACTGGCCGCGAATTGCGGACGCTTTTCAAAGCCATGCTGGTTGGCCACAACGC
>CADBBB010000003.1 GCA_902792795.1 uncultured Spirochaetaceae bacterium | reverse complement strand
GTGCGCGACGTCGCCGACGGCATGATCGGAAGCAAGCACGACTCCAACATGGAGCTTATCGGACAGGGAATCGCAAACATCGCAAGCCCCCTCTTTGGAGGAATCCCCGCGACAGGCGCCATCGCGCGCACGGCAACCAACATAAAGAACGGCGCCAAGTCTCCGGTGGCCGGAATCGTTCACGCGCTGACGCTTTTGTTGATTTTGATTTTCTTGGGAAAATACGCGGTCTACATTCCGATGGCGGCCTTGAGCGCGGTGTTGATAAACGTCGCGTGGAACATGGCGGGCTTTGGAAGCATCCGCGCTTTGGTCAAGGGACAAAAGAGCGACTCCTTTGTCTTTGCCGCGACTTTCTTGATCACAGTGTTCATCGACCTTACAGTTGCGATTGAAGTTGGCTTGGGATTGGCCGCCTTCTTCTTTATCAAAAAAATGTGCGACCTTTCAAACGTTCAGGCCAAGCGCGAAAACTTGACCGAAGGCATAAGCGGCTCGTCCGAAAACCAAGAGACCTTGGACATACCCAAGGGCGCGATGGTCTACGAAATCGACGGCCCGCTCTTCTTTGGCACCGTGCGAAAATTTGACGTGGCCGTTGAAAAGGCCGAAGTAAGCTACAAGGTTTTGGTCTTGCGCATGAGGAACACGATTTACTTGGACGCCGGCGGAATCCGCGCCCTTGAGCAAGCCAAGCAAGCCTGCGACCGCCGCGGAGTCACAATCGTCCTTTCGGGCATCCACACCCAGCCCTACATGCTCTGCGAAAAAACCGGAATGCTTTCCAAATTGGGCAAAGAAAACGTCTGCGCCAACATCGATGCGGCGCTCGCGCGTGCCAGAGAGATTTTAAAGTAGGAACGGCTGGGCAAAATGACTTTTGACGGCAGTCAAAAACTGATAGGAAAAGGCGCCCAAGCGGAAGTCTTTTTGTATCAGGGATTCGCTTACAAAGTTTACAAAGCCTCGTATCCCGCAGAATGGATCGCTTTTGAAAAGCGCCAGCAGCGGGCCGTTAACGCGGCCGGCCTTTGCCCGGTAAAGTATTACGACACCGACGATCCCCACATAATCAAAATGGATTTGGTCAAAGGCGGCCAGTTGGAAAAGTCCGTTCTAAAAAATCCGGAACAGGGCTTCGCTCTCCTTGCGCGGGCCTTTCGTTTTGTTCACGCCGCTAACGCCGGGGGAACGGACATTCCGCCGCTAATTGATGCCGCAAGCCTTGCGCTCAATGACAAAGAAAAATCGGAAGCTCTTCCGACAATCGAGCGCCTTTGCAAAAAATACAAAAGCGTCGTCTGCCATTTGGACATGCACTTTTTGAACGTCATGATTCCTGACGGCGCCGACCTTGTCGCCGACAAAATCGATTTTACAATCATCGACTGGATGAACGCGCGCCTTGCCCCGCCTGTTTTTGACTACGCCCGCACCTACGTGATTTTTGAAGAGTTTGCAAAAGAGGCCGTGGACTTTTACAAAGCCTCTGTCTGGCCGGACGTTGAGGCTCTTGGAATTTCTGAAGACGATTTCTTTGCCGCAGTTAAGGTTTGCGCGATCTTAAGGAGCAAGGAGAAGTAGGGAGGAGGAAGTCTCCCCCTCCCGTTAAAAGACATAAAACACTAGCCAAATTGCGCCGATAATGATATTATAGTAAGAAGTGCGTAATAGGCTAGGATTTGTTCCGACATTAAAGGCGTTCTCGGTTGCGGCGGGGCGGACCGCGCGGTTGGCGGCGGTTTTGGCGGCCTGTCTTGTGTTTGCGGGCGGAATTTTTTCTTGCAGCAATATGGGCGGGGACGTTGAAAATCCGGCGGCTTTTACTGCGGTTCAGCCTGGCGGAACGGGGCGCGCTTCCGTTCCCTTAAAAATGGGAAGCGTCAGCGGAACAATCCAGCAAAAAGAGGAACAGCCGGCGATTTCCAGAAGCGTGGTTCCAACCGTGGTGGACGTCACTGGCGGAATAGTCAGCTACACCGTAAGCGCTTGGGGAACAAAGGCCGACGGAACCGTTGTTCCCGAATCAAGCCCGATAACCGTTGACACGGCGACCACAAGCTTTAGCATGGGCCTTGAATACGGAACGTGGACCCTGCGCGCCGACGCAAAGGACACAAGCTCCAACATAATCATGACCCAAACGGCGGCCGCGCCGATAACGCTGGACGACTCAAGCCCAATCGTGAACATGAACTTCGCGCTGGGCTACGCGCAAATCTCAGGAAAGCCCGGCGCGTTTAGCCTTACGATGGCTTACGACACAAGCGTAAAAAAAATCTCTTACACGCTTTCAAATTCCGGCGGAACAGTTGTTGCAAGCGGCGATGTCGATCCCGCGCCCGCAAGCTCCTTTACGCTTGACTCAAGCATAAAGCCGGCGCTCGGCGCGCTGGCTCCCGGCGACTACACGCTTGTGGTGGAATTTTTGGCGGCGGACAGTTCTGTTCTTATGCGCATGGACCAAGCCGTTCAAATTTATTCAAACATAACGACAAACAAAATAGACGGCGTGGCGCCTTACATAAACGCGGGCGCGGTCAACGTAAGCTCGGACGTGATAAAAAAATACCAGCAGTCTGTCGTCTACGTTGGCGGAACAGGCATCGGCTCTGGAACCGCCGCGAGCGATTCCAACAACGGAACTCAGTTTGACCCGGTGGAGCACGTCGAGCGCGCGCTTGAAATCATAAACGCTTCCATGCTCACTGCGGCGGACGTTCCCGACGGCTTTAAAATTTTCGTTCAAGCCGACACAAGCCTTACGGAAAGCCTGGCGCTTTCAAGCTCAAAGAAAATTTCCATCGTCGGAACAAGAACAAGCGCCTACTACAAAATCGACGGCGCCCTTACGCACGGAATCACGGCCAGCGCGGACGACGTTTCCTTCTCTTACATAAACTTGAACAAAATCCACGGCTTTGACATTACCGGCGGCCAGACAACGCTAAAGAATTGCTCGATTACAAACGGAAAGGCGCGCGTTGACCCGACGATGATTTACGCTTCGGACGGCGGCGGCGGCGGCGGAATCTGCGTAAAGCGAAGCGCCAAGGCAATTTTGACCGACTGCTCGATAAGCGGTTGCTCGGCGAAATCCGGCGGCGCGGTTTATGTTCGCGACGACAGCGAAAGCGGCCTTGCGGAAGTTACGCTTACACGGTGCGCGCTTGGAGACGCGTCGCGGACTTCTTGCGCTTCGGAATCAGACTGCTCCAACAAGGCCACTGGCGGCGGCGGCGGAATTTACATAAATAAATTTGGAAAGGCCACTCTTACCGACACAAAAATCATTGGCAATGTCGCCGTGGACGGTTGCGGAGGAGCTATTTACTGCAACGCTGGAACGCTTGCAATAAACGGCGGTCAAATCAATTACAACCACTCCAGACAAAGTGGCGGCGGACTTTATGTCGGCGGCTGGGCTTCTGCCGTAGGCTCGGTTGTCCTTGACGGCTGCGTCATAGGAGTGACAGGCGCGTCCGCTCCGGCCACAGGAATTTCCGATTGCGGAAACTATTGCGAAACTTACGGTAGCGGAGCCGGCCTTTATATTGACGAAAACGCGACTCTTTCTACAACAAGCGGCTTTAGCGTCCTAAAAAATTATTGCGGCTCGTCTGGCGGAGGCTTTTACAACAAGTCGGCCACAGCGACCGTTTTGCCGGACTGCGACATTTCCTACAACGCTTGCGCAGACAACGGCGGCGGCATTTACAACGAAGGAACGCTCAGCTTGCAGGGCGGAACAATCGCGGGCAACGCGGCGGCAAGCGACGGCGGCGGCGTGTATTTGACCGGCGGCGCAAAATTGTTCATGAGCGGCGGCGCGATTATCGGCGACAAAGACGCGGATTCACACGCCGACGAAAACCACTATTCAAACAAAGCGGCCAACGGCGGCGCGATCGCGATTGACAAAGGCGAGGCTTACATCGGCTACACAAGCGCCACGGCCAAAGACGATGACTTTGAAGGCGGAATCTACTACAACTTTGCTTCTGGCGGCGGCGGCGGCGTTAGCATGAGCGACGACAGCGCCAACAAATTGTATTGCTACAAAGGAAACATTGACAAAAACTGCGCGCCTTATTTTGGCGGAGCGATATGTACCGGAGACGCTGGCGAAGTTCAAATAAGCAAGACAGCCCTTTCCCAAAATATCGTGGGCTGGTACGGCGGAGCGATTTCCATCGGAAACACGAACGCGTCTACGGTTACGGTCGCGCTTGCGGACGCGACTTTGGAAAAAAATTGCATTACCAAGTATGATGACGATGGGTATGGCGGAGCGATTTACGCGCAGTATTACGATGCGTTTACCGTAAGCGGCGCGACATATATTCCCGCGGGCGACGCAAGCGGAACGACAGGCCCCGGCAGAAACGATGTCTGGCTTAAAAACGGCAAGGCAATAACAATCGGCTCAACTTTGAGCGCCACGCCAACGCCCGTGGCCACAATCACGCCGGAGACCTACGCTCCGGGAACTGCGGTTCTTGTTGACACAGGAACTGGAACCAGCGCCGGCGCGCTCGTCAAAAGCGAGCTTTCAAAATTTGCGGTGACGCCTGACTCTGACGAAGATTGGACAATCGGCTACAACGATTCCACCAAAAAAGGCGTTTTGTCCACAGCCACAATTTATGTTGACGGAACTGCAACCTCGGAAGGAACAGGTTCAAAAACCTCTCCGTGCAAGACAGTGGCCAAAGCTCTTACAAAAGTGACCGCGCCCAATTGCGCGATTATTGTTAAGAACGGCACGACGGAAACGGAAGGTCTTACGACTCCGGCCGGATGTCCCGGCCTTACGATAAAGAGCGCGGACACGACAAAAAAGACAATTACTGGAACAAGTTCGATTAACATTCACATTGAGGCGGCCGCGACTGTAAGCAACATTGCCTTCTCAAATTGGGGCTGCGTTTATGTCGCTTCAAGCGTCGTGCCGGTTGAATTGGAGAATGTCGCGATAACCGACTGCTCTGATTGCGGTTTGTGGTTGGGCGGCGGCGCCAAGGTCACGGCCCAAAACCTTACCGTAAAGGATTGTTCAGTAACCGACGCAAGCGGCGGCGGAATTTTTGTCAATGGCGGCGCGAACCTTTCTGTCGACGGACTTGTGATGCAAGGCTGCCACGCTGACAGCGAGGATTGTGACGGCGGCGGAATTTCCAACGCGGGAACCGTAAGCTTGCGCCAAGCCAAGATCACAGGCTGCTCGACGTCCCGACATGGCGCGGGCATTTTTAACGACAACGGCGCCACATTGATTTTGAACAACGAGTGCGACATTTCCAGCGGAATTTATTTGACGGGCGGAAGCTCGGCTTATCCAGCCAACCCGGTATACGTTAATTCTTACTTTGAACTTGCAAGCGGCGCCCCAAAGATTCCTGTGACGGTGGAAGAAAGAACCGGCGCGGATAAACAGTTCCAAGCCGGAGACGCTGTTGTCCAAGGCTACGGCGGATACGACATTAAAGAAGAGCAAGTCAACTGCTTTGTCACAAGCGGAACTGCGCTAAGCCTGGAATACGACGGCTCGGCCTCGCCGCATTGCGGAAAATTGGTTGACAAGTCAATCGCCGGCGGAATCACCGTTGACATTGGCGGCGGCATTTCGTTTGAAATTGCCACGCCAAGCGCGTCGGGCGAAAAGGCGCGCTTTAACGTGATAGACAACTCCAGCGGAACTCCGATATACGTAACGCCGACATCCGCGCAAATAAAGATTTTGCAATACGGAACGCCCGTTTATTCCGCCGCCGCGCAAGAAGTGGCCGCAACATACTTGGCCGAAGGCCAATACGAGCTTTACTGCAAGGCCGTTGTTGGCGGCGTAACCTACGACACCACCTTGCCCTTTGGAGCCGGCGGCAAATACACGCCGCTGACTTTGGAAGCGGCCCAAGCCGGCGCGGTGGTGACATTTGACAACAAGGCGGCAGGCCCCGTCACCTACAGGGTCAACGGCGGAACGGAGCAAACAATTGCAAGCGGCGCGTCTGAGGCCATAACGCTTAATGCCGTCGGCGACAAGGTCCAGTTCTTTGGAGACAATACATATTACGCGGAGCATGATGGCTCTGGTAACTATAATGTAGAGAACTATACGGTGTCAAATATCGCTTGTACAGCCGATTGCTATGTATATGGAAACATAATGAGCCTTGTGGACAGCGCAGGCTTTGCAAGCGCCATGAGTTTTGCGTCGCCTTGCGCTTTAACGGGTCTCTTTATGGGCAACACCCACATAAAAAATAAGGCTGGAATTCCTTTGTCTTTGCCCGCTACGACGCTTTCTGATGGTTGTTACACAGGCTTGTTCTATGGTTGTACAAGTTTGACAAGCGCGCCAGAACTGCCTGCTATGACGCTTGTGGATCGTTGTTACTATGTTATGTTCTATGACTGTGCCGGCCTTGCAACTGCGCCCGCGCTTCCTGCAACAACGTTGGCAGAATCTTGTTATAGTTCAATGTTCAAAGGATGTACAAGCCTTGCAACAGCGCCCGCGCTTCCTGCAACAACGTTGGCAGAATCTTGTTATGAGGGCATGTTCCGAGATTGTACAAGCCTTACAACAGCGCCAGAACTTCCCGCTCCAACATTGGAGGAATGGAGTTACCGTAAAATGTTCGATGGCTGTTCAAACCTTAACAGCGTCACTTGTCTTGCCACATATATTCGCAATGGAAGCCACATATATACTTATGGCTGGCTTGATGGCGTTGCCGCAACCGGCACATTCACCAAGGCGGCCAGTATGGCAGACTGGCCGCACAACAGCGAGCACGGCATTCCCACCGGTTGGGTGGTTGTGGATGAGGTAGTTGGAAGCGAAAACACAACTGCAACGCCGCTCACCCTAGAAGCGGCAGCCGACGGTGCGTCAGTGACGTTTAAAAATAAATCGGATGGACCCGTCATCTACAGGGTCAACGGCGGCGCCGCGCAAATAATCGCACGCAACGCGTCACTAATCATAAACCTTTCCGCCGTCGGCGACAAGGTTCAGTTCTATGGCAATAACGAGGCGTATGCCACAGGCACGTCAAATTACAGCAACATCTCTTGTAACAAAGACTGTTATGTATATGGAAACATAATGAGCCTTATAAAGAGCGCGGGCTTTGAAAGCGAAACAACGCTCACGGAGACTTATACATTCTGCAATCTTTTTAAGGAAAACACCCATATAAAAAACAAAAGTGGCGCCGACTTGCTATTGCCGGCCACAACGCTCGCGGGTAATTGCTATTACAGCATGTTCGAAGGCTGCGCAAGCCTGACAAGCGCGCCCGCTCTTCCCGCCACGACGCTAGCGAATCATTGCTACAACTGTATGTTCAGGGGGTGTACAAGCTTGACAAGCGCGCCCGCTCTTCCCGCCACGACGCTAGCGGAGAGTTGCTATGGGTATATGTTCTTTGGCTGTACAAGCCTGACAAGCGCGCCCGCTCTTCCCGCCACAACGCTCGCGGAGGGTTGCTACAGAAGTATGTTCTATGACTGCGCAAGCCTGACAAGCGCGCCTGAGCTTCCTGCTACAACACTGGCAAATGAATGTTATTATGCAATGTTTTACGGTTGTACAAACCTTAACAGCGTCACTTGCCTTGCCACGGACATCAGCGCCAGCGATTGTATATACGGTTGGCTTAGGGGCGTAGCCGCCACCGGTACGTTTACAAAGGCGGCGGGCATGAGCGGCTGGGGTGCTTTAATCTCAGGCATACCATCCGGCTGGACGGTGGAGGATTACGTCGGGCCGTAAGGGGGGAGTCCGGCAAATGAGTAATAGAATATGGAAGAAAGGAGGAATTTGATATGCGCAGAGAATTTTGTGAAAAAGACGGAATCATGATTACATACACAGATTCCGACGTATGCTTTGAAGATTGCAAAACAGCGGAATCAATTTTGTTAAAGAATAACGGTGAAGTCATTCATTCAAATTTCACCAAGGAGCGCGACGAGTATTTTAAAGGATATCTCAAGCAGATTTATTCCGGCATAACTGCGTTTAGAAATTTGGATGCATTGGAGACAGCGTAATGCCAGTATACCTTAGAACGAATGGATACAAAGTTTACTTTTGGTCGAATGAAAAAAACGAGCCAATTCATTTTCATGTGACCAAAGGCGATCCAGATGAAAATGATACAAAAATTTGGGCTTTGTCAAATGGTTCGTTCAAATTGGCTCATAACAAGGGAAAAATTCCAGAAAAGGATTTGTCTAGAATTTTTTCCGCCATGCAGAATTATTATTATGACTTTATAAATTTTTGGAGAACTTATCATCAGGAAGATCTTAAGTTCTATGAGTGAATTTGGATAGATAGACGAGGAGGACGCGATGGAAGTTGTTCAAGTGATTCCGCAGGATGATTACAAAGTCGTGGCCTATTTTGTGGACTGAGCGTCGCCGACCCCCTCGCGCAAATCGCATAAGGAAGCATAGTTGAAACACACACGCATGGGCAAGACATTACGAACATTCTCTTTGGCGGTCGCGGGCGTTTGCGCGTTGGCGACGGCTATCTATTGTCGTTCAAAATGACGAATTCAACCAAAGCTCGCTTGTCTGAAAAAATTTGCGAACTCTCCGATGAATTTATGCGGCAATGCGATGAAAACATTCAGCTGCTTTTGGATTTGTAACGACTAAAAGAATTCAGCCCGATAGGCATTATTGCGCAGGAAGTTTTATTCCACCGCAATGTCCCTCTTTGGAAGCCGTTCCCAATCAAAAAGTTCCAGAGCGTCGGAAAGGTTCAGCTGCTCGTCGCGCTTTAAAAAGCCGCAAAGGCGCATGAGCTTTCCGATGATTTTTTGCGGCGTGAAGTTTGCGCGCAAATAGTCCATGTCTATGTCCTTGTCGCGCTTTGAAAGGCGGCGGCCTTCCTTGTCAACCAATAGCGGAAAGTGATAGAACTGCGGCGCGGCAAGTCCGAGCGCGTCGTACAAAAACAATTGCTGGTGGGTCGAGGCGAGCAGGTCGCGGCCGCGCGCAACTTGCGTCACGCCCATGAGCGCGTCGTCAACGGTCACCGCAAGTTGGTACGAAAAATTATGGTCGGCGCGGCGCAGGATAAAGTCGCCGCAGTCGCGCGCAAGGTTGCATTTTTGCTGGCCGTAGTGGCCGTCAATAAAAAGTGATTCGCGGTCGGGAAGAAGGATTCTTTTTGCGGGCGCGCGTTCCTTTAAAAGACGCTCGCGGCCGTCGGGCGTAAGGGTGCGGCAAGTTCCGGCGTAAATTGGAGTTCCGTCATTTGCGTGCGGAGCGGATGCGGCCAGTAAGTCCGCTCGCCGGCAAAAGCAGTCGTAGACAAGGCCGCGCTCTTCCAGAGCGCTAAAATATTTTTGGTAAATCGAGTCGCGCTCGGATTGAAAAAATGATTGGCTCGCCGAGCCTCTTTCGTTTTTGGCCGCGCATTCGTTTTCCGCGCCGCAAGCGTTCCCCGCTGGCGTCGGGCCTTCATCCCACTTTAGGCCTAGCCACAAAAGGTCGTCCATCAGTTGGTCGGCGTACTCGCGCTTGCAGCGCTGGCGGTCAAGGTCTTCGATTCGCAAAAGCCACGAGCCGCCGTCTTTTTTTGCGGACAGCCAAGAGATGAGCGCGGCGTAAATATTTCCCAAGTGCATTCTTCCGCTGGGCGACGGAGCGAACCTTCCTTTTGTCATGCCTTTAGTCTAGCGCTTTTTGCCGCCCGCGTTAAGTCTAAAACTTAACCAACGGAATCTCCAGCGCCAACGCTTCTGTTCCGGCGGGAATGGCGACTTTGTGCTTTTTGAAATTTCCGGGAGGGCCTTTGCCGTCGTAGTTTGAAAAGCCGAAGGGCTCTTTGGGGATTCCCATAAAGCCCGCGTTTAAGTCGCCGTCGCCGTTGGTGTCGTGGAAAACGCAAACAGCGTAGTCGCCGGGCTCAAGGCTAAGCTCTATTGTTGCGGACGGAACGGTAGCAGGGACGCGGGCGGTTTGGACGGGCTTTTTCTTTTTAAAGCTTTCTTCGCTGTCGTGCGCGCTAAGGACGATTGTTCCGCTTGATGTCGTTATGTTCGTAATCGTGATTTGGACGGAACGTTTTTGCCCCTGTGACTCTGGCGCGGCAAAGAAAAGCGCGCCGACTAATAAAAGCGCCGCCGCCGCGATTATTTTTTTGTTCATAATGTTCTCCTTGGGGCCGCGCCCCCGTTATGGTCTTGCAACGCCTTTTAGTTTTGCATAGCTTTTTCGTACAACTCGTAGCGGCATTGCTCCAGGACGCGCTTTCCGATAAGGGTGATGGCGCGCGCGGGGCAGTGGTTGACGCAACGGTAGCAGATTGTACAAGAACCTGGCGCAAAGACGGCCTTGCCGTTTTGAATCGTGATTGACTTTGTGGGGCAGCCCGCAGCGCAGACACCGCAGCCGGCGCACTTGCTTGCGTCAATCTTTAACTTTGACCGCAAGGCTCTTGCTGTGGGGATGAACCACAATCGCTGGCCAAAAAGTCCGGCAAGATGGTTCCAAAAATAAAGGCCGTCTTTGGGATAGCGGCCGTTTTTTGTGGACTCAACCGCGCGCGCGATTTTTTGTTCTGTTTGCCTTATGGCCGCTAGGTTTTTTGCCATCGGTTTTTTTAGCATCGGAACGTCGCCGATTGAGTCGGGCATTCTTAGGTGCAGGCCTCCAAGAATTTTGGCGCCTTGTTTTTTTAGAAGCCTTGCTCCGACTCCCGCTCCGTCGCCGCTAAAAAGTCCCATCGTCACGATGACAAAAACTTTTTTTCCGGCAAAGAGCGCGCCGTTTTTTGCGATAAAGTTTTTTACGATTAGCGGAACGTCGCTGTAGTGGGTGGGGTAGGCTAACGCAACTTCGTTGGCCTCCGTTATGGTCTGTGAAGCCTCTTGGCAGCTTTCGATTGAGACGGCCTTTCCGCCTGTCGCGCCGGCAAAGAGTTCCGCGCAGCGCTTTGTGTTTCCGCTTCCGCTAAAATAAATTACGTTCATTCTAAGTCCTCCTATAATGCCGCTGTCCGCGCGCGCTGGTTAGCAAGCGCGGATGTTGCGGATTATGCGGCGTCTTTTGATTTAGGTCTTGCGACCGTTTTTATCGCCGCTAGTCCTCCTAAAAATTAATGATTTGCATAAAGTCGGGAAGTTTTTCTTCCCACTTAAAGCCGCGTTTCGCGCCGCGCATTGTGGCAAGCGACGTGATTCCGTGAATGAATGCCCAGAGCGAAATCGTAATGTCGTTGCGCTTTTCCTTTGGGCAGTTTTTTCGCTCCAAAAATTCCGCCGCCGCCGCCTTGAAAATTTCGTAGGGCCGGTAATTTTTTTGCGCTTCGGCGCCCTCGGTCAAGTCCAGCGTTATGTTGGACTTTCCAAAAAGAAAGGCAAAGTAGTTTGGATGCTTTGAAAAAAAGCGCAGGTAGGTCTTTCCCAGCTCCATCAAAAGCGCTTCCTTGTCTTTGCATTTTGCGATTGTCTTTTCCAGCTCGGCGGAAAAACTTTCGCTCACGTAGTTTTGCATTTCTTCCAGCAGAACGTCCTTGTTCCCAAAATGGGAATATGGCGCCGCGTGCGAAACTTTGCAAAGGGCCGCGACTTTTCGAAGCGAAAAGCCTTCAAGCCCTTCCTTTGCAACGAGCGCGATTCCCGCTTCAATCAAGTCGCCCTTTAAGTTTTTGCGGTGGTAAGTGTCCATTTTCGCCTCCGTTTTAATCTTGACACTGTCTAGTTTAGCGCGCAATCTTTACATTGTAAAGATGTGCCCCAATTTTTTGTCTTGCTTCCAGTTTCAGTTTGCGCCGCGCGTTTTGGTCAGTGAAGCCTCTTAGTTATAGCTCCCGGCTATAACTCACGATATAAATATAGTATATAAAACCTATTGACATACTAGGTAATTATGAGTATTCTCACGGCATAACAAACGAACGGGAACGGCGGACAAAAGCCGCGGTTCATGGCAAACAAAAAACATTAACTTTAAGGAGAAAAACTATGAGCTACAAATTTGAAACATTGCAATTGCACGTTGGACAGGAACAGGCCGACCCGGCTTCGGACGCGCGCGCGGTTCCCATTTACCAGACAACATCTTACGTCTTCCACAACTCAAAGCATGCCGCGGACCGCTTTGGCTTGGCCGACGCGGGAAACATTTACGGCCGCTTGACAAACTCAACCCAGGACGTTTTTGAAAAGCGAATCGCGGCTTTGGAAGGCGGCGTGGCGGCCTTGGCTGTCGCTTCCGGCGCGGCGGCGATTACCTACGCTATCGAGGCCTTGGCGCAGGCCGGCGACCATATCGTGGCGCAAAAGACGATTTACGGCGGAAGCTACAACTTGCTTTCCCACACCCTCAAGCAGTTCGGCGTTGAGACAACCTTTGTCAACGCCCACGACCTCAAGGAAGTTGAAGGCGCCATAAAGGACAACACTAAGGCCGTCTACCTTGAGACTTTGGGAAACCCCAACTCGGACATTCCCGACATCGACGCGATTTCCGCAATCGCCCACAAGCATGGAATCCCCGTCGTAATCGACAACACCTTTGGAACGCCCTTCCTTATCCGCCCGATTGAGCACGGCGCCGACATCGTGGTTCATTCCGCCACAAAATTCATCGGCGGCCACGGAACGACGCTGGGCGGCGTAATCGTGGATTCCGGCAAGTTCGACTGGAAAAAGAGCGGAAAGTACGCGCCAATCGCCGCGCCCAACCCCAGCTACCACGGAATCAGCTTTGCTGACGCGGTGGGACCGGCCGCATACGTCACATACATCCGCGCGATTTTGCTCCGCGACCAGGGCGCTTCGATCAGCCCCTTCAACGCCTTCCTTTTGCTCCAGGGAACGGAAACCCTTTCCCTCCGCTTGGAAAGGCACGCGGAAAACACAAAGAAAGTCGTGGAATTCCTTTCAAAGCACCCCAAGGTAACCAAGGTCAACCACCCGTCATTGGCCGACCACCCCGACCACGCGCTTTACCAAAAGTACTTCCCCAATGGCGGCGGCTCGATTTTCACCTTTGAAATCAAGGGCGGAAAGGACGCGGCTTGGAAGTTCATCGACAGCTTGAAAATTTTCAGCCTTTTGGCCAACGTCGCCGACGTAAAGAGCTTGGTAATCCACCCGGCCACTACGACGCACAGCCAGTTGAGCGACGCGGAACTTGCCGACCAAGGCATCACCCAGAGCACAATCCGCCTTTCAATCGGAACGGAGCACATCGACGACATCATCGGAGACTTGACGCAAGCGTTTAACGCCATCTAAGGCATTGATAAAGGAGAGGAGTTAAAAATAAAGAATTAAAAAAGTGCCGGAAAAACAAAAAAACCGCGAGAGCGGTTTTTTTGTTTTTTTAACGATTTTTTTTAAAAACGAGTCACAAATTGAAAAAAAACTATATCTTATATATGTGAAAAATATTTTTAAAATCGCGCGGCGTTTTTGGAACGCCCTGTCGTTCGCGCTCTTGTTCCGGCAAACTTGCGCAAGGACAAAAAGCGCCGCCGCTTGCGACGAGCTTCCGCCTGAGTTGCGCGGAAAAATTTTTGAGGCCGACTCAAGCGAGGCTGACGATCCGGTCTTGGCCGTGGCAAAAAGCGTCTTTGGCGTGACGCACCTTTACCCTTGGCAGCGGCTTGTCATCGGAAACATTCTTGACGCGGCGGCGGACAGTCTTTGTCAGGAACAAAATTCCGCGCAAGCCCAAAACTGCGTCGGCGACATGACCGACGCCTTTTGTCTTGGCCGCCAAATCGTTTTGCTTCCAACCGGCGCGGGAAAGTCGATGTGCTTTTTGCTCCCCGCCGTCATGCTTCCCGGCCCGACATTAATTTTTTATCCCTTGCTCGCCTTGATGGCCGACCAAAAGCGCCGCCTTGAACAAAACGGAATTGAATGCGCGGTGTTCAAGGGCGGCCAAAGCGCGGAGGAGCGCCAAGAGAATTTTAAGCGGCTTGCGGCGGGGGCAAAAATAATTTTGGCCAACCCTGAGGTTTTGCAAGGCGGCGGACTTTTGGCGCGCCTCAAGCAGTTCAACATTTCCCACATAGCGATTGACGAGGCTCACTGCGTGGCGGAGTGGGGCGACACATTCCGTCCGGCCTACTTGACGCTTGGAAAAATCATAGAAGATTTGGGCGTTCCCCTCGTCACCGCCTTTACCGCCACCGCCTCGCCCACTGTCTTGAATCGTGTGAGCCAAGTTTTGTTTGGCGGAAACGTCCATGTTGTCCGAGGCGAAAGCGACAGGCCCAACATTCATTATTCCGTCAAAATGGCATGGGCAAAGAAAAAGGCGGCCTTGCGCCTTGCGGCCACGGAACAAAAGCCAATGATTATTTTTTGCGGAACGCGGGCAAAGAGCGAAGACATGGCTCGCGAGCTTGGAGAAAATTTTGGATTTGACAAGGTTCGCTTTTATCACGCCGGCTTGAGCCGCCAAGAAAAGGACGCCGTTGAAAAATGGTTTTTTCCAAAGGACGACGCGATCTTGTGCTGCACTTGCGCTTTTGGCATGGGAGTGGACAAGGCAGACATTCGCACTGTCGTCCATCTTGAACCAAGCCCCACCGCCGAAAGCTACATTCAAGAGGCTGGGCGAGGAGGCCGAGACAAAAAATTGTCCAAGGCGATTTTGCTTTGGAGCCGCGCCGATTCATTTAATTTTGAAAAGTTCGCGCCAAAAAGCCGCGAGCGCGTTCTAAAAAATTTTGCGGAGGCCAAAAGCTGCCGCAGGCAAGTTTTGCTTGACGCGCTTGGCGGCGAGCGGACGATTTGTTCCGGCTGCGACATTTGCGACGCAAAAAAATCCTCGGCTTGGAAAGCGCCTTCGGTTTTTGACGCGGACGACGCTCGGCTTGTCCACAAGTTCATTTGGAAAAACCAAAATTACTACAGCAAAAATAAAGTCGTCCAGTTCACCTTGCAAAAGCTCAACGCGGTTGACAGAAAAATTTTTGGTTTGAATGTTTGGGATTCAAGCGACATAAAGGGGATTTTGGAGCAACTGGAACAGAGCGGCTCCGTTTACAACGCGGGCTTTTTGTGGAATGGAGCGCTGGCGGCGGAAAAAGAAATTTCTAGTCCTCCGCGCCGCCATCCTCTTTGCCTTCGTCTCCGCCCTCTTTCTTCTCTTCTTCCTTTTTGGCTGGAGCGGGGGCGGGCGCTCTGCGGCGCTTTGGCTTCGGCGGCTTTTTTACGTATCGCGCGACAAAAAAGACAAAATTCAAGTAAAGAATTATCACCGCCGCGCTTATGATTACGATTGGATTTTTCAACACGCCGAGAACGACCGGCAGCATAGCCGCTATTTTCATACCCTTATTATCGGCAGATTGCCGTGGCAACCGCATAAAAAAATGCAAACGAAAAAACAGTTGGCTCCCAGTCGTCGGGCGGTCGGCGGAACCGCTAGATATCGTCGCTACACGCATTTTGCCCCTTGTAACTATTTACGTCTGCCGCTTGCGCGGCAGGGGCAAAATGAGTGTTTCCGCCAACCGCCCGTCTCCTTCGCGCCGACTGTATTTACTGCTTGTCAAGCGGTTGCCAAGGCAAACGGTGGGGAATTCAATAAAAAACGCGTAGGGAGAAGGCGGACGGCCGCTCGCTTTGCGGCTGGCAATTTCGCGAAGCGAAATTGATTGGATGTACATCTTTCCTAACAGCCGCAACCGCGAGTAAGGCCGTTCGATTCTCCCGAGAGCGTTTTTGTATTGCCACCAATTCCGTTTGCCTTGGAAATCCGCCCTTGTTGAATAAATTCCGCAATATCGTTATAATGATTGGGCTTGCAAGGAGGCGGCGCGACGGGCGCTTTCCAAATTCCAAGCTAAATTTATAATATCTTGAGGCGTAAAATGAACGTTGTCGTAATGGGTGCCCAGTGGGGCGACGAAGGCAAGGGAAAAATTGTTGACTTTTTGGCGCAAGACGCAAAGTATGTCGTGCGTTTTGCGGGCGGCGCCAACGCCGGCCACACGATTGTGGTTGACGAAAAAAAGTACGCGCTGCACCAGGTTCCGTCTGGAATTTTGTATCCCGGAAAGACGGTTTTCCTTGGCTCCGGAATGGTTGTTGACCCCGAGGCGCTTTTTGCCGAGCTTAAAATGCTCAAAGACAACGGAATAGATTGGGAAGGCCGCGTGTTCATTTCCGACCGCGCCCACATCGTTTTGCCCGGTTACCGCGAGATGGACAAGCAGCGCGACGCCGCCCGCAAGCGCCCCATCGGCACTACAGGCCGCGGAATCGGAACGACATATTCGCAAAAGTCCGAGCGCGACGGAATCCGCTTGGCCGACCTTGACTGGGATGAAAAAATGAACGACCTTGACCAAGCCGACAAGGACTTTCTAAAGCCTTACATGGAACAGCTTCTTTCTATGCGCGTCAACATCGCGGAGAAGATGTGGGAATATCGCAAGGCCAACATTTTGTTCGAGGGCGCGCAGGGAGCCATGCTTGACATCGACAGCGGAACCTATCCTTACGTTTCAAGCGGCGCCTCTTGTTCCGCCGGAGCGTCGACAGGCTCGGGAATTGGTCCGCGCGCCTTGGACAAAATCTTTGGCGTTTTCAAAGCCTACGAAACGCGAGTCGGAAACGGCCCGATGCCCAGCGAGTTCAACGCCGAAAGCGAAGGCGAGCTTTGCGACTATGTTAGAAAGACCGGAAACGAGTTTGGCGTCACCACGGGCCGCCCGCGCCGCTGCGGCTACCTTGACTTGGTCGCCCTACGCTACGCCTGCCATGTAAACTCAATCGACTCGCTTGTTTTGACCCACCTTGACATTTACGACGACATGGACGAAATCGAAGCCTGCGTCGCCTACGAGATTGACGGAAAAATCGTGACGGAATTCCCCACGAGCATTCCGGCGCTCAACAAGGCCAAGCCCGTTTTGCAAAAGTTTGACGGCTGGAAGAAAGACCTCAAGAAGTGCGGCTCTTATTCCAAGATGCCCAAGAACGCCAAGGCTTACATCGAATTCATCGAGGACTTTACAAACACTCCGGTAGGAATCGTGTCGGTTGGAAGCGACCGCAACGAAACCTACCTTAGAACAAAGCCCTGGAAGAAGTAAAGAAGATTGCCGGGGCAAGCCCGCAGCCGCAGGCATAAAAAAACGCGCGGAGAAAAATCCGCGCGTTTTTTTTTCGTTCGCCGCCTTAAAACATTTCCTTGACCGCCGCCATAAATTTTTCGCCGCGGTCAAATTCGTTGGCGAACATGCCGAATGACGTGCAGCCCGGCGAAAAGACCACCGTGTCGTTTTGAGCGGCCGCCGATTCTGGGCTTTCAAAGTCGCGCTTCAAGTCAGCCAGCAGTTCGCCGAGCGAATTGTATGGGCCGCAAAAATTAATGCCGCGCTTTTGCAATAGCGGCAAAAGTTTGTCCGTTCCGCTTCCGGCCAAAAGGTATAGGGCAGCCGTTGGCGTTGAAGCGACATTTGACGGGTCGAGGGCGGCGGCCAAAGGCTCAAAGTCCAAGCCTTTGTCGGTTCCGCCCATCACGCAAATTACAGGCTTTCCAAAAGCCGCGCTCGCGGCCGCCGCCGCTTCTGGCACGGTGGCGCAAGAGTCGTTGTAAAATCGGACAGTTTTTTGCGCGGCGCTTTTGCATTGGTGGAAAAATTGCAGGCGGTGAGGAATGCCGTTCCACTCCCCAAGAATTTTTTGAATGTCGGGCGCCGCCACTCCCATCAAGTAAAGGACCAGAGCCGCGTTCATAAGATTTTGGCGCATGTGGCGTCCCGGCACATTGACCGCTCCCAAAATTTTTGTGTCGGCGGCTTTTCCCGGAATTCGCGCGAGCGCTTCCAAATTGTCGGCGCTGTCGTAAGAAAGCCAAACGCCGTACTGCGAGTTGTCCAAACGGTCCTGCTTGTAGCGCAAGACCTTGGCCTTGCATTCGCGCGCGAAAGTGTCTCCCCAAGAGCCGCCGTCTTTTGGGCCGGTTCCCAATTCGTCTTTGTCCGCGTCGCAAATGAAAAAGTCGTCGGGCGTTTGGTCGGCGTAAATCAGTTTTTTGTCGGCCACATAGTCTTCCATGTTGCCGTACCAATTTTGGTGGTCGGGGACGATTTTAGTTATCAAAGAAATTTTTGGCTTTAAAAGCCCGCGCCCGCGCAAGTCGGCAAGCTGCCAGCTTGAAAGTTCCAAGACGACCGGCGTGTTTTCGTTTGTTTGTTCCAAAAATGTGAGCGGGCTTACCGTGATGTTTCCGCCCAAAAAAGCGTCAAAGCCGGCCTGCTTCAAGCCGTAGTGAATCGCGCTCACGGTGGAAGACTTTCCCTTGCTTCCCGTGACGGCGATAATCGGCGCCTTTGTGAATTGCAGGAACAAGCTTATGTCGCTTTCTATCGCGGCGGCGGCGCTCAAAAATTCGTTCCCCTGAATTTTCACTCCGGGGTTTTTTATCACGCAGTCCGCGTCTCTAAAGTCTTGAATTCTGTGGCCGCCCAAAACGTAGGTGAGCCGCTCTTTGTTGACGCTCGCGTCGTGGGCTATCGAATTGAGCGTGGGCTTGAGCTGTTCCTCCGTCTTCATGTCGGTGACCAAAACAAACGCGCCGTGTTTTAGCAAAAAGCGGACGGCCGCCTCTCCGCCGCCGTTGAGGCCCAAGCCCATGACGGTGATATGCTTGTCCTTTATGTCGTCGACGCTTTTGAAAAAACAGCCTTTCGGATAAACATGCGCGTTCATTTTTTAGTCCTCCTTATAGTACCGCTGCCGCTATCGTGACGTCAACAATTGCTTGTAAGAGGCGTGGCGCTCCAAGGCCTCGTCAATCAAAAGGCTTATCAAGTCCGTGTATTTGAGCCCCGCGGCCTCGCACATCTTTGGAAACATGCTTATGGAAGTAAAGCCTGGAATCGTGTTGATTTCGTTCAAGTAAATTTTTCCTGTGTCCTTGTCGATAAAAAAATCCACGCGGCTTAGACCGGAACAATCCAGCGCCTTGTAGGCTTGTTCCGCCAGCGCCTTGATTTTTGCCGCTGTCGTTTGGTCAATGTCCGCGGGAATTTTAAGCGCGGCGCCGTCCGGGTCATTGTACTTTGCGTCGTAGTCGTAAAATTCGTGGGTGGGCGCTATTTCGCCGGGAGTGTAGGAGCGGACGGCGCTATAGTCATGCTCTGAGTTTTGGATTGCCGCGTTTCCGGTTACGCTGCACTCAATCTCGCGTGCGTTCACGGCCTTTTCTACCAAAACCTTGTTGTCCCACATAAAGGCTTCGCCAAGCGCCATGCTAAATTCGCGCGCGTTGTTGGCCTTGCCGGCGCCTACGGACGAGCCCGCGTTGCACGGCTTTACAAAAAGCGGAAATCCAAATTCCTTTATAGTGGACTCAACCAGCTCGTCGTAGCGCTTGCTGTCGTTTATGTCCGCGCGCCTAAAGCAGCGGTATGGAACAACGGGGAGTCCCGAGTCGTTCCAAATTTTCTTTGTCATTTCTTTGTCCATCGTGAGCGCGCTCGACATCACTCCGCAGCCGACATACGGAAGCCCCGCAGACGCGAACAAGCCTTGCATGACGCCGTCCTCGCAAAATGTTCCGTGCACAACCGCGAACACCGCGTCAATTTCAAGCGCCTTTCCGCCAACGCAAAGCGCGCCGCGCTCTCCGCCGGGAATCACGCTCACAAGCTTTGCCGGGTCTTCCGCAATTTTAAAAGTGGCGTCCGCGTTTTTTTGGACGCGCTCCAGTTCCTCTTGGCTTTGCAAATACCACTTTCCGTTTTTGGCTATTCCAATCGGAACAAGCGTGAACTTTGACTGGTCAACGTTACGCGCCACGGAACTCGCGCTTACAAGCGAAACTTCATGCTCGCTGGACTTTCCGCCAAACAAAATCGCTAGATTCATTTTAAACTTCCTTGTTGTATCCCAATTCCGCGAGCGCTTTTTTTGCCTCGGCGATTTCGTCGTAGGGAAGCGCGCGGTCTTTGTATATTATTGAATTTTCATGCCCCTTTCCAAGAAGCAAAACTATGTCGCCTTTTGTGGCCATGCCAAAAGCTTGCCTGATTGCTTTTGGTCGGTCGGGCGTTATGAACAAGTCCTTGTCGCGGATTTTTCCCGCTTTGAGCGCGCCGGCGGCGATTTGCTCCAAAAGTTCGCGGGGATCTTCTCCACGGGGATCTTCGTCGCACAATATGAGAGTGTCGCAATACTTTGCCGCGATTTCTCCCTGCAAGGGCCGCTTGGTCAAATCGCGCTCGCCGCCGCTTCCAAACAAGGCGAAAATTTTTCCCTTGCAGCGCGCGCGTATCGGCGGAAAAATCGTTTCAAAGCTGCTTGGAGTGTGCGCGTAATCGACAATCACTTCAAAGTCTTGGCCGCGCTCGATTTTTGTCATGCGGCCGGTGATAGGAATGAGGCTAGCGGCGCGGCGGGCCAGCTGCCTCAAGGGAATGTCGGCCATTTTGTTCACGGCGATCATCGCGGCCATGATGTTGAGCGCGTTGAAGGCGCCCACGCAAGTTGTGGACACGCCAATCGTTTCGTGGTTATGGTCAAAGGCCGAGTCGTGCTCCACTTCAAATTCCAAAACGTTTTGCGCGGCGTTAATTTTTTGCGCGCTCAAAAACGCGATGTCTTGGGCCGCGTCTCCGCTCTTGGCCTCAGTTCCTTTTGCGGTAAAGCCGTAGCAGGACGCGCTTGTGGCTTGGACAAAGTATCCGGCGGAAGGGTCGTCAAGGTTTACGATTCCGCAGGGAACGACGTCAAGGTCGACGTTGTTGACGATTTTTTTGTGGTTGTGTTTGTCCAGCGCGCGGAATAGGTTTGCCTTGTCGTCGCGGTATTTTTCAAAGGTCTTGTGGAACTCCAAGTGCTCCAGCGTCACGTTCATAAAAACGCCGCAGTCGAACAAAACGTTGTCCAAGCGTCCGAGCGATTCGCTCAAGCCGTGGCTGGAGCTTTCCACAACCGCGTACTCGCAGCCGTTTTGGACCATCTCAAAAAGTTCGCGCTGGATTATAGGCGCTTCCGGCGTGGTGGAGTGGACGGGATTGGCGACGGCGTCTCCGCCCAAGGAATACTGAACGGTGGAAATGAAGCCGGCCTTTTTTCCGGAAAGGCGCAAGAGCTGCCAGATGAAGGAAACCGTGGAGGACTTTCCCTCCGTTCCGGTAACGCCGATTACAACCAGTTTTTTGGAAGGGTTTCCGTAAAAGTCGGAGGCCACGGGAGCCATCGCCTTGCGCGCGTCTTTTACTTTTAGCAAGACCGGCATCACCAGATCCGAAAGTTTTTTTTGCTCGTCGGCCATGTTTCCAAGCGCGCGCGAGACAACCGCCCTGGCGATTTGGACGCTTTCTTCTTTTTCCAGCTCGCCTTGAAAAACGACGACGCTGGCTCCCGCGTCAATTGCCGGCGCGATGAATTTGTTTCCGTTTACGTGCGTTCCCGGAAGCGCGAAAAAAAGATAGTTGTCCTTAACCTCGCGCGAGTCAAAGGCTAGGCCGGCCACAGGCGTGGCGCCTATAAGCGAAAGGTCTAGCGGGCTTGTTCCGTCCGCCGCCACCGCCTCAAACTCAAAGGAATCCATCAACGAAGACAACTTCTTTTCCATAATAGCGCCATTTTACCGCAAAGCGCTATGAATTTCAAGCAATACATGTTACAATGGCGCTATGTTTGAAGTTCGAGTGGAAGACAGTTTTGCGGCGGCGCATTTTTTGCGCGACTATCACGGAAAGTGCGAGGCCTTGCACGGCCACAACTACAAGGTTTTTGTCCACATTCGCGGGGCGCGATTGAACGAGGGCGGAATGTTGCTTGACTTTGCCCAGCTCAAGGCCGCGCTCAAAAAAGTTTTGGACGGCCTTGACCACACCAATCTTAACGACAACCCTTTCTTTGACCAAAACCCAAGCGCCGAGCGCATCGCGCTTTACATTTGCCAAAACGTTCAGGCGGAGCTTGACGCGCAAAAAAAAGACGTCCGCCTTTATTCGGTGGACGTCTTTGAAACGGAAAAAAACCGCGCTACTTATTATCCAGATTAGACTGTGAAATTGTTGATTTCCTGTCCAATCTTGTAGATTGATTCCTTGAGAGAGCTGGCGACGTCGTTCAAGGCCGCGCCGGTTTCGTTGATCTTTTCGGCGCCTTGCGACATTTCTTCCATGCTGCCCTTCATTGCCAAAGTGGCGTCCTGCAAGCGGCGCACTTCGTCAAGAATCAACTTGTTGCCTTCGGTCATTTCTTCGCTGGCGTTGCGGACTTCGATAGAGCCGTCGTTCATGTTCTTGAGGGCTTCGCTGATTTGGCGGCTTCCCTCCGTCTGCTCTTCCATGGCTGTGCGAATCTGCAATACAAGCTGGTCGGTGTCGCGGATCTTGTCGGCAACGACTGTGAGGGCTTGCGCCGACTCGTCGCTGGCTGTAACCACGTTGCTGATTGATTCCTTAATTTTGGCCAACTGCTCGCCGATGGTCTTTGACTGGCCCGTTGAAGTTTCTGAAAGCTTTCGGATTTCGTCCGCGACAACGCTGAAGCCTTTTCCCGCGTCGCCGGCGTGGGCCGCCTCGATGGCCGCGTTCATGGCCAAGAGGTTTGTCTGAGCCGCGATGTTGGCGATGGCTTGGTTGGCGTCCTCAAGCATGGCGGACTGAGTTTCAATCTGCTGAATCTTTTCGTTGACGTCCTGCTGCTTCTTAAATCCGATGTCGGCGTTCTGGTTGAGCGCCTCAAAGGAGTTGGCCATTTTTTCGACGTTCTGGTTGACCGACGAAATGTTTCCGATCATCTCTTCTACGGCGGCGGAAGCCTGTGTGATTCCGGCTGTCTGGCCTTCGATCATCTTGTTCAAAGAGTCGATGTTTGAAGAAATCTGGTTTACGGCGCCGGCCGTCTGGTTCACGCTGTTGCCCTGAGATTCGATTTGTGTGTGGATGGAATCGATGTTGGCGATGATTTCCGTGATGGCGCTGGCCGTGTCCTGGCTGATGGCGCCCATGTTCTCTCCGCCCGACTCCAAGTCCTTGTTCTGTTCCTTGAGAATCTTTACGATTGACTGCAAGCGCTCGATGAACTTGTTGAAGCCGCCTACAACTTCGCCAACCTCGTCCCTTGATTTTGACTGGATTCTCTGAGTGAGGTCCGCGTCTCCGGTGGCAATCTTTTCAAGGCTGTCGCGAACTACGAGAACCGGCTTTACCACGACAATGCGAACCACAATCGTAGTCAAGATTGAGATTATGATGAGCATCACGACCAAAGAAGGAATTACCATTTGCAAGGTTTGCTGAGTGGCTTCGGTTATGACATGCTGGTTTTGCGCCATAAAGAGCATTCCCACCACTTTGCCGTCGGGGTTTTTGTGGGGAATGTAAACCGAGCGGTAGTGCAAGCCGCCGATCACGTTGCTAAGTCTTATTGTCTGGCCCTTGCCCAAAACTTCGCTAAGAACCTGCTTGTTGTCGATTCTTGTTCCGGTCATCGGGTTTCCCTTGCTGTCGCGCAAGGTTGTTGAAACGCGCAAGTCTCCTCGGAACACGGTGCATTCAGTTCCGTGGGCTTCCTTGACCAAGTTGACGAAGTCTTCGCGCACAAAGTCGTATCCGGACAAAACGGCTCCCACCACTTCGCCTTGGTAGCGGACGCAGGCGGAATAGAAGAGGCCCCAAGAGACCCAATCTTTTTGCACCCAAGAATAGCTGACCGGGGTGCCGCTGATTACGTCTTGGAAAGCCTCGATGTCGCTGACGTTTCCGCCGACTCCGACTGTTCCGGCGACGACGTTTCCGCTCTTGTCGACTATGAGCAAGTAGTCTGAATCCATGCTGCCTACTTGGCCTTGGACGACGCCTTCCAAAACCGCTACGTCGCCGGACGCCAAGGCGCTGGTCGTTCGGTTGAGGCCTGCGATGGTTTTGGCTTCCGCCGCGAGCGTGTCTTCCCAGTTCTTCAAGAGAATCTCGCCGCCGCGACCCGCGACTTTGACATTGTTGTCAACTTCTTCGCCAAATTTGCTTTTGAACGTGAGAATAGAAATGGCGCAAATCGTGACTGACGACAAAATGACCATAATGGCCACGATAAAGAAAATCTTAAGGGATAATTTAACCTTCATGCAATCTCCTTACATATAGTAAAGATAATTATAACACCGCTTGATTTAAAATGCAAGTTTTTTTTTCATAGGAAGGAATGAAATGACTATATGTTTGTAAGGAAAAAAACCGCGCCAAGCGCGGGGTGACAGGCCTTGCGTTTGACAGTGACATTGGGCAGCGTCCGCAGGATTGCCAGCCCGCGAAAGCGGGCAGTAGAATAAACTTCCATACGCAAAACGGAGTGCAGCGACGTACGCGGTGAAACCTCTCGAAACAACGATTATGGTCTTGCGTTCGACGATACGAGAGGATTAGACCTTGAACTGGTCGATTTCCGCGCCGATTTGGTCGATGGAATCTTTGACCTGGCCGGAAATCGCGCTGAGCGCCGCGCCGGTCTCGTTGATTTTTGTGGCTCCGATCGACATCTCTTCCATGCTGCCGTTCATCGCGCGGGTGAATTCTTGCAGCGCGGAAATTTCCTTTAGAATCATGTTGTTGCCTTCGCTCATTTCCGAAGCCGCCGCGCGCACTTCCGACGTGCTGTTGTTCATGCTGTGGAGGGCGTCCGTGATTTGGCGGCTTCCTTCCTGCTGCTCTTCCATCGCGCTCTTGATTTGAGTGATGAGTTGGTCGGTGTTGTTGATTTGGTCGGAAACTGTCGTGAAGGCCTCGTTTGATTCCGCGGAAGCCTTGACCACGGTTGTGATGGAATCTTGAATTTTGTTGAGCTGCTCTCCGATGGTCTTTGACTGGGAGCTTGAAGTTTCGGAAAGCTTTCTGATTTCGTCGGCGACGACCGCGAATCCTTTTCCCGCGTCGCCGGCGTGGGCCGCCTCGATGGCCGCGTTCATGGCGAGCAAGTTTGTCTGCTCGGCGATGGCGGAAATTGCGGCGTTGGCTTCTTGGAGCATGGCGGACTGCTGCTCGATGCTTCTGATTTGCTCGTCAACCGCCTGCTGCTTGGCTATGCCGCCTTGCGCGTTTGTCTCAAGGCCTTTGAACGACACGGCCATTTTTTCAACCGATTGGTTGACCGAGCTGATGTTTCCTATCATCTCCTCCACCGCGGCGGAAGCTTGGGTAACGCCGTTGGACTGGTTCTCTATCATTTGCTCCAACGACTCTATGTTGGAAGCGATTTCGTTCACGGCGGCGGCGGTTTGGTCCACGCTCTTGGATTGGTTTCCGATTTGGCCGCGCATGCTTTCTATGTTGGCTATGATTTGCGTGATGGAAGCGGCGGTGTCCTGCGCGCTGTCCTGCATTGAAACGCCCGCGCCGCCGAGCGCTTGGTTGGAATTCTTGACTTGCGCGATGATGTCATGAAGCTTTTCCATGAACTTGTTGAATTCCACCACAACGGCGGAGACTTCGTCGTTTCCGCGCTTTTTGATTCTCTTGGTAAGGTCGGCCTCGCCGGAAGCCACGTCCGCGATGGCGTTCTTTACGGTCTTGAGCGGCTTTAGGCTTATGGCCATTGTGGCTCCAACTGCGCAGAAGGCCACGGCGATCATCGCAAATGAAAGAATCATGATAAGGCGGGTCATCGTTTCTATTTCGGAATAAAAGTCCTTGTATTCGCAGGCGCCAAAGACCGACCAGTCAGTGTCGGGAATCGGACAGAAGGCCGCGATCATTTTGTTTCCGCCGCCAATTCCAAAAACCGCGCGGCCGGTTTCGCCTTTCATCACTCGCTGCAAAAGCGGCTTTACGCTTTCGTCCGCGTCGTCGTTGACGCTCTGGAAGCTTGTCACTTGCTCAAAATTGTTTGACGCGATGGTGCGGCCTGTGACGCGGCTAATGACCTGCAAGTGCGTGTCAGACGAGCCGAACGAAATTTGTTCGATGCGTTTTGAGAGGACGTCGCCGAACACGTTCAAAGAAACGCAGCCGATGATTTTTCCGCCGTCGTCGTAAACAGGGCAGGCGTAAATTTGAAAAAGCACGTTGGTCACTGGATTTATCGCCGGGTCGGTGATGGTAGTCTTTCCGACGGCGGCGTTGTCGATGTAGGCGCGCTTTAGGTTAATCGCGCGGCCGTCGGCTGTGTAGCTGTTTCCTTCCAAGTCGTAATAGCCGATGTTTTCGTACTCTTCGCTGACTTTGGAAATTCTTGTGAGCTGGGCGCATTTTTCTTTTAGGGGAATGCGGTCGTCCTTCAGGAAGTCCGCCTTGGCCACTGCGTTGAGCATTCGGAAATTCTTTTCTTCCTCCGCCTTGATTTTTGCCGAAGCGGATTCCGCCACCGCGTTAAGGAGCGCGTCGACGGAATCGTTGGTGGATTTTGTCGAAAGTTTTATCGCGACCGTGACGATGACCGTGTTGGACACGAGAAAAATTAGGGTGACGGTTGCAATCAAACGGAATTGCAAGCTGGAGAAAAATTTAAGCGTTTTCATAATCTGCCCCTGACGCGTAGAATGTTAATGAATTTACATTCTAGCGCTGAATTGGGAATAAGTCAAATTATTGTAGGGGGAAAACGCGAAGGAGGCGGACGGCTACATCCTTACAGGAACATGCATCTCGGACAATTCCTTCTTTATAGAAGAAATCGTGTATTCGCCGGAGTGAACCATTGTCGCGATTAGAGCCGCGTCGGCCTGGCCTTTTGTGAGGACGTCGGCAAGGTGCTCGACTTTTCCGCCGCCGCCTGAGGCGATTACCGGAACCGCCACGTTCTCCGCGATGAGTTTTGTAAGCTCGATGTCGTAGCCGTTTTTTGTTCCGTCCGCGTCCATCGAATTTAGCACGATTTCGCCGGCGCCGAGGGCGACCGCTTTTTTGGCCCACTCAAGCGCGTCAAGGCCGGTGTCGACGCGGCCTCCGTTTATGGTGGTGCCAAAGCCGCTGGGCTTGCTGGCGTCGCGGCGGACGTCCATTCCAAGAACGATGCACTGGCTTCCAAAGACGCTCGCGCCTTGGCTAATCAAGTCGGGGTTCTTGACCGCCTGCGAGTTGAGCGAAACTTTTTCCGCGCCCGCCAAAATTGTGGAGCGGATGTCTTCCATCGTTCCGATTCCGCCGCCCACGCAAAATGGGATGAACACTTGGCTGGCGACCTTGCTTATCAAGTCCAAGATCGGGCGGTCTCCGCGCGCGCTGGCCATGATATCGTAAAACACAAGTTCGTCCACGCCCTGCTCGTAGTATTTTTTTGCCATTTCGACCGGATCGCCAATGTCCAAGTTGTTTTGGAATTTTACGCCCTTTGTGGTGCGGCCGTCCTTTACGTCAAGGCAGACTATGATTCTTTTTTTAAGCATTTTCCAAATCCCCCTCGACAAAATTCTTTATGATTTGAAGGCCGGCCTTTCCTGATTTTTCGGGGTGGAACTGGCAGGCAAAAATATTTTTGCTTTGGATGACGGCTGGAACCATCGTTCCGTAGTTTGCGAAGCCTTTTATGACGGAAGGATTTTGCGGTTGGATTACGTAGGAGTGGACAAAGTAAAAGTCGCTTCCTTCGGGAACGTTTTTGAGGATTGGGCAAGTTCCACTGTATGAAACGTCGTTCCAACCCATGTGCGGCACTTTGCGGGAATTGTCTTCCGGGGCCAAGTCGCGCTCATGCCAGAGGCGGCTAAAGTGGCGGATTGTTCCGGGAACGAGGCCCAGGCATTTTGTGTAGGTTTGGCCGCCGGCGGAAGTCTGGCCGCCTTCTTCGCTTTGGTCAAAAATTATTTGCGCTCCGATGCAAATTCCCAAGAGGGGCTTTTTGTCAGCCGCCCAGTCGCGCAAAAAACTGTCGTAGCCCGACATGACAAGCTCGCGCATCGCGTAGGCGGCCTCTCCGTCGCCAGGAAAAATCACGCGGTCGACCTTGGCTAAGTCCGCCGGATTTTTAGAAAGAATGTAGGGCGCCTTGAGGTAGTCCAGCGCCCGCTCAACGCTCTTAATGTTTCCCGCGTTGTAATCAACGATTCCTATCATAACGTATATATTAGCGCAATTCGCGGATTGCTTGCAAGAACATACGCGCGGGGCGGCAGGCTGCTCCCAGTCGTCGCGCGGTCGGCGGAACCGCTAGATATCGTCGCTACACACTGTTTGCGCTTGAAACTATTTTACTCCGCCGCTTATGCGGCGGCGCAAACAGAGTGTTTCCGCCAACCGCCCGCCTCCTTCGCGCAGCCTGCCGCCCCGCGGCCTCTAGCAAAAAGACGCGAATTGCGCTAGTATAGAATTATGGCTTCAAGCAAAGATAATTCAAAGTTGAAAAAAATTCAGCAGACTCCCACGCCGCACAACTCGGCGAAGAAAGGACAAATCGCGCCGATTGTTTTGATGCCCGGCGACCCCGAGCGCGCCGAATGGATAGCAAAAACTTTTTTGACAAACGCGAAGCTTGTGACTAACATTCGCGGAATAAAGGGCTTTACCGGAAAATTTAACGGAAAGCCCGTCTCCGTTATGGGAAGCGGAATGGGATCCGGCTCGGCTGGAATTTACTTTTACGAATTGTTCAACTATTACGGCGTTGAGGCCATTGTTCGCGTTGGAACTTGCGGCGGCTTTAAAAAGTTCGTCAAGCCCGGCGACATGATTTTTGCGATGACCGCTTCCACCGACTCAAACTACGACCACCAATACGAAGTGAGCGGCCATCTTTCTCCAGCCGCCGATTTTGGCCTTTTGCAAAAGGCCGCCGAATACGCGCAAAGGAACAAGCTGCGCTTTCACGCGGGCCCGATTTTTTCCAGCGACTTTTTCAGCAAATACAACGCGCTCGGCGACGACGCTTGGAAGGCTTGGGCGCGCGTCGGCTGCTTGGGCCAGGACATGGAAACTTACTGCTTGTATTGCCACGCGGCCTACGCAAAGAAAAAGGCGCTTTCCATCGTCGTCAACACTTTTGACAAGGTTTCAAAAAAAGAGGCGCCGAGCGGAACTAAAACTCTTGAGCCGATGGTTCAAACCGCGCTCGCTCTTGTCTAAAGATTCTTACAAACACGAACGCAAGCGCGACGGCGGTGATCGCCCATGACGCGGGGTATGTGAACAAAAGCCAGCGCGTTGAGTGGAAGCGCGGCGTTTGGAAGACCGTGAAAATCCACAAAATGCGGCTCGCGCACGCTCCCAGCAAAACGATAATCGAAGGCTCCGTTGAATGTCCAAGTCCGCGCATGTCCGCCGCGAGCGACGACATTATTCCGCATAAAATGTAGGGGCCGCACAAAATGCGAAGACGGACGACGCCTTCGGCGATTGAGGCTTGGTTTGAAGTGTAGATTTCAAGCAGGGGCCGCGCGAATATTACCGTTAGTTCGCCAAAAATTATTCCTGTCGCGCAAATGACGCCCAAGGTTTCCCAAACGCTTTTTTTTACCCGCTTGAAGTTTCCGGCGCCAAAGTTTTGGCTTACAAAGCTCACTCCGGCTTGCTCGACCGAAATCATCGCGGTCCAGCAAAAGTTTTCCAAGTTGCCGGCCGCGGCGTTTCCAGCCATAACGTCGGCGCCAAATGAATTGATGGCCGCCTGAATCACAAGGTTGGAAAGAGTGAACAAAATGTTTTGGATTACGTTTGGAACGCCGATGCGCAAAATGGCGGCGGCCACCCTTCCGTTAAGGCGGATTTTTTTTGCCTCCAAGCGGAACTCGCCTTCCTCGCGCGCGAGGCAAATGATTATCAAGAGCGTGGCGACATATTGTGAAACGCTTGTGGCAAGCCCCACGCCGGCAACGTCCATTTTTAGCGCGATGACGAAAATCAAGTTTAGGATTACGTTGATGATTCCCGCGGCGAACAAAAAATAAAGGGGCCGCTTTGTGTCGCCCTTCGCCCGCAGGATTCCCGCTCCAAAATTGTAAACGGCGATCGCTGGAAGGCCCGGAATCAAGTAGTGGATGTAGCGCAGCGCGTAGCCAAAAACTTCTTTTGGCGTTTGCAAGGCCCAAAGAATCTTGGGCATAAAAAGCCAAGCCGCCGCGGAAACTAGCGCTCCAAGCAAAAGGCCGAGCGCGATCGAAACGTGAAGAACGTCTGACACGGCGGACTTTTTTCCGGCGCCGATGTTTTTTCCCGCGACGACCGCCGCTCCTCCGCCAAGGCTCATAAAGACGTGGCAGCAAAGGCCCCAAATTACCGACACCGCTCCGACGGCGGCAAGGGAATTGTTTGACCCAAAGCGGCCGATGACGATTATGTCCGCCGCGTTGAACAAAAGCTGCAGGATGCCCGAAAGCATCAGGGGAAGTGAAACGCGAACGAGTCCATTTAAAATGGACCCATTAAGCATGTCGATAGAGTTCTTCATTTTTTTACGCCTAATTTTAGGCCAAGGACTTTCCGTCGCTAAAAGCGTTTCCGACGCGCTTTCCGAATTCGTAGTAGCCGTGGCCCGCGCAGTCGTAAGTTATCGGATGGTATTTTGAAAGGTCAACGTTTCCGTCCGCGCCAAGAATTTTTTCGTCGGCCACGACGTTCACGATTTGGAACAAGTATTTTTCGTCGTCAACGATTTTTAAGAGGCGGCATTCCAATGTGAGGGGAAGCTGGTCAAAAAGGGGCGCGTTGACGTTCTTGCTTTTTGTCACAGTCCAGCCGGCCTTCTTTATTTTGTCGGCTTCCTTGTTGGCGGAAACGATTCCCACGTAGTCGCAGGCCTTTACGGTCTCGACGGTTCCAAATGCGATTGTCGCCTCTTTTGTAAGCGCCAAATTTTCTGTCGTCTTGTGCTTGGACATGCAAACCCAAACTTGGTTGTCGTCGGCGATTCCGCCCCAAGCCGCGTTCATCGCGTCGGCCTTTCCGTCTTTGTCGTAAGTTCCCAAAATCAATACGGGCATCGGGAACATCATTGTCTTTGCGCCTAAATCTTTCATTGCAAACCTCCAAACAAATACCGCTGTTCGCGCGAGCTTGGCCGCGATTGCCAGCGCTCGCAAGAGCGCAGTTGGATAAACTTCCAATGGCAAAACGGAACGTAGCGCGAATGTTGCGGCTTATGCGGCTAGCGAACGCTTTTTGGCTTGCGTTCGTTAATTCTTGCCGCTGTTATTCCTGAGCGATCACTTCATCAAAGAACTTTGAGTAGTCCGTTCGCTTGTCCTTGCTAAAGGCCATCGCCGCGCGGGGGTGCTGGTTGAGGTAGCCTGTGACCAAGTAGGGAACGTCGTAGCCCCAAACAACTCCGTCCTTTTTAAGCGTCAGCATGTATTTTTCGATGAACTTGAGCGTTTCGTAAACCTTGTACTTTGGGTTTTTGAGGAAGGCCAAAAGGTTTTCCATAAAGCAGTTTCCGGCGCCGCGACCCATTCCGTTGTAAGTGGCGTCAAGCCAGTCAACGCCGTCGCCGCACGCTTCGATCGTGTTGGCGAAGGCAAGCTGCTGGTTGTTGTGCGCGTGGATGCCAAGCTGCTTTCCGTGCTTGTCGGCGTATTCCTTGTAGAGCGCGCAAATGCGCTGCATTTGTTCCGGGAAAATCGAGCCGTAGCTGTCTACGATGTAAATGCAGTCGGCGGGCGACTGGCCAATCATGTCAAGCGCGACCTTTATGTCGCCTTCTTGCGCGGTGCTGATGGCCATGATGTTGCAGCTTACTTCGTAGCCTTTCTTTTTTGCGTCCTCGATGATTTCCAAGGCTCCTGGAATTTGGTGAACGTAGCAGGCCACGCGAATCAAGTCGACAGGGCTTTCGCTTTTGGGGCGAATGTCTTCCTTAAAGTCGCAGCGGCCTACGTCGGCCATAACGGCAAGCTTGACCTTTTTGTCTGCGTTGTCGCCGATCACATTAAAGATGTCTTCGTCGTCGCAAAACTTCCATTTTCCGAATTTTGTTTTGTCAAAAATTTTCTTAGAGGCTTTATATCCAACTTCCATATAGTCAACGCCGGCCGCGATGTTAGTTTTGTAAAGTTCCTTTACGAATTCGTCAGTAAAGAAAAAGTCGTTGACAATTCCGCCGTCGCGGAGGGTTGCGTCAATCACGCGAATTGATTCGCGGACGCCCATTAAAGCAGATAGTTCTTTCATAAAAAAGCCTCTTTAATTATTAAGATTGAATGATTCTATCAAAAGAAACATATTTGTTCAAGCGGGGGCAGAGAAAAAGTTCTATTTTAATCTTTTAAAAGCTTTTGCTATGTTTTCCGCGACATTCTCTTGAAGTTGCTTTTCTATAACTTGCAGTTCCATGTTTCTTATGGTGGGGGTATTTTTTTTGCCTGACTCTATAAATAGTGACGCTATGGGAATTTCAAACAAATCCGCGACTGCTTCAATGAGTTCCAACGACATACCTCTTTTTCCGGATTCTATTTGCGCTAAAAAAGGCGCTGTTATTTGCAGACAATCTGAAAGATACACTTGTGTCCAACCTTTGTTTGTTCTTAACGCGCGAATGTTGTCTCCGAGTATCGTTTTGATTTTTCCCATGCTTGTATCATATTGCTTAAAGTTAAAGTTCTCTTGTATTATTAGTTAGATTGTGTTATACTTTTAGCTATATTTGATTAGCTGCTTCTGGAGGAACAATATGGTAAAAATTGTAAATTTGTTTGTGGTTTTCATACTTTTTTGGTTTGTCTTTATTGGCTGTAGCAATAGCGGCGATGCGCCTCTTTTTGGGGAACCATCCACTGACAATACTTTTGACGGTGCGAAGGAAGAAACAAATGCAAAAGGTTTTGTTTATGAAACGCTTGGAGAATGGCCGCAGACAAAGAAAGAAGAAAGTGTTTCTGTCGACACAAAATGCGAACAAAAAACGGTAGGCGATTTTACCTATTATAAAGGAAGCGACAGTGCTTGGTATCTAGGTATTGAGGAAAAAAAGGCGGATGATAATAAGCCTGATGATGAGATATCGTATAAATGGTTCAAGGTTGAGCCAATCAAATGGCGTGTTCTTTCTGCTGAATATGATCATGATAAAAATAATTCCTCTCCTGGCGTGAAATTCCTGCTTGCAGAAAATGTCATTATAGGTCAAAGATATGATAATGATAATAATAATTATGAAAACTCTGAAATTAGAAATTGGTTAAATGATGTGTTCTTAAAGACTGCTTTTACAACTGAGGAACATAATATTATAGTGACAACTATTGTTGATAATAGCGCTCGAACAGCCAATCCAGATGAAAATGAAAAACAATGGAATAGCGGACTAAATCCTTATGCAAGCGATATCCCGTGCAATGATAAAGTATTCTTGCTGAGCGAGCAAGAAGTGACAAAGAAGGATTATGGATTTGACATATATAACAAGTATGTCGGTTGCGGCGACGGAACTTCGACTAGTTCTAGAATTCATTATGCGACAGATTATGCCAAGGAACTTGGCGTTAACCAAAACAGCATTTTTGGGCCTGGCAGCTGGTGGTGGTTGCGTTCTCCGTGTTACAGTGATGTTCGTAACGCGCGTATTGTTGGCAGCAACGGTTGTGTTCCAGATAACATTTTGGTTTCTTGCGGTGTTGGTGGAGTGGTTCCCGCCTTGTGCGTGACAAAATGACAACGTTTTAGAAACGCTTTTGCGCAAGCGCCATTTAAATGTTTTTGATGTGTTCCAAGTCGTTCAACAATTCTATGCAGGGAACTGAGGTAATGCCGGGTTCCTGCTCAAAGCGGAGAATCGTGATTCCTGTGTGGCCAAAGTGGAAGAGCGCGCAGGTTTGGGGGAAGGGTATGTTCAAAATGCGGCCGATGGCGGCGGAAGAGGATCCGCCGTGGCTAAAGAGCGCGACGGTTTTGTCCTGCTTTATTCCGGGCAGGGCGCGCCAGCCGTTTTGGTGGCGCTCAAGGCCAAGGTCGCAAAGCCATTCGTCGGTCTTTCGCTGGATGTTCTTCACTATGGCGGTCACTTTGTTGTTCTTAAAGTAAGGGGAATTTTCCCAGTCGGGGTCGTTGAGAGGAATTCCAAGACGCGCCATTTCGTTGGCGCAAAACCAAGGGTGGCCGTCGGCGTAGAGGGGCGTTCCGTCGACGCTGCCCCAATCAAGCTCGCGCATAAAGTCCAAGGTCTTGTACGTAAGGCCGGCCGCCTCCGAAAAAGCGTCGGCGGTTTCTTTGGCGCGGCCCATCGTGGACGACCAAGCTTCTTCTATTCCTTCGCGCAAAAGACGCTGGGCCGCGGCTTTTGCTTGCAGTTTTCCTTTTGGAGTGAGGCAGTCCAGTTCGTAGTTGGGGTCGCCGTGGCGGACAAAAACGATTCTCATATTTGGAACATTCTCTTTCTAACCGCGCCGGCCGCGCAAAAAATTAGGAAGGCGGCCAAGTCCGCGGCCACGATTGTGCTTCCTACAGGCGTTCCCGCCACGATGGAAACAAGCAGGCCCGCCACCGAGCATACGACGCTGAGTATGGCGGAACAAATCGTCACCGACAAAAAGCTTCTAAAAAGCCGCATCGCGCTCAGGGCCGGGAAAATTATCAAGGCGCTTATCAAAAGGCTTCCGACCAAGTTCATCGCCAAAACGATTATTACCGCGATGATTACGGCCAGCAAAAAGTTGTAGGCGCGCGCGTTGGTTCCCGAAGACGCGGCGAAGTCTTCGTCAAAAGTGACTGCGAAAATCTTGTTGTAAAATACCACAAAGACCGCCACGACGATTACGGACAGCGCGGCGCACAAATAAACTTCGCCCTTTGTCAAAGTCAAAATCGAAGTGCTTCCAAAAAGGGTCGAGCAAACGTCGCCGCTCAAGTTTGCCGACGCGGAGAACAAGTTTACAAGCAAGTAGCCGAAGGCAAGAGCGCTCACGCTTATCATCGCGATGGCGGCGTCGCCTTTTATCCGCGTCTTGTTTCCCGCTGCCAAAATCACCACCGCGCAAAGAATCGTCAGCGGCAAAACCAAGAACATCGTGTTGTTCAGTTTGAGCACTGTCGCGATGGAAAGCGCTCCAAAGGCAACGTGCGAAAGGCCGTCTCCGATAAAAGAAAAGCGCTTGAGCACCAGCGTCACTCCCAACAGCGACGAGCAGAGCGAAATCAAGACGCCGACAATCAAGGCGTAGCGCACAAAGGGAAAAGAAAAATAAGTTGAAAATTGTTCGAGCAGTTCCGTCATAGGACGCCTCCGTTTTTTTGGCGCGAAAGGTATTCCTCTTTTGTTCCAAAAAATATTTTGGAGCCGACATGCAGTATGTGGGTGGCGTCGTTGAGCGCCACGTTCACGTCGTGCGAAATCATTATGACAGAGATGCCGTCGTTTTTGTTGAGGTCTTTAACAAGCCTGTACATTTCTTCGGCGGCGTTGGGGTCAAGGCCTGTGATCGGCTCGTCGAGCAAAAGCATTTTTTGCGTGGCGCAAAGGGCGCGGGCAAGAAGGACGCGCTGCTGCTGGCCGCCCGAAAGGTCTCGGTAGCATCTTTTTGCGAGTCCAAGTATTCCAAGCCGCTTCATATTTTTGAACGCCGCCTGCCGTTCCGCCTTGTTGTAAAATGGCCGCAGGCCCGCCGACGCTTGGCAGCCGGAGACTACGATTTCGTAAACGCTGGCCGGAAAGTCGCGCTGCACTTGAGTTTGCTGGGGAAGGTATCCGATTTGATTTTTTTGAAGGCCGCCGTCAAAAATTATTTGGCCGTCGAGCGCTTTTTGCAGTCCAAGAATCGTCCGCATGAGCGTCGACTTTCCGCTTCCGTTTTCGCCGACAATGCAAAGGTAGTCGCCAGCGTTGACGCAAAAGTTAAGGTCTTGGACGAGGACATTTTTATTGTAGCCAAGCGCAAGGCCCTTGCATTCCAACAGCGGCATGAGAGGAATTATGCGCCAAACTTGTCGCATTGTCAATAAGCCGCGCTTTGCGCTAAAATGGGCCGATGAAGTTTTTCGCGGCGGCGGCATTTATTTTTTCTCTTTGCGCCTTGGGTTTTTGCGCCGACGTGAAATTTATTTATTACGACGAAGACTTTTTTATGGAAGACATTGTCGCCAACCAAAAGGAGTCGGACAAAAATTTAAAGACGGACTTTATTCCTTGGCTGCGAACGCAGTTTTACAATTCCAGCGAAAAGGAAACTGTCGCCAAGCAAATGCTTTATTTTGACTGGGGAATGTTGGTCCGCGGCTTTAGGCACGGTGGCCTTGGCTTGGGAATGGGCTTTGAAAAGCAAATTATTCCCCACCTTTCGGCGAGCGCATATTTTGGCCAGGCCTTTATTTTTAAGAATTCCGACGGCTGGGGAGGCTTCACTATTTCGCCCGCCGGCTTTGTGTACTGGTATCCGATAAGCCGCCAGCTTAGAAAGCTTTATTTTGCCACAGGTTTTTGTTGGGACTCCATAATTTATTTTGGCGACAAGGTGCCGGACGGAGCGGCGGCCACTTCGTTTTCGATTTATCCGCAGGCGGGCTGGAAGTTTTCATTGCCTTGGCGCTTTTTGCTTGACGTTTACGTCGGCTACAAATTTGCCTTTAACAAGAACGGAGTTTTTTACGGAAGGTCTGCGGACATTTTGGGCTTTGGATTCCAATGGGGAATCGGTTTCAAGCATTACATGAAAAAGCGGAGCTGACGAAGGTTCGCGCGCCGTCAAATTCCTTCGGCGTAGCTCACGCGCTTTTCAAATTTAAAGGCGTCCAAGAATTTTCGCGCCCTCTCTGTTTTGGGAGAAGTGAAAAATTCGTCGGGCTTTCCTTCTTCTACGATTACGCCGTCGTCGATGAATACGATTCGGTCGGCGACCGCGCGGGCAAACTCCAACTGGTGGGTTACGATGAGCATCGTGCGGTTTTCTTTTGCAAGCGCCATCAGAACGTCCAAGACTTCGCGGACCATTTCGGGGTCAAGCGCGGCGGTGACTTCGTCGAACAATAGAATTTCGGGATTCATGCAAAGGGCGCGGACAATCGCGACGCGCTGGCGCTGGCCGCCCGACAATTGGCGGGGATAGGCGTCCTTTTTTTCCAAGAGGCCGACGCGCTCCAAAAGTTTTTCGGCCTGCGCGGTCACTTCGGCCTTGTCGCGCTTTTGCGCCTTTACAGGGCCAAGCAAAACGTTCTTTAGGACGGTGAGGTTGGGGAACAAGTCGTAGCTTTGGAAAACCATTCCTATTTTTTGGCGGACAAGGTGCATGTCCTTTTGTCGGTTGGAAATCAGCTCGCCGTCCAAAAGAATTTCTCCGCCTTGGATCGATTCCAAGCCGTTAACGCAGCGCAAAAGAGTTGACTTTCCGCAGCCGGACGGTCCGAGGATCACGACGACCTCGCCGCGCTCCACGTCCATAGAAACGCCTTTTAAAATTCCGCCCGCTTCCTTGTATGATTTTACCAGATTTTTTATTTGCAAGATTGCCATAATTTTCTCCGCGTTTTGTTAATTGTTTTTTTCGATTTTTTCCGCGACAAGCGAAAGCGCCCAACAGACGATAAAGTACATGAAGAATATCACCGAATAAACCGCGATTGACGCGGACGGAACCGTAAGGCGGTTGGCCTCGATTATTTGCTGGCCGATTTTGACCACTTCGATTACGCCCACAAAAACGACAAGCGACGTTGTCTTTATCATTCGCGTTATCAGGTTCATGCTGACGGGAACCAAGCGCTTTATCGTTTGCGGAAGAATCACATAGGTAAAAATCTGCCGCTCGGTAAGGCCAATCGCCCGGCCGCTTTCGTATTGGTGGCGGGGAATCGATTGCAAGGCGCCGCGAACAAGGTCGCCCATTTCGGCGGTTCCCCAAAGAGAGAAGACCAAGATTGACGCGGCCTCGCCAGAAATAGAAATGTCAAAGGCGTGTGTCAATCCAAAGTATGCCAAAAAAAGCAAAACCATTTGCGGCATTATGCGCATAAATTCAAGGTAAAGCGAGCAGAGCGCTTTTACAAAACGGTTTTTGGAATTCATCACGATGCCGAACAAAAAGCCCAAGAAAATTGAAATCAAGACGGAGACCGCCGCGATCCAAATCGTGACGCCCATTCCGCCAAAAAGACGCGCCATGTTCTTGCCTTTTGCAAGTACGCTAAAGGCCGTTCTAATCGCTTCAAGCGTTTCCGTATTGGCCATAGCGCAGCCTCCTTTCGACAAAATGAGACAAGACAGAAATCGGAAGCAGAATAATAAAATACGCCGCGACCAAAAGCAAGAGCGCCTCTTCGGTCTTGTAGTAAAGGCCGATCAAGTCCTTGGCGACAAACATCAAGTCGGCCAAAGCGACGGCGCTAAAAACAGAAGTTTCTTTTAACAAAAATATTATGTTCGCGACCACGCCCGGAATGGAAACGGTCGCGGCTTGCGGGAGCACCACGTACTCCACCAGCTGCCGTTTGCTCAGGCCCACGCACATGCCGCTTTCTATTTGAACGCGGCCAACAGTTCCCAAGGCGCTTCTAAAAGTTTCGGCCATGTAGGAGCCGCCCAAAAATGTGAGGCCGATGATTCCGCATTGCTCGCTGGAAAATTTTATTCCCATTCTGGGAAAGGCGAAGTACAAAAAGAAAAGCTGGATCAAGAGGGGCGTGTTGCGCGAGAACTCGGTGTAGACCCTGACGACAACTCGCAAAAGAGGAACTTTCCAGTAACGAATGAGCGCGCAGAAAATTCCTACGACAAACGAAAGCAGTATTCCTATAAAACCAATCCGCAGTGTCAAGAGCGCGGCTTCTTGATAAAGCGGAATAACTTCTTTTATAAATTCAAAATCCATTTCAACCTACAGGCCGTTGGAACAATGACTGTTTTCCAACGGCCTGTATATATTACAACTTTCCGCCTTCAACTACAAGACTGTCGGCGTCGGAATCTTTTCCGTACACGCTGCGGAGCGTGGCTTCGTAGTCGGCGTGGAAGAACTTTTCCTTGCCAAGCTGGACAATCTCGTTGTTGAGCCAGTCGAGCAAGTTCTTGTTTCCCTTTTGAACGGCGGGAGCGATGGCGTCCAAGCTTCCGATTGAGTCGGCTCCGGCTCCAACGGCGAACGTCGGGTTTTCAATCGCCCAGGCAAGGACTTCCGTGTTGTCGGTTGAAAGTCCGTCGCCGCGTCCGTCCAAAAGCGCGTTGTAAGCTTCTGAATACTGGTCAAACTTTAGGAGCTTGATTTTGGGATAGTTCTTTGAGAAGTAGGACTCGGCGGTTGTTCCCTTGGCGATGATCAAAGTCTTTCCGTTAAGCTGGGCGGGATCTGTGATGAGCGCCTTTTTGGGAGAAACGATTCCCAAGGCGACCTTCATGTAGGGAAGGGCAAAGTCAACCTTTTGCGCGCGCTCGGGCGTCACCGTGAAGTTGGCCAAAACGATGTCAACTTTTCCTGTGGCCAAAACTTCTACGCGGGCCGCGGCTTCCACCGGAACGTACTTTACTTTTACTCCCAAATCTTTTGCGATGCGGTTTCCAAAGTAAACGTCGTAGCCTTGGTACTCGCCGTTTTCGTCAACGTAGCCAAAGGGCTTTTTGTCGCTGAACACGGCAATCTTGATTGTCTTGCTCTTTTTGATTTCTTCGACCGTTCTTCCGGACTTTCCCTTTGCGAATGTTGAAGAAAGAGCCAACACGGCCAAGGCCGAAGCCAACGCGATTTTTTTTGCAACCAAACCAATTTTCATAATTATTCCTCCTTTTGTTTTTACCTACTATTCCGATAGGTTTTATTGATATTTGGAATATACAGCGCGCCGACAAATTTGTCAATAGGTTTTTGAAAATTTTTTTTATTTTTTGTGGAACTAAAAACGCTCCCAGTCGGCGTGGCGGTCGTCGGAACCGCTACGGAAGCAAGCCAAAAAAACGCGCGAGACTGCGGGCCGAGCCGGCTGAGCGTTCTGCAGGGCGAGCGAAGCGAGTCAAATTTCCATTTACCTGCAGCCACGCGGAAGACGGACGGACGCAGTCGGGAGCGTTTTTTTGCTGTCGTTCCATAATGCGGGACTCTGGCCAAAACGCGGGCGTCGTTTGACAAAACAAAGGCCGCTGGTGTAGAATTATTCCACGGAGGAAAATTTTATGCCGATGATTCAATCTAAAGTCACTGTGGAGCTTCCGCAGCAAAAGCGCGACGCTCTCAAAGCGGAATTGGGAAAGGCGATTTCCATTTTGGGAAAGCCCGAAAGCTACTTGATGCTCTCGATGGAAGACAAGCAGGACTTGTATTTTGCCGGAAAAAAATTGGACAAGGGCGCCTATGTCGAAGTCAAAGTTTTGGGAAGCGTTGACGCCGCCGCGAGCGACAAAATGACGGCTAAGATTTGCGAAATTTTTGACAGCCTTTTGGGAATTCCCGGCGGCTCCATTTACGTCTCTTATTGGGGAACGCAAAATTGGGGCCACAACGGCGGAAACTTTTAGCTTGGAGCGAAGATGAAAGCCAATAAAATTGTTTTTGCCGTTGCCTGCCTTTTGGCGCTGGCCTTGTTTTGCGCCCATGAATTTTTACTCAATTTTTATCCAGAAACGCTCGCCGCTCGGAACGTCATAAAGTTTTTTATAAGCGGCATTCCTTTTTGCCTGTCCGCGGCCGCGTGGAAGTCAAAGAAAAGCGCCTTGGGGCTTTATTTGACGCTGGGACTTCTTTTATGCTGCGTCGGAGACGTTTTTATAAACATAGTCTTTGTTTTGTCCATAGCGATTTTTCTTGTGGGCCATTTGTTTTTTATACGGGGCTTTGTTTCTTGCAAAAGGCCGCGGGCGTTTCAGTTTGTCTTGTGGGCGGCGCTCTTTCTTGCGATTTGCGCCGGCGTCCTCTTTTTGGCCGACATCACGCTTGACAAAAAAATAGAGGGCTGCGTTTATTCCGCCTTTATGTGCGCGATGGTCGCGTTTTCGTTTTGCGGGCCGGCCCTTGTTTGCGCGGGAGGAATCATTTTTGGATTTTCTGACGTCCTCCTTATGGTGAACATGGCTCTTGGCGTGGAAACCGGCGCGCCCCATGTGGTCGCTTTGGGAGTCTATTACGTCGGCGTTTTCCTTATGGCCGCCCATGTGTATTTTGTTGAAGCGCGCCCTTCCGCCGATTGACTAAAATAGAAAAAAGCGCTAGCATAATCACTCATTCGGGCCATTAGCTCAGCGGTTAGAGCAGAGGACTCATAATCCTTTGGTCCCCAGTTCAAATCTAGGATGGCCCAGACATTGCCCGCGGTAGCGGGCAATGTTTTTTTATGCCTGGCCGGCTTTTGATTTCTTTTCAAAAAGCGCGGCGAGCGGCTTGAACAAGAGCGGCGCGAACAAGGCTCCTGGCGCGACTGTAAGAAATCCCTTTACATAATTGGCAAGATAAAAGTTGAGCGGCTTTGCGACAATCGGGCTTATGCCAAAAAAGCAAAGGCCCATGAGCGCGGCTCCGATTAAAGCGCGCGCGATTCGTTCCGGCGTTTTTATGTCGGTGGAAAAATTGACGAAGCGCCTTTCCACAAACCAGCCGATGGCGAGCGCGGAAATGTAGCCGCAATCCTTAAGGCCGCTTTTCATCATTCTTTTTGGGTCGACCAAGAGCGAGCCGTCGGCCTTGTAGTCGCGCGGATAATTTTTAAAGACATAGTAAATGAAAATGAGCGCCACGATTCCCAAGGCCAGGAACAAGGCTTGCGCGTCCTTGGCTGTATTGGCTTCCGCCCATTCCACAAATTTTATCGCCAGCCATGTGGATAAAATTCCCAAGCCGATTCCAAAAATTACGTCTTGGGCGGTGTGCACTCCAAGATAATTGCGCGAAAAAGCCACCAGCGCTATGAACGCGCAGCAAGCCGCAAAAAGCGCGCGCGAACGGTTTTTGTAAAGCCAGCCGAGCGTTCCAAAAAAAGCCGTGACGTTTGTCGTGTGGCCGCTGGGGAAGGAATATCCTGTGGCGCCTTTTATCGTGTGTGTCGATGGATGAATCGCCGCGCTTCTTATCCAGGGCCTGTAGCAGCAGACGGAAAGTTTTGCAAGGCTGTTAAGAATGTTCCCCAGCCAAACCGCCGTCATGAATATTTGTCCCTTGCGCTTGTCGACGCTCCAGTAAATAATAAAGGGAATGACATACAAAAAGGGGTTGACTGTAAGCGCCGAAGCGAATGCGAAGAATTTTTCGACGCACAGCGGGAGCCGTTCCCTGATTTCCTGTAAAAAAAGCAAATACTGCAAGTCCATGTTTCAATTTCCTTTATTTGACTTCATTTTTAAGGCAAGAAGAGCAGCCTACTATCATGACGTGTTTTTTTTCGTTTGACTTGTTGAACAAGCGCGCCACCAAATGTCCGTCGGCGGGAATTGTTTTTCCGCAAACAGGACACTTGCGCTTGATTCCCGGCTCGCAAAGCGGATAGCAGTGGGGGCAGCCGGTTATTATGCAGCGCTGGTCGGGAACGTTCATAGGCCGGAAAACTTTGCTGTACATATTTTGGCCGCCGGCAAGTCCTGAGCCGCAAATGGGACAGTTGACCAAGGCGCGTTTTGGCGCTTGTTCCGCGGCGGAAGTTTTTTTTGGGCGCCGCCTGGCGACAAAGAAAGAAAGCGCCGCGATGAGAATCACGATTCCAAAAATCAGCAATAAAAATTCCATTTGTTTTCCACTTGAAAATTCTTATAAAATGGTATAGCATTTGGGTAAATAATTCAATATGGAATTTAATGGAGGTTCCAAATGAAGAAATTTTTGATCGCTTTTGCCGTAGCCGCAATCGCTGTTGCCGGTTCTTTCGCTCAGGACGCCATCGCCGACGCGCAGGCCGCCGCTGTAGCCGCCCGCGAAGAAGTGCCCCAGTCATTGCAGGGAACATGGTACGACAAAAAGTATGATTGCAACTGGGTTCTTTCTGTCAACGCCACAGCCACAAGCTTGGCCAAACTTGTTGACGCAAAAACAGGACATGTTTACTACACGTTTACAAAGAACAACGTTCAGAATTTCCAGCAGCACTACGACATGACAAACGGAGCCGTAATCTCGTTCGATTGCGCCGCCAAAAACCGTTCGTACAAATTCATAAAGCCCATTTCCGGCACGCCCGACTTGAACATTGAGATTTACCACAAGTATTATCAAGAGACTCACAACCCGACAATAACATTCAAGGGCGTTGACGTAAAGTAAGACTTTTCTCCATTTATAAAAGTTGATTGAAGGAGGCTGCCCGCAAGGGCAGCTTTTTTTTATGAGGGAAGGGCAGGTTATAGCATTTGTAAAATCGCGTCAAGATTGTCGCCGATTTTTGCAAGCGTTTCTTTTTTTAGACGGGCGCGATTTTTTTCTTTGCGTTCGATCTCTTTTCTGTCTTCCTTTATCTGAACGGCTTTTTTTGCGGATTTTTTTGCGTCGTAATTTTCGAACAAGTCAATTACAGAAACGTTAAGAGCTTCGGCAATGCGTTCAATTGTGGAAAGTTTAGGAATGTTTTTATAAGTTTCCATAAGGCCTATGTAGCTGGCCGATGTTCCGCAAAAAATCGAAAGCCGCAATTGCGAAATTCCTTTTCCTTGCCTAATTCTTCTAATGTTGTCAATTACTGTTTTTTCAAGTTTTGAAGGCTCGTTTTCCATAACTATCAATTTTGATATCTTTTTATCATTTAATACTTGCTTTTTTGATAGTTAATGCGCTATAGTGCAATTGATAGTAAAAACACGCTATCAGTTATAAGAATAAGAAGGCAAGTGTATTTTATGTGGTCTGAATGGCATAAATTTTTTAAATTTCTTTTCATTGGAATTGTAAACACGCTTGTCGGAGGCGGAATTATGTTTTTACTATACAATTGTTTTGGGCTTTTGTATTGGATTTCTTCGGTTTGCAATTACATTGCTGGCGGCGCGCTAAGTTTCTTTTTAAACAAGCATTTTACTTTTCATAATAATGAATGTAGTTTTTTACAAATATTTTTGTTTATCTTAAATCTTTTGCTTTGTTATTTTATTGCTTATGGTCTTTCAAAAAAAGTGATTTTCTTGCTTCTTTCTTCAAGGTTCTCGGAAAAACAATGCGGAAATATTGCTTTATTTTGTGGAATTTGTTTGTATACAATTCTGAATTATCTTGGGCAACGCCAGCTGGTTTTTGGACATGAGAGGAAAGAATGAAACCCATTTTATATATTGTTGTTCCCTGTTTTAACGAAGAAAAAGTTTTACTTGAGACGATTCCAATTTTTATAAAAAAAATCAATGACTTGGTTTACGAAAAAAAGATAAGTGTAAAAAGCCGTATTCTATTCGTTAACGACGGTTCAAGAGACAAGACTTGGCAGATAATTCAAGAGTTTTCAAAAGAAAATATCAATTGCATTGGAATTTCTTTAAGCAGAAATATGGGACACCAATCCGCTTTGCTTGCAGGTTTGATGGAAGCTAAAGATAAATGTGACATAACAATATCTCTTGATTGTGACGGTCAGGATGATATTTGCGCCGTTGATCAAATGATTGATAAGTATGTTTTGGGCGTAGAAATTGTATATGGAGTTCGTTCGGCTCGGAAAACTGATTCCTTTTTTAAGCGAGGAACGGCACAGTGTTTTTATAAACTTCTAGCGACGCTAGGAGTCGAAACAATTTACAACCATGCGGATTATAGGCTTGTTTCCAGCCGCGTTTTAAAAGAATTTGCTGGCTTTACCGAAGTCAATTTATTTTTACGTGGAATGTTTCCGCTTGTTGGATTTAAGAGCGATATTGTTTATTACGAACGGCATGAGCGTATCGCGGGGAAAAGCCATTATCCGTTAAGCAAAATGGTAGCGCTAGCGTGGAATGGAATCACATCTTTAAGCGTCAGGCCATTGCACTTAATAGTAACGTTAGGGTTGCTTGTAGCCGTCTTTAGTTTTGTAGCTGTGCTATGGTCTGTGATAGTCCAGTTATTAGGAAAAACAGTTGCGGGATGGGCGAGCATGACGAGCATAATTGCGTTTTTGGGCGGAATACAACTTGTTTCTATTGGCGTCATCGGCGAGTATGTCGGAAAGATTTATATGGAAGTCAAACGACGGCCTAGATATATCATAAGCGAAAGAACGGAGGATAAGAATAATGGAACAACTCGGGAATGGTAAAGAATTCTTTTCAAAACGGACGGAGATTGTATTCTTTTTTGCTACAGCTTTTTTTCTGATATTTGGTTCGGTTTTAATCGCTTTGTCGGAAAAAATTATTCCGTTGCTATATAAATTTTTTTCCGAAATTGTTTTTCATAGAGATTTTTCTTTAGATGCATGGTCTTCGACTTTGCAGTCTATTATTTTGATTCCTGTTTTTACCGCAATATTCTTTAATGTCATTTTTTTTCATAAACATTCAGACAGTTTTAAGGTTTTTTATTTGACATGCATGGTTGTTTGTGTGGCGTTTTTAGTAACATACACAGTTTTTGTTTCAATGCATAAGTTTATGAATTCAGATTTGGCGTCGGAAACTTTGTTGGCAAAAGAATGTGTGTATGAAAAATCGTTTGTTCCGAGAGGTTGGCGGTATTCAACGGAAATTCGTTTTTTGAATACACAACTCATTTCAGCTCCTTTATTTCTTTTCATAGAAAGTTGGGATGTTGTTCGCGCTTTAACGTCGTTGTTTTCTTGCTGTATTTTGTTTTGGTCTGGTTGGGTTTTGATTTCAAAACTGAATGTAAAAAAGACTTGGCTAAAATTGCTTGGCGCCTCTTTGCTTTCTTGTCCTTGGTCCACGCTTAATTTTTTCGCGATTGGATGGGGTAACTATTATATTCCGCATATTGTCATGGCGTTCGCAACACTTTCTGTTTTTATCTCCATTTTAGATGGGACGGCAAAGAATCAAAAGAAATCAATGATTTTGTTTTATGTACTTTCCTTTATAAGCGGACTTTCGACAATTCGATATATTTTGAATTACCAGTTTCCTCTTGCGGTTGTTGCGGCGCTTTTATTTTTCAAGCGGGAAAACAATGAAAAAAATATATCGCTTGAAGAACTAAAAAAACTCTTTTGGGATTGCAAGCCTGTAAGAGTTGCCCTTGCCGGCCTGTTATGGAGCGGGTTGGGATATGCGTTCAACAGCGTTTGCATTATGCCGTTTTATTATGTTACGGATTGGAATAGAGAGCCGTTCAATTATTTTGGAGATGAAAGTCTTTTAGGTCTGTTTTCTTCAATTTTGCGCGCGTTTGGATATCAGGAACATGTCGCATTGTTCACGCCAGGTGGTTTGATAAACTTTTGCGTTTATTTCGCTCTCATTGTTTTTGCCGCAAATGCATTAAAAGCGTTGAAACTGAATCTTTTAATCGAAAGAAAATTCTTTTTGTTTTTTACAATTTTCACAATTGCGTTTAATTCTTTTATTTTCTACCACATAGAGTTTAACGATCGTTATTATATACCAATTCTTGTGTATATGATTCCGTGCGTAATTATTTTTATTGACACTTTTAGTTTGGGAGCGGTGCGGCGATATTTTGTTGGAACAGCTTTTGCCCTTTGCATTTTCGCTTCATCATTTATTTCAACGCAAGATTATCTTAGCAGGGATCCAAATAAAGATTTATATCCCGTTATGAATTTCTTGAATGAAAAAGTTTTGAAAGACGAAGATTACAGTTTTGGTTACAGCATTAGCGATTATGCGAGTGTAATTACATATTATACCAATGGAAAAATAGAGGTGGCAATTGTTCCTAAAGAAAGCAAATGGTTGAATGAGTTGGATGGCCTGGATTTCAATTCTGATAGAATCGTAAAAAAGTTTGCTGAAGGCGACAGATTGATTCCAATTCGCTACTACAGAAAGGCTCATGTAGGGAAAACTTTTTTGATGCTTCCTATGGATATTTATAAAAATTCAATCAAGAACAAAGTTTTTGAATCAGGAACGGAAGTTTACAATGACGGTAAGTTTCTTGTGTTTGAATATGAAAGTCAAAAGGCATTTTTGGACTCATACGGAGAATGAAAAAATATTTGAAAAAATGGTGAAACGAATTTTATTCTGCATAATATTTCGCCAATTCCGCAAATCTTGGCAGAATGATTTCTACATATCCATGTTGCGGAGCTTGGATGATGCCGCGATTTAAAAGACGTTCGCGATATTTTGAGAAGGTCGAACTTGTCATTCCTAGTTTTTTACAGACTGCGCTGACTTGCGATTTTGAATCTGTTATTGCTAGGATCACTTTTTGGTCATTTTCTGAAAGGCCCTGCCAAATTTTTCTGTACACAAAATCATCAAGCAGGTCATCAAACTTTGAAATGATTTTTTCAAGTGAGAGCGAGTCTTTGTAATCGTAGTATAATAGACCTAGTGCTTGGAATGCAAAAGCATAGCCTTTTGTCGTTTTTGCAAGTTTTTTTGACATTTCTATGTTGGTCTTAAATACGTTTTGATATGTTTTTGCGATTTGGGAAAGGCTTAGAGGTTCGAGTTGTATTTTTGGAGTTCGTAGCAAAAAGGTAAGCGCTGGGTCGTTCTGAATCGCATAGATGTTTTCGTAAAGTCCAGTCATGATGAGAAAAATTGGATAGTCTTTACGCAGAAGTATTTGAAATTCGCTTGCGAAGTGTTTCATGTTGTCGCCGTTTATAACTTCATCAATCGTAATCAAAATTTTTTTGTTCTTTTTCTTTAATTTATCAAGAAGTTCACAGATGACGCTAACATTATTTCGGTTTTGTTCTTCTCCGTTCAAACCAACGCTAAATCCCGCAACGGAAAAATTGAATCCTTTTTTTAGGATATCCGTTAAATTTTTGCATGAATCCACTAGCCTCATCGCAAAGTCTGTAAGCAAATCCTGCGTTGAATTTAAGTCGATGATTATCCAGTTTTTTTCTTGCGCCAATTGCTTTTCTATGGTCGTCATTAAAACTGTTTTACCACTTCCGCGGACTCCTTCAATGAGGTAGGCGTGGCTGATTGGGGTTTTGGATTGGAATGTGTCAATTGTTTCGCTTGCGTATTCGTAGCGCGAAATGATTTTGTTTGGAGATTTTCCAAAAGTCAAAGTGAAAGGGTTTGTTTTTGTCATCGTTTCCAGTCTCCGCGAAATATTTTCATAATTGCTATATTCTTTCATAAATCTTCATAATTGTCAATGCTTTCATAATTTTTCATAATTGGATTTTTGTAAAAAAGCGAGGCTGCCCGCAAGGGCAGCCTCAAATATTTTAACGGAGCCGGCTTTGCCAAGACGCTCCGGGAAAAAAAAGGCTTGCCTTTCGGCAAGCCTTAAAGGAGTCTAGCGGAATCGAACCGCTGCATAGAGGTTTTGCAGACCTGTCCCTTACCACTTGGGTAAGACTCCATAATGTTTTGATACTATATCAGTTTTTACGCGCATTGTCAAGTGGGTGAAACGGCTTTTGCCGTTCACCCACTTGTTGCGTAAGTGGAAATTATTGACGTTTGCGCCTTCGGCGCATGGGCATCAAGCGCGCGCTTTTTCCAATGCTTGCAATACTATTTTATTTTCATCTGCACTGGCGGTTTGAATTGTGATTTTCTTTCCGTCGACAAGGATGATTTCCAAATACTGGCCTTCCTTAACTTCCTTGATTTTGCTCCACTCGATGTAGGAACCGCCGGCGATGAGGGCGTTTTTGTAAATGCCGGTGTTGGCGGCGCAAGCGTCTTCCTTGCAAACGATGAAAACGGCCAGCGCGCAAATCGCGCAAACCAAAATAAAAAAGTAGGCGCCGTAGTCAACCAAAAAGGCAAAGGCCAGCGCGCACGGAATGGCAAAAAGCGTCATCATGGTCTTGGACTTGGCGGGCTTGGTCAGCTCGTAAAGGCAGTCGCCGGCCTTTTCTAAAACCTTGGCTCGGCGCGCCTTTTGGGTGAAGAGCATGATTGAATAAAAGGCCGTCGTCGCCGCGAGGCACGCCAATTGAACGATTGTTTTTGTTTCCATTTTTGGTACTCCTTATGATATAGCGTTCCGCCCGAAGTTTTGGTCTTTCAACCGATTTTTGCGGCGGCATTTTGGTCAATCCAAACTTTTAGCGCTTTCTTTGCCGAGTCAAAGGCCAGCGGCAAACTGTCGATGTCCGCTTGGCTTTGAACCTTGCGAAACTCTACGCCGCTCACTTCCTTTGCGTCGGCGGCCAAGTTTTGAAGAAGGCCGTCCGCTTCTTCTTGCGAAAGGCGCGCCTCAAAGAACAAGTCGCAAGTTTTGTAAACAAAGTTTTTGTAAGGATAAGTGTTGGGAAAGCTTGCAACGTATTTTATCCGCGCGCCGTCGATATTGAAGCCGATTTCTTCCATGCATTCCCGTCGCGCGGCGTCTTCGGCCGGCTCGTCGGGGTTGCAAAAGCCGCCGGGCAAGGCCAAAAAGCCTTTGCGCGGTTCCTTGGCGCGCGTTTCGAACAAAACGTCATTGCCAGGCGAGCAAATTATAAGGCCGACGGCGGCGGCGACGTTGCAGTAAAGGTCAAAGCCGCAGTCTGGGCAAGTCCATTTTTTATTTTGAACGAACTGGATTTTTTTTGAGCCGCATTCCGGGCAAAGCGCAAAGTCGTTACTCATCGCCTTCTTCCGAATCGGCGTTTGTCCGAACGCGAACGTATCGGCCAAGCAATTTTAATTCCTCGTCCAATTTGCGCTCGTCTCCGTCAACTAAAATTTTGTCGATGCAAGAGCTGACTTTTGTTATTTGCTGCTGCAAGGCTTGCTCGAATTTTCCGGCGCGGACGGAGACGCTCGGCTCGATTTTCTTCGCGTCCGAAAAATATTGGTGGATCAATTTTTCCTGCTCTGGAAATTTTTCCTCCAAGTTCTTGGCCTTTTGGTCAAGCGCGCCAAAGGCGTTGATGATGTTGAGCATCGACTCTTCGGCGGCCTTTAGGCTTTCGGGCGAGGAGCTTTTTGAGGCTTTGATTTTGTTCAAGAATTTTTTAAAAAACGATTCCGCCATTTTTGCGCCCGCGTTCCGTTCAACTTAAACGTTGAACTTAAAGAACAAAACGTCTCCGTCCTTTACGATGTAGTCTTTTCCTTCTTGGCGGTACTTTCCGGCTTCCTTGATTTTGGCTTCGGTTCCGTATTGGCGAAGGTCGTCAATCGTGTAGGCCTCGGCCTTGATGAAGCCTTTTTCAAAGTCGGTGTGGATTACGCCGGCCGCCTTGGGAGCGGTGTCTCCCGCGTGAATCGTCCAGGCTCGGCACTCGTCGGGACCGCCGGTAAAGAAGGTGGCCAAGCCCATAAGTTTGTAGGTCTGGCGCGCCAAAACGTTGAGGCCCGATTCCTTGAGTCCGACGGCGTCCATAAATTCCTTGCGGTCGGCTTCTTCCTTTATGTCGCTAAGTTCCGCCTCGAACTTTCCGCAAATGACGACGACTTGGCTTCCTTCGTCGGCCGCGATTTTCTTTACGACTTCGACATACTTGTTTGTTCCTTCTGCGATCGATTCTTCGTCGACGTTGCAAACGTAAAGCGTGGGCTTAAGCGTCAAAAGGTGCATGTCGTAGAGGGCCAGCTTTTCGTCGTCGGTGAGGTCGGCCGTGCGCGCGGGAGTTCCGTTTTGGAGCAAGGGCTTGATTTTCGCCACGCCGCTAGTCCAAGGGGCCAATTTTTTTTCTTCGTCCTTTCCAAGGGCGCGGATTGACTTGGTGACTTTTTCCTGTCGCTTGGCGATTGTGTCCAAGTCGGCCAAGGCCAATTCCATGTTGATTGTGAGAATGTCGCTTTCGGGATCGACGGCGGCCTCAACCTTGGCGTCGTCGCGGACGTGCATGATGTCGGGGTCGTCAAAGCAGCGGACTACGTGCGCGATTACGCTTGTCTCGCGGATGTTGGCCAGGAACTGGTTTCCAAGGCCTTCGCCTTGCGACGCTCCCTTTATGAGGCCGGCGATGTCAACGAATTTTACGGTGGCCGGAGTTTTCTTTTTAGGCTCGAAAACGCTGGCCAAAAAGTCCAAGCGCTCGTCGGGCAAGTCTACGATTCCGATGTTGGGGTCGTCGATGCTTGCTATGCCGT
>CADBBB010000002.1 GCA_902792795.1 uncultured Spirochaetaceae bacterium | reverse complement strand
GTTAAGCTCCAGCGCGTTGAACCTTGTGGCGTAGTATGGCAAAAAATCGGCTCGCTTTAATTCGGCTGGATAAAAGACGCCGCGCCATTCTGGGTAGTCGTAGCCGCTTGTTCCGATTAAGATTTCTGGCATCTTACAGCCGTATTCTGCTGATTTGCGCGACGGCGGGAAAGTCGTGCAGCTCGATTTTGCTTCCGTCGCCGCGGAGGACGCTTCCGTTTAAAAAGCCAAAGACGGTGTCGTAGCTGGCGTTGACCAAAATAAAGTTGGCCTTGCGCGAATATGAGTTTTGCGGAACAAAGGACAAGTCCACCATGCTTTCGTAGTCTTGCGCGTTCCAGTCTTTTGCGATTCCAAATGGGTGCGTTATGCATACGGGCGGAAGCGGAGTGAACGAGCCGTCCACAAAAAGCGCGTTGTCGTTGTGCCGGCTGGTGTTGGGAGCGTCAAGGCTTGTGGTGGAAAGGCGCAGCGAAACGTTCTTTCCGTCAATCACGCCGCTTGCGGTGATCGACTCGCCGCGCGTGACAAACTTGTAGTAGGCGCGGTTGACAAAAAGCAGGCTGTTTCCCTTGGCGCTTTCGGCGGCGACTTTTTCAACGCCCTTAACTTCAAACTTTGTCGTTATCGGAACGGATGCGTACCAGGTGGCCGAGCAGCGGCGCGTCGTCGGAGCGGGCTTTACCGAAACTATTTCCTTTGAGGCCGCGTCGTTAAAGTTTCCTTGCGAAAAAATTTTTATCTCCGGCCTGTGGCTAAAGCCGCGAACGTTGACCGCCAAAAGCAAGCGGCCGCTTTGATGGTTCCACGAAAAGCGGATGCGCCTTCCAGGCGTTCTAGTGGAGCAACGGCCCGCGCCCAATTTTGTCGGAATCATCTTGCGGCGGACGCCCAAAAATTTTCGGTAAACATATTTGGTTCCCCGCTTGGTGTTCCACAGCGCGAACTCGGCCATATTCAAAATTTTGTTGTCAAAAAACTGGACCACGCCAACGTAGTCGCCGACGCTAAAAACGTAAACCGCGCGCGCTCGGATTCTTAGACGGGACAAAATCGGCGGATACGGAATTCCCGCGTAAGGCGTGGTAACGCCCTTTATGTCAAGCTTTTTGGGAAGGGTGTCGAATGTTCCAAAAACCGGCTTTCCGTTTTGAATCAATTTTTCTGGGGCCGGCGTAATTTCGCGCGTGTACATTTTTCATTTCTCCAAAAATTTTAAAAGGCGTTTTTGAAAGTCGCGGTAATACGGGGCTTCCACAAAAACGACGTGCGAGCCGCCTTTTATTATTTCAAGGCCTGAGCCCTTGGGCAAGTTCTTGAGCGACTTTTTTACCAGCTTGTAATTTAAGTAAGGGTCTTTGTCGCCGCAAATCACAAGCGTTGGATTTTGTATTTTTGCCAAGTCAATCAGCTCTTTTGCCTGGGGAACGCAAATGTCGCGCCGGCCGCCGTTGGGGCTGCTCTCTTTGTCGTAACGCCAGCAGCTGGAGCACCAGATTTCTATCAACTCGCGCTCGGCAATCGAATAGTCAAAGGCGCCGGCTTTGTTCCGTTGGAAGTCGTCCGCCGCGTGTTCCCATGTGTTGTGGTGGAAGGCTTCCTTAACTTTGGTCTCGCCAAGGCCGCTCATTATCGGCGCGTACAAAACAAGCTTGTTGATATGCTCGCTGTGGGCGGCGGCAAAGCGGCTTACCGTAACCGTTCCCCAAGACCAGCCAAGGATGTCGATTTTATCCTGGTCCGTCAACTCCACGATTTTTTGGACGGCGGCGTTTATGTCCAGCGCGGCGTAGTCGGAATCCGGCATAAAGCCGTCGGAAACTTCCTGCGAGCGGCCAAAGCCCGCTATGTCCAAGCGCCAAACCGCCCAGCCCTCGCGCGCCAACTTTTTGACAAGGCTGTAGTCCTTGTAGTCAATGTCAAATTCGTGGGAGGAGTATGTCACGCCGTGAACAAGCAATATGTTCTTTTGGTCTTTGTCGCTTTTGGCGGAACTTTTTTTGGCAAGCTGGACGCAATCCAAATGCAGCGCGATTCCGTTCCGCTCCAAAGGAAATTCTTTGTAATCGTAAAAGGCCTTCGCTCCGCCGGAACCGCAAGCGGCCAAAAAAAGGGGCGCAAAAAAAAGAGCCAGAGCGGCAAGGACTTTTAGACTTTTTATATCGCGTTTCATTTGCCTCCATTCTACTGCATTTTGGGCGCTTTTGCTAGTGGACGAAATATCCGCCCGCCCAAAGCCGCTCGCGCGAGACAAAGCCAAAAAACGCTCGCCGACATTTATACGTCAGCTGTTCGCGACGCGGCCTTTGCCGAGCCCGACGAAGTACAGCCGCTTGTTTGCGTCGCGCCTGATTCCGGCCTTGTGACGTTCAACCAAACAAAAGACAAAGTCCTCATGCTAAACTTCAACAATTACCCCGAAAGCTATGTCGCGGACCAGCCTTTCACCTGCAAGTACGGCGTGGTGTGGACCATTACCGACAAAGAAATCATAAAGTGGTTTTCGGAACGCGCGGACAAAGACAAGGTCGCCGACTGGCCCCTGCGCTTTAACCAGCTTGTCGGAATGCCCTACAACAAAAGCTACAAGTGCGTCACCGCGCTTTGGGTTAGCCCCGCCGACTTGCGCCGCCCCGCCTATGAGACGGACATAACAAAGCAAATCGACCCGCAAAAGCTTTTGACAAAAAACGTGAGCCAAGACATAAGCGAATGGTTCAACGGAAACATCATCTGGTCTTACGTTGATTCCGCGTATCCGTGGACGCGCCTTGGCTACACTTACGACTGGGCGGACAACGGAGTTGAATACGGCCTCACCGAATTCATCATTCTAAAAAATTCTGTGGTGGACGTTGAGTGGACAAAGACGCAGGAAGAATTTTTGGAATGGCTGGAATCCGCCGCCAACGATTAGGGTCTTGCTTGCGTAAATACGGGCGGACGCCTACTTTAAAAAGTCGCCGTTTTTTTCATACCAGGCGGTCTTGTCGGCGTACATCGCGCCGTCCGCCCGGCGGAACACGGCTTTGTACTGCCTGTCGGATTCTTTGTCAAAAAAGGCCGCGCCCTTGGATATGGCCAAAGGCGCTTGGTTTTCTCCACCGCGCAAAATGTTCCCGCGCGCCGCCAGCTCTTGATTTATCAAATCAAATGGCTTTTCAAAAAAGCGCTTTGAGGAATTTTCCGCAATCGCAACGAACTCGTCGCCGCCAATTCTGTAAAGCTTGGCTTCCTCAACATATTTCTTTAAAATTTCGGACACTGTCTTAATCATCAAATCGCCAAACTCATGGCCAAATTTGTCGTTGGCCTTTTTAAGTCCGTTGATGTCAAAAACCGCGAGCGAAAACTTTGCCGTTCCGCCAACGATCCGCGCGTCAATGCGGTTGATGGCCTCGATGTAAGCGTTCCTGTTTCCAAGCCCGGTGAGCGTGTCGGCGTATGCCATTTCGTGAGCGTCGGAAATATACTGCTTTAACTCGCCGCGCATAAATTTGAGCTTGCGCTCCAAAAGCTCAAAACCGTCGTAGCGCTTGGGAGACAAATCCATCGCGCCCGCGTTGTAGTGGCTTGTTCCCGAAGCGAGCCTAAGTTCCGAAGCAAGGTCCTCGACATCTTTGCCAAGCCGCTCCATTTCCTCGTTGATGGAAAAAAAGCGCTTGCGGACTTTTGCCATCACCAAAAGGACAATCGCCCCTCCGCCCATAAGCGAAAGCGCGCAAACTATAATCGTCGTGTATACGTTCCGCCGCAACTGCTCTTCGTACCAATTCGCGTCTATGTCAACCGCGACGATGCCCGCCACTTTTCCGGCGGAATTTAGGACAGGACTGTAAGCGCTGTAAAAGCGGCCCCAGCGGTCTGTGTAAGGCTCTTTGTCAACGGAAGGGTTTCCAAGGCTGGCTTCATAAAGCGCGTCGGTGTATTCTATAGGCTCGCCAAACTCGCCTGGGTCTTCCACAGTCGGGTCAATAGTAAAGATAAATTTTTTATCGCCCATGTCGCGGATTCCGTAAATGTATTTTAGCTCCACTTGCTCTTGGAAAGAACGGAGGACATTCAATGCCTTTTGGTATGGCTCAGTTCCCTCGTCTTCTTTTTGGAGCTTTTCCAATTCGTCGCCGTCAAGAAGAGCGGCCGCGCTTTTTGAAATGTCCAACATTCTTTCGCGCATGTGGGTTTGCAGCATGTTCTTTGACTGGCTTGTCAGCAAAACGCCCAACACGCCGTTGACCGCGAGCAAAAAGATGGAGATGACAATCACTAACTGTTTTAAAAAATTGTTCTTAGCGCTTTTAAAAATCACTTTTATTCATTATATTATAGGTATTGGAATAAAGCAAGGAAAAATCGTTTTTTCGCCAATCATAACATTTTGTTTTATTTTAAATTTTTCGCTTTTTTTACCCCCGTTTTTTATTTGTTCCGTCTTATGCCGGCGGCATCGCGATTCGCAGACCGCCCCAAAAAACCGACTCAGAGGGACGTCGCCGCAAGTTCTAAAAAAGCGGCCTTGTCTGCTTTTTGTATTCTTCAAAGCCGGGCTTGCGAGACTGCCGCTTGTCCGCCATCGGAACGCTCACGAACAAAAAGAGCGCGGTGTTGGCAACGGCTCCGGCAAGCAAGTAAATGCGCATGTCCAACGCGAAAAAGCTTGCAAGGCCCACGCTCCACCACATCAAGATTTCGCAGGCGTAGTTTGGGTGGCGCGAGCGCTTCCACAGGCCATCGCGGCAAAAGCCTCCCGTTCCGCGCTTTCTAAAGCGATGCATTTGTATGTCCGCGATTCCCTGCAAGGTTGGAGCGGCAAACGCCAGAAACAAAACGACCGCGCAAATCGGCTTGAATGCCGCCCCCTCGTGAATCAAGGTAACGGCGGGCAGGACGCAAAGGTAAACCACAAGCGTCGGAAAAAGATGGATTCCCAAAAAGTTTATCAGCGGATAAAAAACGCCGGTCTTTTCCTTTAGCATCACATATCGCCAATCTTGGTATTCAAAGCTTTTAAAGTTATAGCTCCAGTTTGCCGTAAGGCGGATTCCCCAAAACAAAACGGCCGCGAACAAAATCCAGGCAAAGGGGCTTCCTCCCCGCCGCGCCAAAGCGACAAGCAAAATGACCGGCGGCTGGACGCTCCAGTAAGGGTCGTAGACTGAAGCGTTCCCAAAAATCACGCTGAACACAAAAACGATTACTGTGGCAAAAAGCGTAAACAGCCGCGATCACGACAAAAGACAATGGTCGGTTTTTAATCATGTATTTTATTCTACTACATTTCCCGCGTTTTTGCTATATGTAAACATTGTTTCCATACATTCTCAACATATACAAGCGTTCCCAAATCATATATTATACAATCACAAAGCGCTTTGAAAAAAAATGAGGACATTATGAATTACAGAAATGCGCAGGACATTTTTCCAGAAAATCTTTTGAAGCAGATTCAGCGGTATGTCAGCGGCGAAACGATTTACATTCCGGCCAAAAATGAAAAAAAGGCCTGGGGTGAATCATCGGGCTACAGGGCATATCTTGCAAAAAGGAATCAGAAGGAGTACGTTATGCTGAACTACAACAAGACGCTTTCTTCGGCTTTAAGCTATGCAAAAGAAAATAAAATTGACGAATGGATCCATGCCTATCTTCACGATGCTGAAAAAAGCAATATTCCCTTTTCGGACGGTCTCAAGCTTTTTGAACGCTATTACATCGGCCCAATAAAAATGCCAACCGATTTGTTCGAGCGCAACACTGGTCCCGAAGAAGGCATGAAATATAAAATCGACAAGGACTGGTGGCCGATTCACGTAGCGGCGTTGGAGGATTCAATTAAAAAAGACCCCGACATGCCGCCGCTAATCGCCCACTATGTCGAGCATGGTTTTGAAATGAACGATGGAAACACCCGCCTTCAGGCCTACAAAAATCTCGGTGTCCGGGAAGTGAGCATCATCATTTGGATTACCGAGCAAGAAGAATACGAGGAGTTTATGTCCCGCTACGGAAATTACGCCGAGGGAGCGCCGGTGATTAGGAGATAGGAGCGTCAGCTTGCGAAGAATTCCTACTCCAATATCGTAATCTCGACGCGGCGGTTTTGGGCCATGCCTTCTTTGGTGGAATTGTCGGCGACGGGATATTTGCTTCCGCTTCCGCGGCAAATGAATTTGTCCGCCGCGATTCCGCGCTTGGAAAGCTGGGCGGCGACTTCTTTTGCGCGCTCAACGGATAGCGCCATCTCGCCGCTGGGGTTTCCGACGCTGGCGGTGTGGCCGTTTACAAGAAGTTTGTTTTGGCCGGTCTCTTTTAGGATCGCGGCGATTTTGTCCAAGAGCGCGGCCTCGCCAGGCAAGAGCTGGGCGCTGTCAGGCTTAAAGTGAAGGTTTTCCAGCGTGAGCATTATGCCGCCAGCGGTCTCCTTGATTTTTACGGAAGACTCTCCGGCGCCGCCCGACGTTCCCACAACGCGGACTTTTTCCAGCCACTTGCTTTCGTTTAGCGGAGGCCGGTCCTCGCCGCCGCCAGTTGCCCCGGAACTTTTTTGCTTGCCGGAAGCGCCGCCTTGCGCGCTTGCCACAGTTCCGCCTGCTTTTGTGTCGGCGGCTGCGACGCGGTTTATGACGGGCAAAAGTTTTGTCCTGTCGATTGCGGGCGGATATTCCGTGAACAAGCTAATCGTTCCCTTAAAGGCGACCTTGCTTCCGTCGGAAAATTCGTACAGTTCGTCAACGCTGTCGCGAATGACAAGCGCGGCGCAATCGGCTTTGCGGATGTACATCGTTGCGTTGTTGGAACCGTTGGCGCGCAGCAAGTCAGGGTCGCCGTTGGGGTCAACTTCGGAATAACCGTAGCGGGTGGCCCAACGCGCGCTCAAAACGTAAACTTCTTGGCCGCTAAAAACTTCGTCGCGCAAGTAAGTGTATTCAACGTAAATCGGAACGCGGGTCGGCTTTCCCTTGCTAAGGGGATCCATCGAGCGGACGGCACGGGCTTGCCATGACTGGCCTTGCTGGATTTTCTTTTGCGGAAAGGTCGGAAAGCTTCTAAAGCTGGGATAGCCGTTGTCTTCTATCATTGTGAGCGNNCGTGAATTCCGTTTACGACAATTTTTTGGTTGCGAACGGTGTCCTGGCTTACAAAAAAATCTCCGTCGTAAACGCCGTTCTCGCAGACAATAAAAGAACGCGCCTCGCGGCTCATAAGGCCTACGTACTTTCCGTTGTCATAACGGCGCAAGTCCGTCCGTTCCACCAAAGAATAATTTTGGCTCCCGGAGTAAACAAACTGCGTCTCGGCGGCAAAAAGAATTCCGCAATAAAAATTGCAAAGTCCAAAAAGCGCGGCAAACAAAAATCGTCCCTTCATAAAATTCCTCTGTTGAATTTATCGGCAATACTATGATATAATTATAGGCTATGGAAACCGCAAGAACAAAGCGCTCAAAGACCGACGGAATTTTGTTTAAATTCGCGTTTATTTTTGGAATCTTCACTCTCATCACCCTTGTCCTTAGCGCCGTCACAATATACGCAGTTCAAATGAAGGAATACAAGGCGCAAAAGGTTGACGATATCCGCAGCATCGGAGACTATCTTGAGCGCCTCATCCAAGAGTCAGGCGAAGATTTTTCCACCTACCAAGATTATTACATGAAACATTTTGCCGAGGCAAACATCCCCTACGACTTTAACGAATACATTACGGCGCAAAGAAAATACGAAAGCCTTTTGGCGCAACAGCCGCCGCGTTTGGACAACGACGGAAAAAAATTTGACTTTGACTCTTTTTCGAACGAAGCCAAAATGGCCTACTTTGTTTACATTCACGAATACTGGATTTTGACATTTGAAAACGCTCGCAAGACGTTCAACCTTCCGTACACTTATTACCTCGTTCCCAAAGAAGACATCTACCATATGGTGTACATGATAGACGGAGAGCGCACGCCAAAAGACGCGGCTGGCCAAAAGGCGAAAAAAGGCGACTACCTTTATCTTGGCGACGAATACTACGACCCGCCAGAAAAATACAAAGTTCAATGGCGCTCTTGGTTTACCGGCGAGCGCCAAAACGATTTTGAAATTTGGGACAACGAATGGGGCCACACTTACGCCTACTACACGCCGCTAATCATAAATGGAAAAAAACTTGGCCTCATCGGAACTGAAATAGAAGTGGCGTCGGTGAACAAAGTGATTCTTTTGACTTCGCTAAAAATTTCGGGAGCCATCGCGCTGGGCCTTATTCTTTGCATCGCGATCATGATGTTTATCGTGAACAAGCTTTACATACAAAAAATCGTAATCCTTGAATCGCAAATGCGGGAATACATGGATCAAAAAGACTCCGCAATCGCGCTAAAAATCAAAGAAACTGTCAAAGGCAGAAATGAAATAACGTCGCTTTCTATACAATTCGCCGACTTGATTTTGGAACTTAAAAATTACATGAACAACTTGCTCTCGACAAAGAAGGAGCTCAAGGACACAAAACTTTTGGCCGACGCCATGAACGCGCTGGCAAACAAAGACACGTTGACCGGCGTTCGCAACAAGACCGCTTATGACAGCGAGGCTCGCCGCCTTGACTCCGACATTGCCAACGGCCAAACTGATTTTGGATAGGCCATGATTGACTTGAATTTCTTAAAGCGCATGAACGACACTTACGGCCACGAAAAAGGAAACATCGCCATCAAAAAATTATGCTATGTAATTTGCCATGTATTCAAACATTCGCCGGTCTTTAGAATTGGCGGCGACGAATTTGTAACCATCTTAAAAAATGAAGACTACAAAAACGCGGACGCGCTTGCCAATGAATTCAACTATCAAATAGAAAGCATTTCCAATGAAAAACTTTTAAAGCCTTGGGAACAAATATCCGCCGCCATAGGCATCGCGCTTTTTGACATTTCAAAAGACACGAATGTTGAAGACGTGTTCCGCCGCGCCGACCAAAAAATGTATTTGCGCAAAAAACAAATGAAAGGCATTAGGGAAGATTAGTTCTTTCTAAGAGCCTTCATCGCTTTCTTTCTTTCGTACATCGCCTTGTCGGCGCGCTCAAAAGTATCTTGAATGGAATTGTCTGTCTTGGGGTCGTACACCGCGCAACCAATGGCCGCCGACACGCGCTCCCAATCTTTAAGGTCAGTGTCAAAGTTAAGGCGCGCCAAAGCCTCGTTGAACTTATATTCCACTTGGACTATATGCTCAAAGTCATAGTTTTGCAAAAGAACGACAAACTCGTCGCCGCCAACGCGGAAAACCGGCGAATGCTCAAACGTCAAACAAATAAGGCGGCAGAGTTTTTTAATGGCGTAGTTTCCGCATTCGTGGCCGTAGTTGTCGTTTATCATTTTTAGGAAGTTCATGTCTATCATCGCGATGCCGTAGTTAAAGTTTCCGGCGGCGATCGCGTCCGTAACTTTCTTAACTTCCATGTCGTAAGCCTTTTTGTTTCGTATGCCTGTGAGCGCGTCGTGGATGGACTCTTCGATCGACTCGACAAGCTCCTTTTCTTTTTTACGCAAATTGCGCATGTAATCGTCAAGTTCCGTCATCATGTTGGCGATTTGGTTTTCCAACATTCCGATTTCGTCATTGCCGATTTTTTTGCTTGTGATTGACTGCGCGATCTCCGCGTCCTTGTATTCACTGTAAGTTCCGACGATGCTGCTGAGGCGGCTGAGCTTTCGCACATACTTGCTGTTGATGAAAACAGAGAGGAACAAAATTCCGATGACCATGACCAAGGAGCTTACGCCCGCAAGCTCAAAGACATTGCGCATGATGTTGCTGTCGACGTAATTGATGTCCATGTCGATGCAAACCAAGCCGGTTTTTACGTCGCCTATGTAAAGGGGAATGTAGTAGGAATACGTGCGACCGTACTCGTTGTCAAAAGCGTCCATGCCGTCAAGCATTTGTCCTGCTTCCCAAGTGTCGAACAAAAATGGCATCTCGTCGTAGTCTTCCGCGAAGTTGTCGCACAAGTGCAAACGGTTGTAGTTTTCGTCGCCCTCGTATGTGCGCTCGGTGTCAAAAATGTAAATGACGTTGCTCTTGTTTTCTTTTGGAAGAACGTAGTAAATGTAGGGCGCGTCGTACCATTCGCGCATTTTTTCAAAGTACAAGAACCACTTGGCGTGGTAGTATGTGCAGAAAAGTTTTTTCATCTTTTCGCCAAGTTCGGGGAATTTTACGTCATGCCTAAAAACTTTTCCCGGATAAGCGGCGGCAAAGGCCGTGTCAAATTCCTCTTTTTTACGATCGACAAATTCGGCGTCAAAGTCATAGGGAATGTGTATCTTTTTGCTGTTTTCCAAAATGTAGTTTTGGTATTCCCAAAAGGTTTCGCCGTCGTCGGCAATTTGGTCGCGAAGCATGGTTCCGATATGTTTCATAGAAACAATGCTTTGTTCCTCAAACGACTTTCTTTGCACCAAAAAAATCACAAAGCCGCTTATGATGATAATTGTCAGAGTGAACACAAAAAACAACGCGGAAAATTTAAATGAAAGCTTGTTGTACCAATTGAGTTTCTTTGCCTTTGCCATAAAGCGCTCCTTGTCGATATATTATCGGCGTTCTAGGAGGAACACTTAAGCGCGGCGGAGACTGGTTACTGACCAAAAAGCGCCGGCCTAGCCCACATATTCGTCGACTATGCTTAAAACCGCGCCGAGGTAACTCTGGCCAAAAAGATTCAAATGATTTAAAAGCTGGTAAAGGTTGTAAATGTCGCGGCGCTTTTCGTAACCCGGCTCAAGAGGATTGGCCTCCCGGTAGGCTTGGTAAAAGGCCGTCGCGAATCCCCCGAACAATTCCGTCATCGCAAGGTCGGCCTCCGCGTGCCCAACGTAGGCGGCGGGATCTATGAGCATTGCCTTTCCGTCCGGGCCGGCCATAACGTTCCCGCTCCAAAGGTCGCCATGAACAAGACTTGGCTTTTTGGGCTCGATCAAAAAGTCGTCCAAATGGTCAAGCAATTTTGTCACGCGGGAACGGTCGGCGCTTGTCAGATAGGAGTCCGCCGCCTTAAATTGCGGCGCGAGCCTTTTGTCGCGAAAAAACTCTATCCATGTCGCCGAAGGCGCATTGTCTTGCGGGCGCGCGCCGATAAAGTTGTCCTCGTAAAAGCCAAAATTGTTGGACGTACCGGCGGCGCCTCCATCGTTTTTGGCCGTTCCTTCCGTTCCGTCGCGCTCTACAAACGCGCTCGCGTCCGCCTGGTGCATGGCGGCAAGTTCCCGCGCCAACGTTTCCCAGTAGTCGGCCCTTCGTTCGCCGCTATTGATGTATTCCATCAGCAAAAAACTGTAGCCGACTTCCTCGCCGTCGTCAGTTCCCGCGCAAAGAATTTTTGGCGTCCTTATCGTTCCTGTCTGCGCTATCGCAAAAAGGCCGGCCGCCTCCGCGGTGAAGGACGCGGCCTTTTCCTTTTCGTTGGCCTTCATAAAAATCGTGTCGCCGGTATTGAGCGTCAGGGCGTAAGACTTGTTTATGTCTCCGCCCATCACGCGGTCAGTCCGCTGTATCGCGACAGACTTTCCAAACAGCGTCACCAAGGCTTCGGCCAACGACTTGAATTGCAAAACAGGACAATGATTCATAAGGCGATGTTAGCAAAAATCGCTCCCTTTGTCGAGGGAAGTTGGAAAGACAACCAAAATCATAAGAAAAACAAAACGCTCTCGGGAGAATCGAACGGCCTTACTCACGGTTGCGGCTGTTAAGTAAGATGTACATTTACATCAATTTCGCTTCGCGAAATTGTCAGCCGCAAAGTGAGCGGCCGTCCGCCTTCTCCCTACGCGTTTTAATTGCTTCCAGCCCGGTTGCCTTGCCACCCCGTAACGGTAAGTGAAAAAGAAAAGCGGCGAGATGCCGTCCGCAACTGGGAGCCGCATTTTCTTTATTTTTTTTGCGCTTACTCCGCGCCGGCCTTGACTTCCGCGGACTCTTCCTTTTGATACTCGGGGAAGGCGGAAAGCATCGGCTCGATGTCCTTTCCGTCAAGTTTTCTGTCAACGTAGTTCTTTGTGATTTTCGCGACAAGGGGGCTAAGCGAAAGAACGCCGATCAAGTTTGGAATCATCATAAGGCCGTTGAAGGTGTCGGACAAATCCCACGCGAGCGAAAGGCTCATCGTTGAGCCAAAGAAAATCATCACGACAAAGGCCGTCTTGTAAATGAGCTGCGTTTTTTCGCCAAACAAGTATTGCCAAGCCGTGGCGCCGTAATGGCTCCATCCAAGAACAGTTGAAAAAGCGAAAAGCAAAATAGCGATCGCGATGAACTTTGGTCCAAAGCCGCCAAATACTGTGGCGAAGGCCTCGCCGACAAGGCCGGAGCCCGCGTTTTGCGAAATCATTTTTCCTGTTTCCAAATCCACAAGGCCCGTCGAAAGAACGGCGAAGGCCGTCAAAGAGCAAACGACAATCGTGTCGGCAAAAACTTCAAAGATTCCCCACATGCCTTGGCGTACCGGCTCCTTCACGTTGGACGATGAGTGCACCATTACCGAAGAACCCAAGCCCGCCTCGTTTGAAAAGGCTCCGCGCTTAAAGCCCCAAGTGATCGCCTTTTGCAAGCCGTAGCCGACAACGCCTCCAGTGGCGGACTTTGCGGCAAAGGCTCCCTTGAAGATTGCGGCGAACACTTCGGGAACGGAAGTTATGTGGGTGAAGAAAATCACCAAGGCGCCGATGACATAAATTATCGCCATAAAGGGAACAAGCTTTTCCGTAACCGACGCGACTCTTTTAAGGCCGCCCAAAATTATAATTGAAGCGATGATTACAAGCGCCACTCCGCACACCCAAGTAGGAACATTGAAAGCCGCTTCCATGTTGCCGGCGATGGAATTGACTTGGCTCATGTTTCCGATTCCAAAACTCGCCACAAGGCAAAAGAGACTGAACAAAATCGCAAGGATTGTTCCAAGCCACTTCATTCCCTTGTAGCCGCCAAAGCCGTCCTTAAGGTAATACATAGCGCCGCCGCGCCAGTCGCCGTTCGCGCCCTTTCGTCGGAAGTAAATGCCAAGAACGTTTTCGGAATAGTTTGTCATCATTCCAAAAATCGCCATCACCCACATCCAAAAAATCGCGCCGGGTCCGCCAAGAATTATGGCGGTGGCGACGCCGACGATGTTTCCAGTTCCGATTGTCGCGGCAAGGGCCGTGCACAAACTTTGGAATTGAGAAATCGCCTTGTTTTCCTTGGCTGTGTGCGCCGTTATTTTTTTGTCCCTGACAATCGCGCCGAGCGTCTTTTTAAGCCAGTGCGGAATATGCGTGAATTGAAAGCCCTTGTTGACAATGGTCATCACAAGGCCGGCCGCGAACAAAAGCGCGATGCCAAAGGTTCCCCAAACGACGGAATTTACCGAGTCGTTGATTTTTGTAATTGTCTCAATCATATTTGAGCCTCCTTAATAGAGTGAGAATTTTTGCGGAACGAACGCAATGCCGAACCGCATAAAAAAAGGCAGAGCTGGAAACCCAGTTCTGCCTCATTGCATGTTCGCATTATACTATAAAAACTGAACTCTTGTCTAGCGCTATCGCAAACGATTGCAAACCCAGAAAGCGCCGCGCTAATTTCGGTCGCTTAAATTTGAAATCGTAATCGCGGCAAAAATCAAGGCGCAGCCCAAAATCATTATCGGCGTAAGGCGCTCGCGCAAAAACATCGCGCCAAACAAAACGCCAAAGACTGATTCCAGCGACAAGAACAAAGACGCAAGCGACGACTCCATGTACTTAAGGCAAACATTTTGCAAAACAAAGGCCACAAGCGTGCTGAAAATTCCCAAATACAAAACGGAGCAAAGAACGCGCGCGCTAGACAATTGCGCGGCGGGAATCGCTCCGTCGTAAATCGGCGCCAAGGTCCAAGAAAAAATCGCCGCAAAAAAGAACTGCAAGACGGTCAGCAAAATCGGGTCGTCGTCGCGGTTGAACAAACTTGTAAAAACAATGTGCAGCGCGAAGAACACGCCGCACGCCAAGGTCAGCGCGTCGCCAATGTTCATCGACAAAACGCCGTCAGACTTTTTTAGCGCCAACATTCCGATTCCGCACAAAGACATAAGCGCCGCAAGCAAAGCCGCCGCCCTTGGCTTTTTATGGAACACAGGCCACGCGAAAAACGGAATCAAAATTACATAAAGGGTTGTCAAAAAAGCGTTTTTTCCAGCCGTTGTGTATTTGCAGCCAATCGTTTGAACGGCATAAGCGGCGAACAGAAAAAAGCCCGTAAACGCCCCGCGGCCCACCAGGCGCCGTCCGAGAGTCTTTAGCTTTTTAAAAAATGCAAGCGACAGCGCAACGGCGGCGATGGAAAATCTAAAGGCCATCATCCAAACAGGCCCGATGTAGTCAAGAGAGTCTTTTACGATTACAAAGGCAAAGCCCCAAATGGCCGCGGTCAACACCAGGCCGCACGAGGCGAGAAATTTTATCGAGCTTTTATTCATAGAGACACCAAAAATGCGGCGGCAGTTTTTGTCTTACAACAAATCCTAGTCGCGGCGTTCGCGGACAAGGTAATCCTTATAGCCTTTTTTTTCAAGCGCGTTCAACATAGGCTGAACTTTTTCTGTCGGCAAGTCTTTTATGATGACGCGGACAACTCCGCTCTTTGTCGTTTGGTAAGCGAGATTTTTTATTCCCGCGGCCTGCGCGTCTGCGGCAAAAATAGAAGCGTTCTTTTTGGAAGAAAAGGCGCCCAGCTGTATGTTCCAGCGGTCGCAGTCAGAGGAAGCGGCGTTTTTTGCGAAGGCGCCCGCCTTTTGGCCTTTCGCGCCGTTGCCGTCGGCCTTTTGGCCTTGCAAGCCGCTCGCCGCGCCGTCCGGTCCGCCGACAATCTCCAGGCTCACTTTTGCCGTTCCGCTTTTTATCATTCCAATTTTGACGGCGGCCCCTTTTGACAAATCGATTTCGCGGCCTTTGACAAAGGGGCCGCGGTCGTTGATGCGGACGACGACAGACTTTCCGTTGGAAAGGTTGGTCACTTTTACTTTTGTGTTAAAAGGAAGGGTTTTGTGCGCGGCGGTCATGTCGTACATATTGAATGTTTCGCCGTTGGAAGTTTTGCGGCCGTGGTACTTGTCGGCGTAATAAGACGCCACCGCGCTGTTCTTGTAAAGCGTCACGCTGTTAGCGGCGAACGCTCCGCCCGCCAAAAAACCAAATGCTAAAGCCAAAAATAAAAGAGACTTCTTCATGCTTTTATTGTCGGCAAAAAACGCCTAGGACAAAAGCATTTTGTCGCTTAAAGTGTCTTCGCCCTGATGAACGCTAAAGCGCTCAAGCAAGTCCTTGACCTCAAGCTTTTTCTTTTCCTCGCCGCCAACTTCGTAAACAATATGGCCGTCTAGCATCATTATCAAGCGGTTTCCGTAGCGAATCGCGTCGCGCATGTTGTGCGTCACCATAAAGGTTGTGAGCTTGTCGCGCTGGACAAAAAATTCTGTCAATTCCAAAACTTTTTTGGCGGTCTTGGGATCGAGCGCGGCGGTGTGCTCGTCAAGCAAAAGAAGCTGGGGTTTTTGCAAAACGGCCATCAAAAGCGTCAAAGCCTGGCGCTGACCGCCGCTCAAAAGGCCGACCTTCGCGGTCATGCGGTCTTCCAAGCCCAATTCCAATTTGGCCAGCGCCTCCTTGAACAAGCCGCGCTCTTTTTGGGTGATTCCCCAAGCCAAGGTGCGCTGTCTTCCGCGCCTGTAGGCAAGCGCCAAGTTTTCTTCTATTTGCATGTTGGAACAAGTTCCAAGCATCGGGTCTTGAAAAACGCGGCCCAAATACTTTGCGCGCTTGTGTTCCTTTATGTGGGTAAGGTCGTTTCCGTCAAGCAAAATCGAACCGGCGTCGCAAGAGTGGACTCCGGCGATAAGGTTTAGAAGCGTGGACTTTCCGGCGCCGTTTCCGCCGATAACCGTCACAAAGTCTCCGTCGTTAAGCGTAAGGCTCACGTCCTTGAGCGCCCGTCGCTCTGTGATTTGACCAGGATTGAAAGTTTTTGAAACGTGCCGAACCTCAAGCATTCTGTTTTCCTCTCTTGAATTTCTTCTTCAATACGGGTAGAGAAAGCGCGAACGCCACGATAATCGCGCTGAACAGTTTCATGTCCTGCGTCTTCATTCCCATTTGCAAAACAAGGGCGATTATCAAACGGTATATGACCGAGCCAATCACAACGCCCAAAAGTTGCACCCAGAACGAAAATTTCTGGCCAAAGAAAACTTCGCCGATGATGATGGAAGCAAGGCCGATGACGATTGTTCCGATTCCCATGCTAACATCGCCAAAGCGCTGCTGCTGCATCACCAAACCGCCGCTCAAAGCGACAAGGCCGTTGCTTATCATAAGCGCCAGCAATTTCATGTTGTCGGTGTTGATTCCCTGCGCGCGGCTCATGCGGGCGTTGTTGCCCGTGGCGCGAATGGAGCTTCCGATCTCGGTTCCAAAAAACCAGTAAAGCGCGATGATGAGCGCGGCGGCAAAGACAAGGCCGGCCACAAGGCTTGACCAAGTGGGAGCCATGCCCTTGAACCTTTGCGACAAGCCAAAAATGTCGCTGATGTAATTCATTATTGTTTTTCCGGCGCGCGAAAGCGGCTTGTTGGGTCCGCCCAAAACGCGCAAATTGATTGAGTAAAGCGCAAGCTGCATCAAAATTCCGGCAAGGATTCCGGGAATGTTCAATTTAGTGTGGAGGAGCCCCGTAATCGCGCCGGCAAGCATTCCCGCAAAAATCGCGACCAAAAGCGCGAGCAGAGGATTCATTCCGCCAGCGATTAAAATGGCGCAAGAACAGCCGCCCAAAGCGAAGGAACCGTCAACGGTCATGTCGGCAAAGTCCAAAATTTTAAATGTGATGTAAACGCCAAGCGCCATGATTCCCCAAAGGATTCCCTGGCTGGCGGCTCCAATCATCGACGCTACAAGTGGCGGCATATTATTCCTCCTGCCACTACGGATTAACAACCAAAAATTTATCCGTAATGGTAATGATTCAAGAACGTTGACAAAAACGCCTTGACAAAACTTACTTTACCAAATCAGCGGGAATCTCGATTCCCAACTCTTCAGCGACTTCCTTGTTGTAGCTAAAGTCGCACTTTTCCAAATACTGAATCGGCATGTCGGCTGGCTTTTTTCCGTTTTCCAAAATATCGACGGCCATCTTGGCTGTCTGCAAGCCAAGCTCGTAGTAGTTGATTCCGTAAGTGGCCAGGCCGCCGCCAGAAACCATTCCTTCTTCGCCGCAAATCACCGGAATCTTGTTGGGAGTTGTGACAAGCGCTACAGTCGCGAACGACGAGGCGATCATGTTGTCAGTGGGAGCGTAAATTGCGTCAACTTTTCCGACCAAACTTTGGACCACTTGCTGAACTTCGTTTGTGTTGGAGACTGTGGCTTCAACAAAGTCAAGGCCTTCTTTTTTGCAAGCGGCTTCGGCAAGGTTGGCCTGGAAGCGGGAGTTCTCTTCGCTTGAGCAAAAGAGAATGGCGACTTTTTTTGCGGAAGGAACCAAGCGCTTGAGCAAAGCGATTTGCGCGGCGCAAGGAGTCAAGTCGGAAGTGCCCGAAACATTGGTACCGGGCTTTTCGTTTGACTCGACCAACTGCGCTGTCTTGGGGTCGGTTACGGAAGAAACCAAAATCGGAATCTCGCTCGTCATGTTGGCCACGGCTTGCGCGGCGGGAGTGGCGATGGCAAAAATCAAGTCGCTCTGGTCGTTGACCAATTTTTGCGCGATGGTCACGCAGTTGGCCTGCTCGCCCTGCGCGTTCTGATAGTCAATTTCAATTTGCTGTCCGTCAACAAAACCGGCGTTCTTGAGTCCGTCAACAAAGCCCTGATAGTTTTTGTCCAAGGCGGGATGCTCAACCAATTGAATTACGCCAATCTTAATTTTTTTGTCTTTCTTTTGGCAAGAACAGAACAAAGCCAAAGCCGCGAGCGCGGCCGCAAAAACGATGATTTTTTTCATATAATATTCCTTACTTTTTTATAAAAAGCGATGAATATTATAGTGAATTTGGGGAAGGAATTCTAGCGCCTTTAAAGAATTTTAGTGGGAATGAAGAACATTACCACTAGCGAAACGGCGGCGTTATAGGTCAGACGACCTATTTCCTAGCCACAATCACCATTGTTTGCATATTATGATTATACGGCTCAAAATTGAATCCGCCGTATACTTCCGCGCTGGTGAACCCGCTGGCCAAAATCAGGCGCTTGAGTTCCACCGCGCTGTAGAGGCGCTGGACGTATTCGTGCTCGATGCGGCCGCCGTCCTTGCCAAGCAAAATCCACTTGGAGCGCAAGCCCTCCCACGCGCCTTCAACGCTGAACTGCGTGAGAACCGTCATGCCGGCGCGCTCAAACCATTCGCCCTCGGTCCAAAACTTAATCGCGGTTTCGCGGCTTGTACATTCCAAGATAAAAAAGCCGCCGTCCTTAACGCAGTCGGCAATGCGGCGCAAAATTTGGATGTCCTCTTCTATCGTGTCACAGTAGCCGAACGAAGTGTAAAGGTTTATCGCCGCGTCAAACTTTTTCTTGCTGGTGAACGTCCGCAGGTCGTCCTTTATCCATTCAATCTTGACGCCCTCGTCGGCGGCGCTTTCCTTGGCCGCGTCCAGTTCGGACTGAATCAAGTCCACGCCCGTGACTTTAAGGCCGCGCAAGGCAAGCTCGATGCTGATTCTTCCCGGACCGCAGCCCGCGTCCAAAACGCTCGCTCCTTTTGAAAGGCCCGCGATTTTGCAAACCGCTTCGGCCACGCCCGGAGCCTCAGCCCACTTTGGCGCGTCAAACATAATCGGCCCGTAATTTTTCCAAAATGATTCGTTTTCAAACCAAGAGCGTTCCGCCATAAGACCTCCCCGCGCATTTTTTTTATTATACCACGGCCGCCAAAATTTTTCTAGCAAAATCACGCAAAGAGTGATACAATGGAAGAATGAACAATTCAAACTATTTTTTGGGAATTATGACGGCCATCGTGGGCCTGATGATGCTTTTGGCGGCGGAACCTGTCGTGCAGGTTTTAGTCATTGTCTTGGGAATTTTCGCCATTTTGAGCGGCGGCTGGACATTGGCCGCAGTGGCGCCATTAAGCGTTGACCGAACGTTCAAGCTGCAATGCTACGTTCGCGGAGCCGTGGGAATCGTAATCGGCCTTTTGTGCGTGGTCATTCCCCTGCGCGTGGCTCAATTCGCCTGGCAGACCTTGGTCTATATCTTTGCCTTTTATTCTTTGGCGGCGGCGCTTGTGGAAATTCCAATCACAATGACATTGCATAAAGACGGATTTCCTGTAAAGCGCTATGTGATAGAAATTGTCTCGACGATTCTCTTGGCCTTGATTTTGTTCTTCTTGCCAAGCTCGGCGGGCTTTACGATTATCCGCGTTGGCGGCGCCGCCCTTATTCTTGCAGGAGCGGCCATCGCCTTTTTGGCTTGGAAAAACCGCGACATCATCGCGGACGATGCAATTGTAAGGGATGAGTAGAAAAAAAGAGACGGAGCCTCCCGTCCTTCGCTTGCGGCTTGACGCCTACGGCCAAACCGCTTCGCTGACGGGTCCTTCCGTCTCTTTTTTTCTGCGTCTCATTCATTTGGAATGAGGCCTCTTATGGTTTTGCAGTCGCGCTTACGCGCTCCGCACGGCTCCCGCCCTTTTTGTCCGCTTTTAATCCAAGCTTACAATTGCGAGCGGATTATTGCGGGTGTATGCTTGCCAAACACCCGCAAAATGGGCGAGTCAAGGCTTTAAGCGAAGCGCGCCTTGACCGCCCTTATGCAACTTCAATCGCAATCTTCTTGGGCTCGGGGAGAGCCTTGCGGGACATCGTGACGTTCAGCACGCCGTTCTTAAAGCTGGCGGTGACTTTTGTCTCGTCAACGTCGTCCGGCAAAGTGAAGCGGCGGGCAAACTGGCTCTGAACGCGCTCGCGGATAAGCCACTTGCCTTCCTCTTTCTTTTCGTTCTTTTCTTCCTTCTCGGCTGTCTTGACAGAGCTGATTGTCATAACGCCGTGGTCAATCTCGATGTCAACGTCTTTTTCTGTGGCGCCCGGCAAATCCATTTGCAGGCAGTAGCAGTCCTTGTTTTCCTTAACGTCTACCTTTGGCAGGCGGGCTGTTTTCCATGCCAAATCCGGCATTCCGCAGTCAAACGCGTTGTCAAAAAGCGAGTTGAAAAGTGAAAGTTCGTTCATAATAAACTCCTTCGCGCCGTTACAGGCGGCCGCGTTTTTAATTAAGTTTTAGAAGCCTCAAGGCTCCTTTCACCGTATAGTATAGCAAGAATCGCGCCAAGTTTAGGAATTTTTGCGGAATTTGGGGATTTTTGAAAGGAATTGGTTGAAAGCCATCACAAAAATTGCTCGCAAGACCTAAAAGCGGCCAAAAAATATTCTTTTTGCTGGCGGAACATGAGCCAATGGCGGAAAAATGCGGCAAGACCATAGCGTAGGCCGGAAAAAAAATTGCAAGACCAAAACGCAGGCCGGCAAAATGGGTCAAAATTTCCCAAAACCTGGGTCAGAATTTTTACATAGGTGGGTCATTTTGATACAGCAGATAAATACAAGACAAGGAAATGGGTTATTTGTGGTAATGGGTTCCGCATTGAATAATCTCAACATGCTTTTTTCCAGCAGTTTCCACTATTCTATATACAATGCGGTTGTAATCGTCAATTCTTCGGCTCCAGTAACCGGACAAATCGTCTTTTAATGGCTCCGGCTTTCCGATTCCATCATACTCTCCGCGGTCTATGTCCTTTAAGAGGGCGTTTATCTTTTTTAAGGTTTTCTTGTCGGATTGAAAAGACAATAAATCTTCCCACGCTTCATCTGTCCATAATTTGTCCATGTCAGATTACCTCGGACAAATCATGCTTTGTAAGTTTTCCAGCCTCTGCATGGGCAGCGGAAGAGGAATGCGATTTTCACGCAGCGACACTCTCATGAACATATTAACCGCCGCCGAGACCGTAAGCCCCAGCGATTCGCAAAAGCCCTCAAAAGAATATTTTGTTTCATCCGTCGTTCTAATGCTAAGTGTCGCCATACAAATCTCCTACAATGTCGTGTATTGTATGGATATTGTAATACAATGTATGGGAGTTGTCAAGGAAAATTGTGGTGTGTCTATTCCGCGTATTTTTGCAAAAGAGATTCAATTTGAGCGTCAACCGCGCTTTTTAGGCCTTGCGAAAGTTCCGCCAAATCTTCATGCAGTTGAACGGAGTCGTTTTTTTCCTCTTCTGGCAGCAGCAATTGATACGGCTTTATGCGCAGAGCCTTGGCCAATTTTGCCATAGTTTCCAGAGTTCCCCATTTCTTGCCGCTTTCCAAGTCGCACAAAAAGCCCACGGACAAATCGGCCGCAATCGCCAGCTCCATTTGCGTCATGCCGTTCAGCGTCCGGTATTTTTTGATGTTAGCGGTAAAAACTTTTTTTATTTCGCTTGGCTCCATGCTCAAAATAATATCGCTATTAGCGAGCCTTGACATATTCGATTAGAGAAATTATACTTTTCATTTAGAGAATTCTATATTTTCTATTGGAGAAAATTACTAACCAACATTTGGAGGCTTTTATGAAAAAAACTGCAAAAATTTTCGCCGTTCTGCTTGCGACAACAGCGGCAATTGGAATCTTGGCGTCTTGCTCTGACGGCGGCGCCGCGCTTCCGTCACTTGTTACGACAACTACCAACGGCGGAACAAGCGGAGCGCCCAACGGCGACAATACCGGCGGATCAGGCGGCGCTTCCGCCGAGGCGAACATATTCGAAGGAAAAACATTCATCAAAAAAGACTCAACACAAACATATACATGCAAATTTGACGCGCAAAAATGTACGTTCACACGACTGGTTGATTTTAACATTCCAGGAGCATTAACGATACCGCCCGCCACAGAATTTGTTTACAACTACGAGTACTCTTACAACAAAGAAAAAAGGCTATTGTTTCTAAAGCCCTCCGCGGAAGGCCACTACAAAGCGCACGTAAAAAACGGCGTTAGAACAATCGAGCCGGACGCTTTTTCAAACGACGCGGAATTTGTCGCCTTTGTGAAAAAAATATATGATACCGACGACACGCAATTAATAAACAGTAATCGCGGCATATTTTTCAATCAATACGGTTATTCGGACAATACCGGAGCCACGGAAGTTTCCAATGAAGTGCTAGAAAAATACAAAGCGGCAAAATTGGAAGAAAAAACAAGGAGAGCAAAACTTTGTACAATCATGGCGTATGAACTTTCCGGCCAAACATTAAAAATGGCGCAAGACTCAAGAGTTCCAAAAGACAAAAACTTAAACGAAATTTTTGGCGTCTACAATGTGCAATTGTCAACAAGCTCTAACTACAAATTGCGCTATTCCACAAATTATTATACACTAGGGCCAGACATTACAGGAACCACAAATTACAAAGTGTCTTCAATATCAGAAAACGCGATTAACATTTCCGATACGGCGACAACCAGTGTGACCATGTTGGCGCCCACCGGCGTTTGGACATACACGCCGGCGTCGCAATCATTCAGCTACACCACAAGCAAAACAGAAACAGGCGCGACATTTACAATTGACACCTTGGGAACAATCACTGTGACCTACGAATCGGAAAACAACTTTCCAGATTTGACGGCAAATTTTCTAGACGGAGAATTTGGCGGAACTTTTACACAGCAGCAATAAGCGCCAACACATAAGCGCAAGTTAAATTAAATCAGGCGGCTGTCCAATCAGAACTGTCATGCTGAACTTGTTTCAGCATCTACAGCATAAAGTTTTAGGACAGCCGCCATTTTTATGTCATTTTCCCTGCAAGAGATTTTTGCAACTTTCAGCGCTTTTCTCTTCCGTCCACGCCCAGCCCAAAAAGCGCGTAGTCGGCGCGCGTGGGGTCGCCGGCAAAAACTTGCGCCATTTTTTTTGTCAGCTCAATCGCGGTCTTGGCGCTGGCCGCCGCGTTTGGCGCTATCAAGCCTAGCCGCGCGCTTTCTTGCAAAACGTGCGTGTCCAGCGGCATTAGCAAATCGGCGGCGCTGGCCCAATCCCACAAGCCCAAGTCAACCGGCGAGCCGCGCCGGACCATCCAGCGCAAAAACATGTGCAGCTTTTTGCAAGCGCCTTTTGGGTTTTGCGAAACGCATTTTACGCCCGGAAATAGGCTTATCAGCGCGGCCACCAAACGCAGTTCTGGCGGAACGGTCGCAATGCCGGAAGCGGTCGCAAGCCCAAGAGGCGCGGCTCCTTCGCTTTTAGTCGTGCCTTCGTTTTTGGCATTGCCGGAACTTTTGGCCACCCCACAACGCGCGCCGCCGGCAGTCTTAGGCTTGCAAACGATTTCCTGCCCATAACGCGCGCGGACGGCGGCGCCGAGCGAGCCGTGTTCCTCCACAATTTGCGCAAGGCGGCCGCATAAAGCGTTCATGTCGGCGTAAGAAAAAAATCGATAGAATTTTTTTTGGCTCTTTGGAAAAAATTTTTGATGGCCGCCGCTCGCAAGCCAACCGGCGAACGAGGCGCCGCACGTTTTAGGCTTGCCAACGCTTTTTGCCGCGCCCGCAGTTTTGAGCTTTCCTTCGCTTTCCGCTCGCGCAGTTTTAGGCTTGCAATCCATCACCGCGTCATAGAGCTTGTTCAGCTTGGCGATAAAAAGTTCCCTTTTTCCAAAGGCCAGCTGAGCCGCGACAAAGGCAAAAAGCTCTTGGTCAACAGGATCGGCAAAGCGATGCATGAATTGGCTGGGGTCGTCAGTTAAAAAATCCGGAGTTTCGTATTTGTCCGCAAGCGCCTTCAAAAGCGCCGCAGTATTTTTGCAAGGCATAGTTTTGCGCTAGCCTCTAATCTGGCCGTCGCCGTCAATCAAATATTTTACGGTGGTCAGCGCTTCCAAGCCCATCGGGCCGCGGACGTGCAGCTTTTGCGTGCTGATTCCCAACTCCGCGCCAAAGCCAAATTCAAAGCCGTCGGTAAAGCGCGTTGAGGCGTTGACGTAAACGCAGGCCGCGTCGATTTTATTTTGAAAGGCGCGGGCGCGCGCTCGGTTGTTGGTGACAATCGATTCGCTGTGCTTGGTGTTGTGGGCGTTGATGTATTGTATGGCGTCGTCAACGTCTTTGACGCATTTTACGACGCAATCGTAATCCAAAAATTCAGTTCCGTAATCTTCTTCCGTCGCAGGAACGACGCATCCAGCGCGCCCGCTTTTTTGCGCGGCTTTTGATAAAATTGCAAGGCAGCGCTCGTCGGCGTGGAGCGCGACGCGGCCGGCAAAGCGTTCTTCCAAACGCGGAAGAAATTTTTCCATTATGTTCTGGTTGACCAAAATCGCCTCTATGGCGTTGCAAACTCCGGGGCGTTGAATCTTTGCGTTCTCCGCGATGTTGAGCGCCATGTCCAAGTCGCCTTCGTCGTCAACGTAAAGGTGGCAGACTCCGCTTCCGGTTTCGATTACGGGAACGCGCGCGTTTTGCACAACGCTTTGAATCAGTTTTTTTCCGCCTCTGGGAAGAACCACGTCTATCAAGCCGCGCGCGTTGAGGATTTGGTCAACGTCCGCGTGGTCTTGGCTTTGCGACAATTCGACCGCGGCGGGAACTCCGTCAGGGCAAGCGGCAAGGCCTTCTTTTATCGCGGCGCAAATCGCTTTGTTGGATTCAAGCGCGGCGGAAGAGCCTCTAAGCAAAATCGCGTTTCCGCTTTTGTAGGCAAGGCAAAAAGCGTCCACGGTCACGTTGGGGCGGCTTTCGTAAATGATGCCGACAACTCCAAGGGGAACGCGGATTTTTTTTATTTGAAGGCCTGTGGGGCTTTGCCAGCCGCCTTCGATTTTTCCGATTGGGTCTTCGCGGTCGATTACGATTTGAACGCCTTGGCAAATCGAGTCGAGCCGCGCGTCGTTAAGCGCCAGGCGGTCGATGAGCGGCTCGCTGGTTCCGTTTTGGCGGGCCTTGTCGACGTCGATTTTGTTTGCGGAAAGTATTGCGGCGCGGTTTTTGTTGAGCGAATCAATCACACTTTTTAGCGCGGCGTTTTTTTGGCTTTCGTTTTGAAGGGCAAGAATGGAGGCGGCGCTTTTAAGGCCCGCGCAAATTTGTTCTAGGTCCATAGGCGCGCCTTAGTAGTTGGCCAAGAAGAACATTCCCAAAAGCATGGCGACGCGCGCCTTGTCTTTTTCCCAATTCTGTTCTTTTGGAAGGCTGTTCACGTAAAGCCAGAAAATTCCAAATTCCGGATCGATGCGGAGAGCGTATTCCTCAAAGTCTTCGCCCTTGGATTGGTTTCCGAACATCAAGTAAACCACGTCGCCCACGATTTGCAAGAGCGCCGGGTATGAGGCGTTCCACTGGCCTTTTGAAACTGCGTCGCTGTATTCGTTCAGTTTGTAAAGAACGTTTTCCTTTAGTTCCGCGTCAGACTTTTCTATCCAAGTTTTTTGCGCCAAGAGCGAAAGGTTTTTTTGAAAGCTTGAGATTAGCTTTTGCTCAAAGTCGGCGGCTTCTTTTGAAAAAAGATTTTTTTCCGCGCCAAACTCAAGCGCGATTGTGTCAGCCGCCGCTACGAAATTTTTTCCTTCCACAAATTCAGAAATGGCGCCTAAAATTTTTTTATCTACATAACTGTTTATTGTTTTGTCAAAAGTCATAACTTATTTTACTTGTTATGAAAAAAATATTCAAGAGTTATAGCGGAACTCTAGTACCCCATCCTCACAAACTGTACGCTGCCCGATGTCTCGTCCACCGTCACAAGGCCAAAGACGCTTTTTTCCAAATACGAGCCTACGTCCGCTTCCTTAAAAGGGCCAAAGTCAAAATCTGTGTTTGGATGATAGTGGCCTTCAAAAATATATTTGACGTTGTTCTTGGCAAAATCCGAAATCAAACGCGCGCGCTCCTCAACGTCGTCAATGGCAAAATAAAAAAGCCCGCCGGCGTAAACCGGGTAATGCATGAAAATTATTTTTGGCTGCAGCGACGCTTGCAAAGAGCGCTCCAAATCTTCAAGTTGCGGGCCGCCCAAAGTTCCGTTGCCGGTGTCCAAGAAAAAAAAGTCAAAAGGATTGGAGCCGCCCGCGTCCAAAGTGAATTTATAGCAAGACGTATATGGATATATTTTATTTTTCCAAACATCCCAACCGTCGTTGTAAAGGTCGTGATTTCCCAAAATTGAATACACCTTGTAGTCGCCGACGCCAAGCGCTTTTTTTGCTGTTTCAATCCAGCGGGCGGCGACGGCATTGAACAAGTCCGCTTCTTTGGAATGGCCGCCGTCAAGAGTGTCGCCAAGGTTCACAATAAAGCGCGGGCGCAAGGATGGATCTTCGCTCTGCAACAGTTCCTCAAATTTTTTTAGGAACGCGTCTTCCCTGCGCTTAACCTTTCCGCTTCCAAAATGGCTGTCGGTCAAAACGACAAAGCTGTATTTGCCCGCGTTCCCCACTTGCGGAAGGTTGTCGCCGTCAAGCGTCACAGCGGCCACAGCTCGTTCCTCCACTCCGGTTTCCGCGTATAAAAAAATCGGAAGGCCGTAATTGCACGAGGCCAAAATCAAGGAGAGAACAAAAACTGCCGCCGCAAAAAAATTCTTTTTCAAAAGCAAATCCTCACGTCAACCTTCGCCATTATATGATTGAAATACGCGACAGAAGCGTAAAAGTCAGTCATTCCAACTTCAAGAGACGCGCCCACTCGGACAACTTCCTTTATGTTGTAAGCCGCGCCAAAAGTCCACTGCGGGCAAAAGAAAAGAGGATAACGGTAAAGGTTGTAGCTTCCAAGCGAGGTGAAAAGTTCCATTCCGTTTTTCCAAACCTTGTCAACTTCCGCGTAAGCCACAATGTCGCCGTCCGTCATGCAAAAATTTTTTATCGCGTCGAATGTAGTGACCCGCAGTGAATATCCGGTTCGGCCGACGAATGTAAGTCCGCTCGTCGAAATCCAGCGAGCTTCTATTTCCCACAAAATGTCGTGTTCGCGGTAAGAGTCAAGCGAGCGCTGCATGTGGTAGGCGGTCGAAGCGCCAAAGCGCCAAACGCCGTTTTGGTGATAGCCCGCAAAAGGAAGGTATGTCGTCCGCAATGTCAAGTCAAAAATTTTTGAGTCGGATTGAAAGCCCGCAAAGCCGCCAAAAGGCTGCCATTCAAAATTGTATTGCGCAAAGCCGTAATTCTTGTTGCGGTTTATTCCCCTATCCACTGTGCGGCCGTAGCCAAGCTGAATGTATTGTTTGGGGCGTTGGTCTATTGGCAGCGTTTCTATTTTTGCAAACGCGGAAGAAAGAAAAAGCGCGGAAACCAAAAATGCCAAGACGGACGTTTTTTTCATTTTGCCAATTTTACAAAAAAAAACGGCGTTTTTCAACGCCGTCGTCTTTGAGTGGAGATGATCGGACTTGAACCGACTACCTCTTGCATGCCATGCAAGCGCTCTAGCCAGGTGAGCTACACCCCCAAACAGTAAAGGCATTTTAACGGAAAAAAGAAATTATGTCAAGTGGCACGAAAGAAAAAAACACTTCCGGTCGCGGTTGCGTCTGGGCGAAACCGCTAGCTAGCGTCGCTCCACGCATTTTGCCCCTTGTAACTATTTACGTTTGCCGCTGGCGCGGCAGGGGCAAAATGAGTGGTTCCGCCAGCCGCCCCGCTTCCTCGCGTGTTTTTATTCTACTCAGCGGCCGTAATTGTTGTTAAATGCCTTTGTGTTTTACTTAAACGAGCTTCTTGTGTAGGGGCTGCCAATCCACATCCAGACGTCTTCGCCGCTGCCGATGTAGTCTTTGCGCTGGCCTTCTATTAAAAATTGCACGCTTTCCACCGTGGCAAATTCCGTGGCGGTAAAGACAACCTGCATAAGCTGCGCCCGGTAGCCGTCCGCGCCAATCTCGTTAAATTCAAATTCCTCGCTAAAGTTTAGGGCTGCGATTCCTCCGCGGACGCTGGCGCCCAAAAGCCGCGTTCCCTGGGGAATGAGGGTCATGCATTTTTCGGAGTCGGTCGGGCCGGCCAAAAGAGCCTTGATTGTGTCGGTAAGCGGCGAGTCGCTTTTGGGGATTTGGCGGACAACGCTCTTTCGGTTGACGTTTCCGTCCGCGTCCACTTGGGCAAAGAACAATTTGGCGCTTGTCGTGGCCGTCGGCTTGGGCTTTTCCGGCGGCGTCGCGGGCTTTGCGCTTTCTTCCTTGGCCTCTTCTTTGGCCGTTTCTTTTACGGGCTCCCGCGCGTTGTCGCCGGAACTGTCGGCGGCGCTTTCTTGCGCGGCTTCCTGCTCGGCGTTGAGCTCGTCCAAATCAAACGTGCCCGGCTCCTGCGTTTCCTTTTGGCCCGGAACAGGCGCCACGTCAACGTCCAGCAAGCCGTTGGACTTGCCTTCTTTTTTCTTTGCTTCATAATTTTGAATGAACTCCGGGGTTGTTCCTACGACGCGCTCAAAAAAATTTGTGGACTTGAGGTTGGCCGCAAAGTCGTCTTTTTTTACAAGAAATACGATTATAAGAATTAAAATAAGGAGCAGCCAAACCGCGGCAAAGATGCCGTTCCTCTTGGCTTTTTTTGAATTTTTCCCACTCATGCAAATTATTATAGAACAACTTGAATTTCTTTTCAAGTTGCGCTACAATTTTTAGTATAATAGACAAATTCTCAAACTTTGTCATTTTGACAGAATAAAAGAATTGCAAAAAGAGAGGCCCAGTTATGATGGACGTAAAAGACAAGACAGTTCCCCGCTTGATAGCCCAGGTCGTAAAAAACAATCCCGACGCGCCCGCGCAATACACCAAAAATGCCGCCGGCGAATTTGACTGCCTTACCTACGCCCAAATGTGGCAAAAAGCCGTAGACTTTGCGGGCGGCTTGCTTTCTTACAACGTCCAGCGCGGAGAGCTTTTGGGCCTCATATCGGAAGACCGCGCGGAATGGCAGCAGGCCGACTTGGGCCTCTTGGCCATCGGCGCCGCCGACGTTCCCCGAGGAACCGACGCCAGCCCTTCCGACCTAAAATACATTTTGTCATTTACCGAATGCCGCATTTGCATCGCGGAAACAAACGCCGCCGTCAAAAAAATTCTTGACCTCAAGGCCGACCTGCCCCTTCTAAAATATTTGGTCATGTTCGACGACCCAACCGAAGAAACGCTGAACCTTGCCAAAGCCGCCGACGTTGTGATCCACCCCTTTGAAGAAATTTTGGAAAAAGGCCGCGCCTATAACAAGGAAAATCCCAACCGCTTTGAAGAAGAACTTGCCAAAGGAAACTGGGACGACACCGCCGCCATCATATTTACCAGCGGAACCACGGGCGTTCCCAAAGGCGTCACGCTGAGCCACGGAAATTTCTTGACTCAATTGGTAGAAGTAACTGACAGAATCAAGCTTTACCCCGGAGAGAACGCGCTCGCAATTCTTCCGGTTTGGCATGTCTACATGCGCGAAGTTGAATACGTAATTTTGAGCCAGGCTTGCGGAATGACTTATTCAAAGCCTATCGGAAAAATTTTGCTTGAGGACATAGCCAAAGCCAATCCGGTAATTTTGCCTGGCGTTCCACGCGTCTTTGAGGCGGTGATGGAAGGAATCGACCGCAAGATGCGCCGTACTGGCGGAATCACGCTCAAGCTTTACAACTTTTTCGTCAAAACCGCTATTCTCCATTCCCGCATGCACAGAAAAATGTTCCGCCAAAACTTCATGGCCAAGCAGGAATTCACGCCCTTTTATTGGATCGCCTTTTTGATTCCGTGGATTCTTTTGTTCCCCCTCAAGGCGTTGGGCGACGCGATTGTGTTCAAAAAAATCCGCGCCATGCTCGGAAAGAATTTCCGCGCGGGAATCGCGGGCGGCGGCTCGTATCCCAAAAACGTTGACGAATACTTTTGGGCGCTTGGAATCAACATCGTGGAAGGCTACGGCTTGACCGAAACGGCTCCGATTGTGAGCGTGCGCCACATCACAAAGCCGGTCTTTGGCTGCATAGGCCGCCCGCTTTACGGCATAAACGCGCGCATCGTCGACATGGAAGGAAACGATGTTGGCAAAGGAAAGAAGGGCGTGCTGCAAATTAAGGGCGGAACGGTAATGAAAGGCTACTACAAGCGGCCGGAACTTACCGCCAAAGCCATAAACTCCGACGGCTGGCTTGACACCGGCGACCTTGCGATTATCGGCATGGGCGGCGAGCTTAAAATTTTAGGCCGCGTAAAGGACACGATTGTTTTGCGCGGAGGCGAAAACGTTGAGCCAATTCCGCTCGAAGTAAAGCTGGAAGAGTCGATTTACATTCAAACCGCCGTCGTCGTTGGCCAAGACCAGCGCAACTTGGGAGCCTTGATTCTTCCCAACAAAGAGGAGCTGGAACTTTGGGCCGACCAAAACAACATCGCCTACGAATCGTTTGAAGGCTTGCTGGAAACGGAAGAAGTCTACAAGTTTATGGATTCTATCGTGCGCGACATCATCAGCCCCAAGAACGGCTTCCGCGCGTTTGAGCGCATTCCCCGCTTCGCGCTTTTGTCAAAGCCCTTTGAAGTTGGCCGCGAGCTTAGCGCCAAGCAGGAACTGATGCGCTACAAAATCACGGAGCTTTACGCCAAAGAATTGAAAGCGGTGTTCAAGGAGTAGGCCGCGTCCGATGGACGCTACACTAGGCCACTATGCCGTCGACGGCAAGGTTGAGCGGGTCGCGGATTGAGCCGATTGACTTTTCGCTCAAGACCGAAAGGCGGAATATCGCCGACTGTATCAAGCCGTAAAACATTTCGTAAGCGGTATGAACGTTTGACTTTTTGAACTCCCCGCATTTTTGTCCGCGAATGATAACGGTGTCAATCAATTGGCGCAGGCGCACAAGTCGGCGGCGCACGCGCTCGGCGGGGTCGCCTCCAGTCTTTTGCAAGTTCAACAAATAAGAAAGAAGAACCGTGAACAAGCGGCTGTTCTTTTCGCACTCGTCAACGATTGTCATTAATATTTTGCGCAGCGCCTCTTGGCAAGAAAGCGTTTGGTCGGCGATTATGCCGCGCAAAACTTCCTCTATGCCGCCGGTAAGCTGCTTAATGCTCCACAAAAAAATTTCGCGCTTGTTCTTAAAATAAATGTAAAGCGTTGTGCGCGTGACGCCGCAACGGTCGGCGATTTTTTGGAAGGTCACGTCCTCGTAGCCTTCGTCAATAAAAACATCCAGCGCCTTTTCAAGAATTTCATGCCGTCTTTTATCGTGCTCAACAACAATCGCCATTTATTTTTTTCCTTTTTCCGCAGGATTTGTGTACATGTAAAAGCAAGTGTCCAGCGCGCCGCTCTTTATGTTCTTTAAAAGATTGGCATAGCGGCCAAAGCATTTTTGGAAATTTTTGTTTGAAGTGATGAATCCCATTTGCCAATTTTCAAAGTTGCTCCGCAAGCATGCCATGTCGCGGTAAAGGGCCTCAGCCTGCGCTTCGTCGCCAATGCGCTCGCCGTAAGGCGGGTTGGCCAAAAGCAAGCCTTGCGGGAAAGGCGCGGCCAACTCCTTAAAGTCCGCCTGAACAAAATCGGGCCGCTTTATCCGCTGGTCGCTTCCAATCATTTGAAGGGCGCGGCCGGCCATGACGCAGGCGTGTTCGGCGTTGAGCTTGGCGCGGTCAACGGCGGCGGGGTCTATGTCGCTTGCGGCGATATGGAACTCAACGTCGGGCCGAATCTTGGCGGCTTCCTGGCGGCGGATTTGGTCGCCGCGCTTTTTGTCAAAGAATGGCAAGTCTTCCACCGCAAATTTTCTTCCCAAACCGGGAGCAACGTCCATCGCGTAAAGCGCGGCTTCTATCGGAATCGTTCCGCTTCCGCAAAAGGGGTCCACCAACGGAGTCTTGCGCCGCCAAAGCATGTACTGCAAAAGAATGGCCGCCGTAGTCTCGCGCATGGGAGCCAGGCCGCCGTCTGTCCTGTAGCCGCGCTTGTGCAGGGGCTCTCCGCTAAGGTCAAGCAAGACAAAGACGCGGTCGTTGTCAACGTAAATGCGGACGGCGCTTTGCAAGCCGCTTTCGGGCATGGAGCTCATGCGCCAAACGTCGCACAATTTTTTGTAAATGGCTTTTTGCGCCATGGACTGAATCGTATGCTCGGAATCAAGGCGGCTTTTGTAAACGCGAATTTTGTCCACGACGACGCGGGTGTCCTTTCTAAAATAGTTCTGCCAATTTATCGCGTAAATACCGTCAAACAAAAGGTCAAAGTTGTCCGCGTCAAATTCCGCCAACTGCAAAAAAACGCGGTCGGCCGTCCTAAGGCAAAGGTTTGCCCTAAAGAGCGCGTCGTCGTCTCCCAAAAATGCCACGCGCCCCGGAACCCTCACCGCGTCGGCGGCGGAAAGCTTGTAGCCCAAATGCTTTATCTCGTTCCCCAAAATTTTTTCCGCGCCCACCGCGCACAAGGCAACCAATGTGTTCATATTGTGGAAGAATAACATTTTTACATTTTTTGTTCAAGTGTCAGCCGCTCGTGACTTTGCCTCCAAGACCGTAATAGTCATTTCGAGCGGATTCACCGCGTCCTTTAGGACGCTGCTTGGGCCGCATAAGCCGCAACATTTTTGCTCGCTTACGGGCTCGCAAAAACAGCGGTACAGTTCGAGCGGGTTCACCGCATCCTACGGACGCTGCAAGGGCAAAAAAAAACGCGGCTCCCGTGATGGAAGCCGCGCGTTGGCCGTTATGGCTTATTGCAACTGCAAGGTGTAAGTTTGAGCGTAAGTAAAGTCCGCGTTTGAAGCTGTAGCGTATTTAATCTCAAATTCAGGGAAATCTGCTATCTTAACAGAAAGCGAGTCGTTAGAAGTTGTGTTAGCTGTGTCCTTGTACTCAAATTTCTTGTCGCTGGCAACATAAGTCCAAACTATAATTGGATCTGTCGTGCCATAAACAGTGGCAGTACCCTTCTTGGAAGTGTAAATGTAGCTTGCGTCGACAGAAGAAATCAAATAGCCTGTAGCTCCGCTGACAAGATTTGGGCTCTCGTAGGGATCCTGTCCCTTGAGGTTCAAAGTTGCGCTCGTAGTAGAATCATATAACGCATAAGAATTGAAAAGCTGGCTGAACTTTAGGTCTTTGGGAACTGCGCCGTCATGAGAAACCTTAAGAGTGCTTCCAGTAAGCTCATAGCGGAGGCTTGTGATAAGATTTCTTTCCGCCGCCATGCCTTCGTTGAATCTGGCAAGAACAAGAGCGTCAATCTCAGCCGAGCCGTCATCTGATTTATATCCATACCTAGTGAACGCCATCTTGCGCATTTCATATATAAACTGATTGATCTGTTCTTCATCTGTCACCAAGTCGGCGGTGAGCTTGATGTAATCCTTTACGTAATTGACAAACTGAGCGTCACTGACAATGACGCTCTTTGTGGGAAGAGGAGTCTGGACTCCTTCTCTAACAATGTATTGGAGTTCAGAAAGCTCCACCATATAAACGCTCTTTGTCGTTTCGTTATAGCTGTAGCTATAAGTTTTCACTGTCTTTTGTGTGTAGGCATGGTTACGAGCAGTAGCCGCGGTGTCTTCTTCCTCTGTGCGGGTAAGAACGCCGACGCCAAATTGAACTGTCTCTCTTACATCTCCTCTAGTATTCACAAACTTGAAAGTTTTTCCGAGAGGGGCAAAGTTTCCAGAGCTAGCGGGCAACGCAGGGCCAAAATATCCGCTGCCGCCGTCCGAGTCATTGGAACAACCAACGATAAGAGCGAGACCCATAAGGACCGCGATCAAGGCTGAGATCTTTTTCATAAGATACCTCATTTTTTTGACGGAATGTCCGTCAGAATTTCGGCTCAAAAAAAGCCGCATAGATTTAAAAAGGTTAGCGAATAGCGCGATTTGTGTCAATAGAGCCCTGGCGTCATTTTCCTGCGGAATTCTATTGAAAAAATTCCCGCATGGCTGTATAATTATTCGATTATACATAAAGGAGATTTTTATGGCAGAAAAACTAGACTTTACAATAGAAACGTTGGGACCTTGCAAATTTGAGTCGCCCATCAAATTGTCAAATGTATTTGGCGACCACAAGGCCAACTACGTAAAGGACGACTCTTACGTGCGCAACACAATCAACGTGTTTGACACAAAAAAGGCCGACGACATGTCAAGCGCCAACCTCTTGCAAAAGGCCGGCCCGCGCGAAAAGATTTTCTTTGACCCCGCCCAAGTCAACGCGGGAATCTGCACTTGCGGCGGCCTTTGCCCCGGCCTTAACGACGTCATCCGCGCCGTTGTCCGCTGCTTGTGGAAGCGCTACGGAGTGCATTCAATCCACGGTTTCCAGTTTGGCTACAAGGGCTTCTTTGAAGAAAGCGGCTACGACACCGTTCAGCTTACCCCCTACAACGTTGACGACATCCACAAAATCGGCGGCACCTTCTTGGGAACCAGCCGCGGCGGCGGACAGCGCACAAACGAAATCGTGGACACATTGGTCGCCCGCCACATCAACATGATTTTCATCATCGGCGGCGACGGAACCCAGCGCGGAGCCTTGGACGTAGCCAACGAGGTTGAGCGCCGCGGCCTTAAGATTGCCGTTATCGGCGTTCCCAAAACCGTGGACAACGACTTGCAGTTCATCGACCGCTCGTTTGGCTTTGAGACTGCCGTTCAAAAAGCCAAGGACGCCGTCACCGCGATTCACATGGAAGCGCATTCCCAAATCAACGGCATCGGCCTTGTAAAATTGATGGGCCGCGAGTCCGGCTTTATCGCCACGGCCACAGCGCTCGCCAGCCACGAAGTAAACTTCTGCTTGATTCCAGAAGTTCCCTTTGACCTTGACGGACCCAACGGCTTCTTGCACTACCTTGAAGTGCGCCTGCAAAAGCGCGCCCACGCCGTTATCGTAGTCGCCGAAGGCGCCGGCCAGGAATTGCTTAACAAGACAAACCAAACGGACGCGTCGGGCAACAAAAAGCTCGCCGACATCGGAACCTTCTTGCGCGACAAGATCACCGAATACTTTAAGGAAAAGGACATTCACATCAACCTTAAGTACATCGACCCCAGCTACCAGGTTCGCGCGGCCGTGGCCAACGCCAACGACTCGATTTACTGCGAGCGCTTGGGCAACAACGCCGTTCACGCCGCCATGGCCGGAAAGACAAAGATGGTCGTCGGCCTTGTTCACGACAAGTACGTTCACATCCCGATCGACGTCGTCACTTCAAAGCGCAACGTGGTTGACCCCGAGGGAGCCTTGTGGCGCGACGCGCTTGACGCGACTGGCCAGCCAATGTTGATGGTCAACAACGCGCAGGACGCCAAAGACCGCGCCTCCAACGTGGCCGACGGAAAGGCCAAGGCCAACGAGTGATGCGCGCATCGTAGCATAAAACAAAAAAGCCGCTCCGATTGGAGCGGCTTTTTGTTTGCGCAAGGATTATTGCGGCGCGAGGTTATCGGCTTACACCAAACCTTGCGCTATCATGGCGTTGGCGACTTTGATGAAGCCCGCGATGTTGGCTCCCGCGACGTAGTCGGTCTTTCCGGCTTTTGTCTTAAGGCCAAACTTCTTGGCTGTCTCAAAGGCGTTGTCATGAATGTTCTTCATGATGCCGTCAAGGCGCTGGTCAACTTCTTCAAAGGTCCATGAAAGGCGCTCTGAGTTCTGGCTCATTTCGAGGCCTGAAACTGAAACGCCGCCCGCGTTGGAGGCTTTTCCGGGAGCGAACAAAACGCCGGCGTCCTGGAACTTGTTTGTGGCTTCGATTGTGCTGGGCATGTTGGCGCCTTCGGCAACCAACTTAACGCCGTTCTTGATCAGCATGTCGGCGTCTTTTCCGTCCAACTCGTTCTGAGTGGCGCAGGGGAAGGCGCAGTCAACTTTGACTGACCACGGGCGGGCGCCCTTTGTGAACTTGGCCTTGGGATATTTCTTGACGTACTCGTCGATTTTCTTGTGAGCGTCGCGGAACTTCTTTACGAATTCCAACTTCTTCTGGTCGATTCCGTCGGGATCATAGATAAAGCCGCTTGAGTCTGACATTGTGACAGGCTTGGCTCCAAGCTGAATCAATTTTTCTACGGCGTACTGGGCGACGTTTCCGTCTCCAGAAACAGCGCATGTCTTTCCCTTGAAGTCTTCGCCGACTTTGGCGAGCATTTCGCGGGCAAAGTAAATCAAGCCGTAGCCTGTGGCTTCGGTTCTGGCCAAAGAGCCGCCAAACTGCAAGCCCTTTCCGGTCAAAACGCCGGTGAACTCGTCGCGGATTCTCTTGTACTGGCCGAACATATAAGCGACCTCGCGGCCGCCAACGCCCTTGTCTCCGGCCGGAACGTCTGTGTCCGGTCCGATGTGGCGCTGCAATTCTGTCATGAATGACTGGCAGAAGCGCATAACTTCCGCGTCTGACTTTCCATGGGGATCAAAGTCGCTTCCGCCCTTTCCGCCGCCCATCGGGAGCGTTGTAAGGCTGTTCTTCAATGTCTGTTCAAAGCCCAAGAATTTGAGCACCGAAAGGTTTACTTCGGGACTAAAGCGGATGCCTCCCTTGTAGGGGCCGATCGCGCTGTTGAACTGAACGCGGTAGCCGCGGTTGACGTGGGCCTTGCCTTTGTCGTCTGTCCACGGAACGCGGAACATGATGACTCGTTCCGGCTCTACGAAACGCTCGAGAACCGCCTGGCTCTCAAGTTGCTTTTGCATTTTTGCAACGATAGGATCAAGAGTTGTCAAAACTTCCTGAACCGCCTGGAGGAATTCGGGTTCGTTGGCGTTTTTGGCCTGAACGTCCGCCCAAATTCTTTTAACGTATTCGTTTTTCATTTTTGCTCCTGCTTTGCGGCCGAGTTTGAAGCCGCAGGCAAATTCAATATTATCAAATTTTTAAGTCTTGTTAAAGTAGTTTATGGGGAATTTTTGGGAAAATTTGCGGAATTTTCCACAAAGCGGAACTGTCGCAAGCCAAAGAGGCGCGGACAAAAAAAAGCCCGCCGATTGGGGCGGGCCTATGCTTCAACCTAAAAAAGGTTTAGTTCTTAAACATCTTCTTGAACTCAACCAAGAGGTTGTCTGTTTCAATGGCGGCGTCTACATCCGTCAACTTGTTTTTGGCGCGGTAGTAGGCGATAAGAGGCTCGGTCTGCTCGCGGTAAACGTCCATGCGGTGCAAGATCGATTCCTGCTTGTCGTCGTCGCGCTGGTAAAGCTCGCCGCCACACTCGTCGCAAACGCCTTCGGCCTTTGGAGGCTTTGTCAAAACGTTAAAGTTGGCTCCGCACTTTTTGCAAACGCGGCGGGTGCTCAAACGCTTGATTACAATGTCGTCGGCGATTGTAAAGTTGACGCAAGTGACGTCCGGGCAGAATTTGGCCAACTCGTCGGCCTGGGGAATCGTGCGGGGGAATCCGTCAAGGATAAAACCGTTCTTGCAGTCGGGCTGGGCCAAGCGTTCCTGAACGAGGGCGCAAGTGATGTCGTCGCTGACCAATCCGCCCGCGTCGATGATTGACTTTACTTTTTTTCCAAGTTCAGTCTGATTTTTAATCGCGGCGCGGAAAATGTCGCCAGTCGAAATGTGCGGAATGTTGTAGTCCTTCGCCACTTTTACGGCAAGCGAGCCTTTTCCGGCTCCGGGTGGTCCCAAGAAAATAAAGTTCATGTGTGTCTCCTATAATGGTTATTCTACACAGTATAGCGCGAATTTGGGAAAAAAGCAAATTTTATTTGTCCGTAATAGGGAAATAAGGAAAGTTTTTAAGTCTTAGACTGAAAAACTTTCCTTATTTCATAAGTTTTTCGGTTTTAAACTGAAAAACTTCTTGCAAAAATAGATTTTTTGAGTTATAATCTTAAAAGTATGGAAGAATACGTAGATTTTTTTAGGTCAAAATTTATAGAACGACTCAAATCCTATAAGGACGAAAAAATAATTAAAATCCTCTGCGGAGTCCGTCGCTGCGGCAAGTCTACTGTTTTAAAGAATTATAAATCCGAACTAATATCTCTTGGCGTCAAAGAAACAAACATAATTGAACGACTTTACACCGAAATGGAATATCCTGATGATTTTGACAGCAAATCCATGCATCAAGATTTAATCTCCGCAATAGCAAAAAGCGACCAAAATTCCAAGGCGTATCTTCTTTTGGACGAACCGCAGGAAATCGACAATTGGGAAAAGTGCGTAAACTCACTATTTGAAAAATCCAACGTTGACATTTATATCACAGGCTCTAATTCAAAACTTCTATCTTCTGAAATCTCAACTTATCTCACGGGTCGCTTTGTTCTAATCCCAATATACACACTATCGTTTGAAGAGTTCATTGAATTCAAAAAGAACTATGTTCCATCATTGCAGAATCTTTCCTCATCTGATTTTTTTGACCTGTACCTAAAATCAGGCGGTTTTCCTTTTGTCGCAAAAACCAATCATACGCAAGAAGAAAACTATTCTATAGTTGATGGAATCTACGCCACAGTTGTAACTCGCGACATTTCCAAGCGGCACAACATTTCAAACATAGAAATGTTCAATCGCGTCGTCCGCTTTGTTTTGGAAAACCTTGGGAAAAATTTTAGCGCAAAAACAATTTTTGATTTTTTTAAGAGCCAGCAACGATCAATCGCAATCGAAACGATATACAATTATTTATCGTGGCTTGAAGAAGCCTTTATAATTTATCGCTGCAATCGTTATGACATTCAGGGCAAAGAAATCTTAAAAACCCAAGAAAAATACTACCTGTCCGACATTAGCTTTAGATACAGTCAGTTAGGATATTCTCCAAAAGCGGTCGCTTCTATTTTGGAAAATTTAGTTTACCTTGAACTTCGCGGCCGTGGATACAATGTTTCCATCGGTAAAATTGGCGATAAAGAAATCGATTTTGTGGCCACGCGATTGGAAAAAAAGATTTATGTTCAAGTATGCCGGAACATTCCAGAAAACTCAAATCGTGAATTTGAAAACTTAAAAGCAATTAACGACAATTTTCCAAAATACATAGTCACTATGGATTCCTCCGTCTGTGGAAACGAAGAAGGAATTTGCATTATTCACATAAAAGACTTCTTGCTGCAAAAAGACATCTAGTAATCGTAGCCGTAAAAATACTCTGTCTTAGTCTTGTCTATCAACTGGCGTTGCAGTTTTTTGTCAATGTCCTTTCCCGTTTCCGAACAGCGACAAAAGCTTGCGTAAAAACTCCATTAGAAAACCTGCACAACGCTATAGTCAAAGTAGTCAATCAAAACGAGATATAATTTTATTTTTGGCTAATGACAAACAGCGCGACTTCGCTGGTCCAGTCAAAGATTGTAGTCTGCGCGGAAGCGGCGAACAAACGGGAAAGCTCCGCCGTTTTGTCGGAACCGATGGCGGCCTTGATGGCGGCGGCGTAGGGAGAGCTTTCGCTTTCAAACCAAGCGGAAATTTCCTTTTGGCTTACGCGGCGCTTTTCTGTAATTTTGGCGGACTCGCATTCCACCTTAAAGCCTTGCTCTTCAAAAACTTTTTTTACGGTGTCCATGTTCCAGTCAAAGAGCGGGTTTGACTTGTCGCTAAAAAACTTTCCTTCGGCTTCGGACATTTTTTCAAGCAAGGGCCGCCAAGCGTCCAAAACCGCGCCGCCCAAAACTTGCTTTTCGATGACCTTGCTTACGCGCTGACCCGCGCTGGGGATTTGCTGGCTGATTATTATTTTCCAGCCGGCGGGAATTTTTCCTGCGATTCCGGCGGTGGCAAAGGCGCCGCTCATCGTCTGGACGCTCTCCGCGCTGTTAAAGGGGTTCCTAAAAAAGAATTTGTCAAATACGATGTTCTTTTCGTAAAAGGCGGCCAAAACTTTTTGAAGGAGCGCTTCGTCCACCGACTGTTGGCCGCTCTTGGATTGCTGGGCGGCGCCGCCCGCGCTTGCTTCTGTTCCGTCGGCGTCCGGGCGGACAAGCAAAACCGGTTTGTCCAAGTCGCCCAAAGTGCGCGCGTATTGTTCCAACACTTCCAGTCCTTTTTGGGAACGGCACAAGCCGCAAGTGACGCCTTCCGGTGTTTTTCGCGCAAGCTCCCACAACAAAAGCGCGTCGTCGGCGTTCCACACCAAAGAGCGGTCGCTGCGAACCAATCGCGCCGCTTCTATCATTTGATCGCGCACTTGCAAAAGAACTTGGGCGCGGTTTGAGTCAATGCGCTCGCGCCAAGACTTGTCCGCGTTTTGCAGCGCGCGTTCCTTGCCCTGGTCTTTTGGACTAAAGGTCAGCGACTCGCCGTTCTTGTCCTTAAACTGCTGCTGCAAAAGGCGCGCCACGTCTGAATTTTTTGAGCCGGTAGTTTCGCTCGCTGTAGGATCAAGCGAGCGCTCGCCGGTGTCGTCTTCCAAGATGGCCGCGATTTGCAATTCCCTTCGCGACAAAACGTCGTCGCGAATTTTCTTTTCGTAGCCTTGGTCGCTGGGCGTGTAAAAGACGCGGCCAACAAGCTGGTCCGGCAAATATTGCTGGGCAACCCAGTGGTCGCGGTAAGCGTGCGGATACAAGTAGCCCGCGCCGTGGCCAAAGCCTTCTGCGTCGCGGCTTGCGTCGCGCAAATGGTTGGGAACTTCCGTGTCCTCTTGCTCGACCGAAGCCAGCGCGTCAAAAAAGGCCATCGAAGAATTTGACTTGGGAGCGGTGGCCAAGTAAAGCGCGGCGTGCGCCAAATGGTAGCGGCCTTCGGGCAAACCAACGCGGTCAAAGGCCGCGGCGCAAGACTCTACGACGCCGAGCGCGTAAGGGTCGGCCAAACCTGTGTCCTCGCAAGCGCTTATCAACATTCGCCTAAAAATAAAGTGCGGGTCTTCGCCGGAGCGAACCATCCTGGCGAGCCAATACATCGCCGCGTCCGGGTCGCGGCCCCGCAAAGATTTTATGAAAGCGCTGATTATGTCGTAATGGTAATCGCCATCGCGGTCGTAAAGAACGACCTTTTTTTGGATCGACTCTTCCGCCGCCTCGCGGCTGATGAAGATTGTGCTTCCGTAAGAAGGCTGCGGCGGATTCGCGTCGGGCGCCCATTGCACGGGAGTTGTCTCGACAGCCAGCTCCAGCGCGTTCAAAAGCGAGCGCGCGTCTCCGTTGGCGGTGTCGATTAAGTGCTCCAAGGCGCCGCTTTCAAAATCGATTCGCCAATGGCCGTAGCCGCGCTCTATGTCGTTGAGCGCCATGTAAGCGACGTTCTTCAAATCGTCTTTTGTAAGCTGCTTTAATTGGAAGACGCGGCTTCGGCTTACAAGCGCTTTGTTCACTTCAAAGAAAGGGTTTTCGGTCGTGGCGCCGATTAGGATTATCGTTCCGTTTTCGACCCACGGCAAAAGCGCGTCTTGCTGCGCCTTGTTCCAGCGGTGGACTTCGTCAACGAACAAAATCGTGCGGCGGCTGTAAAGGTTCTTAAAGTCTTCGGCTTGCTTGATGGCGTTGCGTATGTCGGCCACGCCGGTAAGAACCGCGTTCAATGTTATGAAGTTGCTTTTTGTGTGGCTTGCGATTACGCGCGCGAGGGTTGTCTTTCCGCTTCCGGGAGGGCCGTAAAATATTACGGAAGTCAATTGGTCGGCGGCAATGGCTCGGCGAAGAAGGCGGCCCTTTCCTACGATGTGGTCCTGGCCGATGTACTCGTCAAGGTTTCGCGGCCTCATTCGCGCCGCCAACGGCTCATGCGTCTTTGTGTTTTCAAAAAGAGCATCAGACATTTGCCATCGTCTCCTGTCGCGCTGTCAATCTATAGCGCCACGGATGGCGCGTTCTCGGTAATAAAAAAAATCCGCGTTGATGCAGATTTTCATTGCGGCGCGATAATTTTTTCGCGCCGCAAAAGGAACGAGTCAAGGCTTTAAGCGCAGCGCGCCTTGGCCGTTCCTACTCACGGTTCCAGTTTCCACGCGACGGATAAAAGGCCCACAAGCCTACATGGTCAAACTGCGCGGAATTTGAAGAGCCGTTTCCTGTGTAAACTATGCTTGCGTAAATTGGCGTTTGCATTTCGTTCAACTCTGGATTGGTGACCAAAACAGAATTGATTATATACGCCGAGCCCAAAGTAGATCCAGCGTTGGTGGAAAACGGCGCTTCCGCTCCCGGAACATTTGCGCCAAGGACATAATGCTTAATTCCAGCCGTCGTTCCCGCGATTAAAAAGTCGGCCGTACATGCCAAGGCCTTAAAGCCTTGCTTGCAAACCATGCCTGTCTCGCTCTTTTTTTCTCCGTCCCAATACAAAGTCGAGCCGAGTCCATAATAATACATTGTGGCGGGCTTTGTCGTAGTTTCGTTTGTCGTACAAGCCGTTGAATGGAAAAAATGAACCTCGCCTTCAAACCAAACGCAAGACTGCGAATAAAGGGTTGGCGCGGAAAAAGGCATAGTGCCGGCGTTGGGGCTTTTGTCCGGCTTGACGGGAGCCAGCTCCAATTCTTTGACATTGGGACCGTTCAACTCATAAGCCTTGTTTGTCTTTCCAATTTGCCTGTCGTTCAACACAAAGTAGGCCTTTCTGTTGGCTGGGTCTATTGTGTTTGTGCAGAATATGTAAGTGTAAACTATTTGCTTGCTGGCATAGGGAATCGAACCTTTTGTTCCGAGGCTTTCTATAACATGCCATTCGGATCCGTCTTCGGAATAGTACACGCTTCTGGAAACGCCTACATTCTCGCCTTCCTTTTGGTTTTCCGCTGTATTTCCCACAAGCGCGTAAAGGTATTTGCTGTCGGCCGCAAGTTTTATAACCTGCGCGGTTTGACCTGTCGGTATGGGTGAGGCCGACGGAGCCCACGCGCCATAAAAATTTGATTCCTGGCTCTTATAATAAATTCCGCCGTTGGCTATATAAAAACAATCCTTGAATCTTACAATCGCGCGAATGTCTCCGGCAATATTTCCATCTTCCAGCTTGACTTCCTTGCGAATGCTGTCAAAGACAACATCCTGACAAGAGGCAAAGAGAAAAACCGAGAGCGCCAAAATAAAAGCGCCGCTTGTTTTTTTTACAAAACCGAATTTCATGCCGCCTCCTAAAAGTGATACTTCATTCCGGCCGAAACGGAAGCCATGTTAAGATAATCGTTCTTTTCCGGCTCCTTAAAATACCATTGGGGCATATAAGTGAAGAAGCCTTCCAAGCCGGCCGACCAACTTTCGTTTATGCGATAATAGCAGCCGGCTCCGCATCTCAAGACAAAGCCGGGAAAATAAGTGTTGCTCAAATAATTTTCAACGGCCATGCCGACGTTCAGAGTGATCGGAAATTCAAACTTTTTTATGGCCGGAAGAAATGTCACGCCCACGGTCATCGGAATGTAGGTCAAGATGTTGCTTCCGATTGTGGGATTGTAGCCAAAGGCCAGCTCCGCTCCTACGGCGAGCCAAGTAGTCAAAAAGCGGTTGTAGCTTACGGTTATTTGTCCGCCGACGATAAGTTTGTCGTCAAAATTCAAAGGAAAATTTGGCATCACCCTGATGTTGATGTATTGGTCGCCGGGCGCGTTCTGCAAGTATACGTACTCGTAGTCGTCGTCGTAAACGTCAGGGCCGTCCTCGTTGGAATTGTCCTTGTCCTTGTCTTTGTCCTTTTCGCTTTGTTCGGAATTTGCGGAATTTTGCGAATCTTCCGCTTGGCTATGTTCGGAATTGTCCTGCGAAAAGAAATTCGCGCTAAAAACAAAAAGCGCAAAAAAAGCGAGAACAATTATTCTTAACTTGCTTTTCATAAATCCTCAAATATGGTAGATTATTATATACTTTTTAAGTAAACAAGGCAATAACGTCTTTGGTTACAGGGGAATTTTATGGCAGGAATCATTATTGACGGAAAAGCGGTCGCCGCAGACATTAGGGCAGGCGTGGCCAAACGCGTGGAGGAACTTAAGGCAAAGGGCGTGGCCCCGGCCTTGAGCGTAATTTTGGTCGGAGACAACCCCGCCAGCGTCAGCTACGTCACCGGAAAGCAAAAAGCCCTTGCCGAGGCCGGAATGGTAGACAAATCAATTCACTTGCCGGAATCGGCCAGCGAGCGGGAATTGCTGGATTTGATCGCCAAGCTTAACGCCGACACTTCCGTCCACGGAATTTTGGTGCAACTCCCCCTTCCCAAGCATATTAATGAAGAAAAAGTGACCCTTGCCATCGACCCCAAAAAGGACGTGGACGGCTTCCACCCGGTGAACATGGGAAACTTGTTGATAGGAAAAAAAGGCTTTTTGCCCTGCACTCCCCACGGCGTTTTGATTTTGTTGGAACGGGCGGGCGTGCAAACAAACGGCGCTCGCGTCGCGGTTATCGGCCGCTCCAATATCGTGGGAAAACCGATGGCGCTTTTGCTTAGCCGCAAAGAGTACAATTCCACCGTAACCCTTTGCCACACTGGAACGAAAGACTTGGCCGCCATAACGCGCGAGTCGGACATAATCATCGCCGCCGCCGGCCGCCCCAACACCGTCACCGCCGAGATGGTAAAAGACGGAGCGGCTGTCATCGACGTTGGCGTAAACCGCATCCCCGACGCTTCCAAAAAATCCGGCTTTAGGCTTGTCGGCGACGTTGACTTTGACGAGATTAAGGAAAAGGCCTCGGTCATCACGCCGGTTCCGGGCGGCGTTGGTCCTATGACAATCGCGCTTTTGATGCAAAACACAATCGAGGCGGCGGAAAATTTTTATGCCGAAAAGGCGTCGCGAACTTAAATTGCTTTTAAGACCAAAACTGCGAGCGGACTAAAAACGAATGACTTATTTTTTTGAAACATACGGCTGCCAGATGAACATCGCCGAAAGCGCGGCGGTGGAGCAACTATTAATCGCGCGCGGCTGGACAAAAGCAAGCGACGCGCAATTTGCCGACATGGTTATCATCAACACATGCTCTGTGCGCGCGTCCGCCGAAAGCCGCATCATCGGCCGCCTGGGATATTTTACGGGCCTTAAAGCTGTCCGCGAAAAACGCCCCCACGCAAAGACGCGCAAGATGGAAGCCGCCGCCGCATACGTCAAGGACGGCCCGATTCCCCTTACGCTTGTGGTGATGGGCTGCATGGCCCAGCGCCTTTTGGACAGCCTAAAAAAAGACTGGCCGGCGATCGATTACGTCGTTGGAACGTTCGCCAAGAATAAATTTGGCGACATAATTACGGCGGCGCAAAACGCCGCGACTGATTTCAAGACCAAAACTGGCGGCGCAATTTCCGCCGGCCAAAACTTTTCGCAAGCCCAAGAAGCGGCCGCGCAGCTAGAGGAAAAGCCCGTTTACAACTTTGCCTCCCTTTCGCTGGAACCAGGCGCCTTTAGTTCTTTTGTTCCGATTATGAACGGCTGCAACAACTTTTGCGCCTACTGCATCGTTCCCTATGTGCGCGGCCGCGAAGTTTCCCGCCCTCTTTCAGAAATCTTTGAGGAGATAAAAGTTTTGGGCGGCTACGGCGTGAAGGAAATCACGCTTTTGGGGCAGAACGTAAATTCCTACCTTTGCGAGGACGCGGAATTTGGCCGCGTGGACTTTCCGCGCTTGCTTGAATTGATTTGCCGAAAGATTGAAGAAACAGGCTCGCCGATAAAATGGATTCGCTTTGACTCAAGCCACCCAAAAGATTTGTCCGACCGCTTGATAGAAGTTATGGCGCGCGAAGAAAAAGTTTGCCGCCACATCCACCTTCCCGTCCAGCACGGCTCGACAAAAATTTTGCAAAAGATGAACCGCCGCTACACACGCGAGCATTACTTGGAATTGGTTCAAAAGATCCGTGCGGCGGTGCCCGACATTTCGCTGACCACCGACATTATGATAGGATTTCCCGGCGAGACGGAAGAAGACTTTGAAGCCGCTTACTCGCTTATGAAGGAAGTTCAATACGAAGACGCCTTTATGTATTACTACAATCCGCGCGAAGGAACTCCGGCGGCGACTTGGCCCGACCAAATTCCGCTTGAAACAAAAAAAGAGCGGCTTCAAAAAATCATCGACTTGCAATTAGTGATTACCCAAGCCGAAATGGAAAAGCAAGTCGGCAAAACGATAACTGTCTTGGCCGACAAAACCACGCTTGAAAACCCCAACGAACTTTTGGGCAAAACCGAGCGCGACGAGCGCGTTGCCTTTGCGGCGGACAAGTCGCTTATCGGAAGCTTTGTCCGCGTAAAGCTGACTTCATTAAATGGCCATACATTTAGAGGAATTCTAGAGCCAAGGACGGCGAATTAAAGTAGAAGCCAACGATTGGCGAGTTTTCGCGCAAGCGGAAACTCGTTAAGCAAAATGAGCAAGGACGCTCATTTTGCGACGCATACATTTAAAGGCGAATTGATTTAAAACAACTTCCAAAAGGCCAATCAAATATTCCCACCACATTTCGCTTTCAAACCTCCACTTAGCACTCTGTAAGTGTAGTTGCTAATTAAATTTTTTATAATAAGTTAATCTTTTGTTTTTCGTATTAAATCTTCAATTTCATTTTTTAAATCAAACATCGAAAAAAAATTCTGAATGAAATAGACCATACAAAAAATAAAAAAAGTTCCATAGATAGAATTTAACGATACAATAAAATTTTTATATTTACAGACATAATTTTTATTGTGAAATATATAAATTAGAGTTACAATTGCAAAAAGAATAACAAACACAATTAAAATCTTTTGCAATTGCGTGCGTTGATGTTGAACAAAATCTATATTTGTTATATCAGAAAATGAAAAACTTAATATTTGCCCCATCCCTACAGAGAACATAATACCTAAAACTGTATAAATTACATCGAAATAATTATCATCAAAAATTATCTTACATGAGGCGACAATTATAGAAATAAATACAATCAAAGAAGTTCTATAAAACCACTTCATTATTTTCCACCCTTTTTAAAATATCGTGCATTTCCTTTTCTATTTGCAATTCGTTATACAAATTCTTTCCAGATTTTTCAATTTTTCGAATTGCTTTTACTAAAAACTCACTTCCACGAATTCTTTTTCCATTTTTTCCATTTATAATAATGTCTTCGCTGTCAATAATTTTCAAGGCAGTGTCAAGAGCTTTTTCTTTTTGCAATTTCTTTTTATTAAATGTTAATGTTAATGTAGCGGAGATTATATCCTCTTCATTAAAATCTGAGACACTTTTTATGTCTTTAAAAAAAGTTTTTAGTATATTAGTTTTTACATTAAACATTTGAGTCCTTGTAATATTTGATTCCGCATTAATAAATGTATCTGCAAGTTGTATAGATTTTATTTCACCTATCGATATTGTTGTCGCAGTATTTTTCTTGGGAATAAATCTGTACATATAATTACTATCCTCTTGTTGCTTTAAGAGCCAATTTATATAAGTTTCAAAGGCTCTTATATTTGCATGAGCGTTTGTTATTGCTAACAAAGAATTATAAACGCAGAAGAAAGAAGAACTTCTAATAAAACCTTCTGAATTCTTCGCTGAAGCAGAAACCATTTCGTTTAGAGAAGCAATTTTTTTATCCAAGATAGTTTTTTGAACAACAGATTCCTCACCTTCTCGCAAACGAGCAAAAGAACCAAATAAACTATGCGGTGAAGATATAAAGTTTGCAATAAAATCATGATCTTTGTTGTCATTTGTTTTTGACAAAGGCATTAATCTGTCACGAATACTATTTGTACTATTTAGTGCCCTGAATAATGAAATACTTAATTTCGGTTTCTCCACGCTTTCTTGTCGACAATGCACCTCATAAACAGTGATTGTTATGTCGCTTGTCTCATTCTTTTTCATTGTCATAAGAATACTCCTATAATTTACGCAATGTTACTGATTATATATTCTTTGTTACAGATACCATGCTCAAAATCTTGTAATGTCATTTTCTTTCCCTGAATTTTGTCTGCAATAAGTAAAGCGGTTAAAATAGATATTGCAGTTCCATTTATATTATGAACCATTGCTATCTTTCCTAGTTTCTCTGCCATATCACCTTTAAAGACCCCTGAAACAAACATAAAATAAAATTTGTCTACACTTCCAGGAAAAATTTTCCACCACTCATTTTGGTTTAATTCTTTTTTTCGCTCTATATTCTCTCTAATATATCTTAACATTTCATCTCGCTGTCCGACTGGCAAAGCATAACCCTTTGAATACGCCTTCATATCAACAATTATCCCATAATGATCATCGTCCGAACATGTAAACAAAACTCCATCTGGTTTGCTTACGCCCCCCAAATGATTCCCATTAAACCCATATTCATGCAAAAACAGTTCCATTGCTTTCATTTCAAACAGACGGTTTTGAGAACTATCAAAGGCAAGGTCAAGCAACGATAAATATTCATGTGATATGTTTTTCAAATTAGCACGTATTTCATCTTTTGTTGTTGAAAGTTCCGATTTTTTAGTTAAATCTTTATATAATGGAATTGGAAAATTACAAATCAAATCTTTTAATTCAGCTGTAGTATCATCAATAGACATTTCAATACCAAGATTTATAAACCCCTGAACATCATCTTTGATGGTTTCGGCAATTTCTTTCAAATCGTAATGCTTCAAATAATCACAAATTGATTCAAAAGAACATTTTCTCTTTTTATCATCTAGAAATTTCAAAACAAGAGAGCGCCTTAAACGCAAATATTCCCTATCAGCACCTTTTGTTGCGAACATCTCATAAGATACAATTTTTTCATTCTTTCCATGCCTACTATTTCCGCCCGTATTCCGCAAATAACGTTCGCCTACAGGTGTAATTCTAAAACCACTCAAAGTATCACTTACAAACTGATTTCCATATTGCAAAGAGATTTCTTTTATATCATTTTTAAGCAAACCTAATTTTACAAGCCATTGGGCAATAGTCCTGGCATATTTATCCAATGAACTTTCCCAATCAGAACGAATATCATTCCGTTCTTTCGAATCTGTTGTACTTGCCATCGCAGCGATTATACTTGCCAATGGGTATGAAATAAAACCATCTTCACCCACAAAACCAAGTTTTCCTGCAAGTTCAAACTTTGTTAGTACATCGACTGGATTTTTTAATAATGACATAATTCGATAAGCTGGCGGATAGGATAAGGCCGCTTGTATTAATAATTCTTTCTGATTTGTTGAATGCACAAGTGTTTTTCCACTTTCAGTAATCGAAAAACTATCAGTGCCGTAATCATAATATATAAAGCCAAAAGCTTGGGCCCAACGAACAAAGTTATCGGCAGGCCAGTCCCCGATATAGTCTCTTTTTTGCCCTTTTATCGCTGCTTGCACAATTCCATCACACGGAGATTCACTTCTTGGAGTTGTATGACTTCCTATAAGGAGTTTGTAATTTAATGCAACAGGTCTAGAATTCAATGCAGCAATCATCTCACTTTGTCCATTTTCTTCTTTTACAAGTAGCGGAATTTTATTTTTTACCAATTCACTGTGAAAAGCAGATGTTTCGTCAAATATTGCAACTACATTGCATAATGCATCTAAATTTCCTGCATCTTGTATCCACCCAAAAGCTCGAGTTTTCTTTGATGTCGTCTGTATGATGTTTATCATGCTTCTTCCACCTCATAATTTGTTATCAATACTTCATCACTTCCTGTTCGCACAGTATTATAGCTGGAATTAGAATAATCTTTTTTTAAGTGATAAATGGTATATTTTTTTGCCCACTCTATCAAGCTATAATTTTTTTCTCCTTTATGCATAAACACGTTTGAAAGGGCAAATCTAATCCCTCTTTCGTTTAAGTGGTCAAGAAAAGAATATAAGGATTTGTCTGATTCTTCTGTCCAATTTTTAAAACCCCTATTTCCATCGTTATATGAGCCTGTCGTAATCAGATAAGGCGGATCGCAATAGACAAAATCATCTGATGTTAGACTTTCAATCGGAAATTGCATGAAATCATGTGAAACAAAGTCAGCGGAGGTTTCTTTCACCTTTTGAACAAAGCGGATAAGGTTGTTTCTCATTGTATTTGAATACCGGCTCCGGTTGCGCCCGAATGGGTTATTGTATTCGTGTTTGTTATTAAAACGGAATTGGTAGTTAAATGAAAAACACGAAAGGACATATAAATCAATTGGATTCCGGGTCTTATTGTAATGCTCGCGGAATTTTACAAACGCTTCTTCATTTGTCATAGAAAGATTCCATGTTGTAATTGTTTTATCAATCTGATTTAGCAAATCCTCAAGATTCATAGAGGCAAAAACCCTGAACATATCTATAAGAATAGTATTGATATCATTGAAAATTAATTTCTTACATTCGGCATTCACGCCTACATTTCCACCACCGCAGAACAAATCAACAAAAGTATTAATGCTTTTTGGTAAGCGCGGCATAAGTTGCGAAAGTAATTTGTATTTTCCGCCTATATAGTTGAGTGGACTTTTTATATATTTTAAATATTTCAGTTGCGGCTCGGCAACCTTTAATGCTCCATAATTTTCTGGAATTATATAATCAATATGATAAACATTGTTTTCCGCCTTTTTTTGGATATAAAAAAGATACTCATACACACCACTTTCATCGTAAATTTTGCTCTTGTACTTGCGGTAGGGAATTTTCTGCAAAGAAAAAGTTGAAGCAATTCCATTGCCTTTAAGCGTTTTTTCGATAAAATCAGCCTTCATAAGACCTCCGGAACTGTAACTCAGAAGGATGTGTGTAAAATCAGCGTTTTTTATCAACTGCTCAAAAGCGTCATTTACTTCGCGCTTTGAGCAGAATACTGACTTTTGATCGGCATAAGGTCTCATTCCTGTTACACCTGTAAGAACCGGATTATCATATCGAGCTATTGTTTCCAAAACATGATAGTTCGGCGCATATTGTCTGGAGTTATACGGTGGGTCGATGTACAAAATATCACCAGAAATATGCTTTTCCAAATCAAAAACATCTTCGTTGTAGGCTTTGTTTTTGCGAAAATTGTTTTCAACAGCAAATTGCGGCAATTCTAGTTTTTTGAACGCTCTTTTATCCCAATTTTTAAGATATGCTCCATAAGTTCCCGTGATATTAGAAACTGAAGGTACAGCTTCAATAAGACTTGCAAGAAGATAATAATATTCAGCTTCTGTAAGTTTTTTTTCAAGCTTCCATTGCTCAATAGTCGTACGGATAAAATCAATACGCCGCGCATTCTCGGAAGTAAAATACATTCTCCCTTCTTTGCCAGACGGCGAATAGTTTTCTTCAACGAATTTGCTCACATTCGGCAAATCTGCGTTCTCAAGATAAGAAAAAGGATTTTTTATCGTTTTCTGTAGTTTTGAAAATGTTGGCTCAAAATTGTTTTCGATGAAAGATTTTTGAATGATGTAAGAAAAAAAAAGAGCGTCATTAGATATAATTTCGTACTGCGACTTGAAGTACCGCGCGACAACACCTGTCCCGCTAAAAATATCACAGAAAGATTTTTGTCTAACACTGATATTTTGAGAAATACAAGCCTCAATGTTTTTAACCAAATTTGCTTTGCTTCCAATATAACGCATTTTCACATCCCAATACATCCTTATTTATATCATAAAATGTATCAAAATACAAGCAAAAATGCAGAAAAATAAACTATATCAGAAAGTACTGTTTATGTAATTACATAGTTCATCCAAACTATATAAAGCTTTAAAATGAACTATCTTGCCAATCATTGTATTTGGTTCAGACAGGCAAATTATTTTTCATCGCATCAAGAATTACTCAAATCTTTAAATCTAGCGCTTTGCCTTCTTGGCCGGAGCCTTCTTCGCGGGCGATTTCTTAGCAGCCGCTTTCTTGGCGGAGGCGGGCTTTTTGGCCTTGCTTGCAGTCTTCGACTTGCTAGCAGTTTTCTTTGCGTCGGCTTTCTTTGCAGGCGTTTTGGTCGCCGCGGGCTTTTTGGCCGCAACTTTTTTCGCGGCCGTTTTTTTGGCCGCTGTCTTGGCCTTGCTTGCAGTCTTCGTTGCCGCGGGCTTTGCGACGGCGCCGCGCTTTATTTTGCGCGTCGTGGTCATTTCCAACGCTTTGTCCAAAATCGTAATCTTGGAAATGCGCGCGTAGGGCTGCAAACCCTTGTTGATTTTGTCTACAATCAGCTTGATTTCATCGTAAACGCGCTTGTCTTTGTCCGCGTTGGCGCGGTCAACTCCCACGCGGCCGAGCAAATCGTCCGACGGATAAATCAAGGCTTCGATTTCCTCGGACTTGGTTTCCTCGTTGGCGACATAGCCGCGAACCATAATTTGCTCAACGTCATATTCAAGCTGGAAGGCGTCCTCGATTTCTTCTGGGTAGACGTTCTTTCCGCCCTCTGTGACGATAAGGTTTTTGGCGCGGCCGCTGAGCATAAGGTAATGCTCGCTGTCCATCCAGCCAAGGTCGCCGGTTTTTAGGAAGCCGTCCTTGGTGAACATTTCCTGCGTCTCGTAAGGCATGTTGTAGTAGCCCTGCATTACCATCGGGCCCTTTACGGCAATCTCGCCAATGCCCTGCTCGTTGGTGTTAAGAATCTTGATTTCTTCCCAAGGGCTAAAGTCCATTCCCACGCTTTCAATCTTAAAATGTTCCTTGGGATTAAGCGCGATGATCGGCGACGTTTCGGTCAAGCCATAGCCCTGGATAAAGTCGATGCCAAGCGCGTTGTAGCCTTTGAAAATGCTTGAGGCGAGCGGGCCGCCTCCGCAAATTGCCACGCGGATTGTCGAAATGTTGGCCGCGTCCAAAACTGAATGCAGCAAATATTTTCCAACGTTCACGCCAATCAATTTTTTGATGCCGTAGCTGACAGCCATCAAGAATTTTATCAAGACCTCGACGGCTTTCCCCTTGGCGGCCACGCCTTTTAGAATTCCCGTGTACAGCTTGTTGTACAAAAGAGGAACGCCGAGCATGACGGTAATTTTTCCTTCCTTCAATTCCTTTAGCAAACGGGTGACGGCCATGCTCTTTCCAAAGACGATTGAGCAGCCGGCGCTAAGCGGGCAAATCAAGGCGGCCTGCATTGTGTAGCCGTGGTGAATCGGAAGCAAGTTGTAAAAAACGTCCGTGTCGAGCAAAATCAAATTTTGCTGCGCGATGAAACAGTCGCTGACCAAATTTTCGTGGCTGAGCATTACACCTTTGGGCGTGCCTGTCGTTCCGCTGGTGAACAAAATGGCCGCAGTGTCCTTGTCGGAAACTTCCGGATAGGCCGGCGCTTTTTTGGGCGCGGGCAAGTTGTAGACAAAATTCTTTTTGTCCTTTGTACTGAGCGAATAAACCTTGGCGCCCAGCTTGCTTTTTTGAAACCAAGCGTATTTTTCTTCGTCAACAAAAATCATTTTGGGCTTGGCCGTCTTTACGAGGTTCGCGATTTCGTTGTTATGGAGCGCGTAGTCCATCGGGCAGGCGATGGCGCCGGCCAGCATTGAGGCGATGAAAACCGTGGCCCATTCGGGGGAATTTTTTCCAGTGACGGCAACGCGGTCGCCTTTTTTGATTCCGTTGGAAATCATCCATTGCGCCAGCGTCTCAACGTTCCGCCAAACCTGCGTGTAAGTGTAAGATTGCTTTGTTCCGCCGTTTCCGTCAAAGTCGACAAAGCATACGTTGTCCGGCCAGCGTTCCACAGAAATGCGGAGCATTTGCGGCAGCGTGGGCCAGTTGGTCTTAAAAAACTTTCCGCGGTAGTCGTCCAAAAATTTCCAGCTTACATCGTCTCTCAACGGTTTCATATAAAGCCCCTATTTTTATATGGATATAACATTTCTATTATAACACGCTTTTTGCGGAATGTGGAAAAAATTCGCAAGATTTTTTTGGCTTGAAATCGCTCCGCCATTATGGTAGAATTGAACCATGAGCAAGACTTCTGTGAAAAAGGTGGGAATCCTCACTAGCGGGGGAGACGCCCCTGGATTGAACGCGGCCATCCGCGGAGTTTGCCGGGCTGGAATGGTTCAGTACGGAATGGAATTTTTTGGAATCCAAAACGGCTACCGAGGCCTTGTGCAGGGCAACATGGTTCCGCTCAAGTCCGAAGATTTGCGCGGCATTTTGACAATAGGCGGAACTCTTTTGGGAACCAGCCGCGAAAAGCCTTTTAAGGCAAAGGAACCCGATCCGGTGGCAAAAATGATGCCGGTCGAGGCGATAAAAAAGAATTACAAAAAATGGGGCTTGGACGCTCTTGTGTGCCTTGGCGGAAACGGGACCAACACCACGGCCAGCCTTTTGGCCGACGAAGGCCTTAACGTCGTTGGCCTTCCAAAAACAATCGACAACGACATCGTCCACACCGACATGACATTCGGCTTCCACACCGCGCTTGACGTCGCCACGGAAGCCATCGACCGCATACACACAACTGCCCACAGCCACAGCCGCCTAATGGTAATCGAAGTCATGGGCCACAAGGCCGGCTGGCTTGGCCTTTATTCCGGAGTCGCCGGCGGCGGAGACGTGATTCTTTTGCCGGAAATTCCCTACGACATCGACAGCGTGGCCGAAAAAGTGATGCGCCGCAAAGAAGACGGAAAGGAATTTTCCATCGTCGTCGTGGCCGAAGGCGCGCTCAGCAAGGACGAAGCCAAGCTTGACAAAAAGTCGTTCAAAAAAGCCCGCGCCGAAATGCCTTACTCAATCGCCTACCGCGTGGCGAAGGAATTGGGAGAGCGCACAAGCCTTGAGTCGCGCGTGACCGTCTTGGGCTACTTGCAGCGCGGCGGAACGCCTTCTCCCTATGACAGAGTTTTGGCCAGCCAGTACGGTTGCGCCGCCGCCGACTTTTTGGCCCGCGGAGAATTCGGAAAGCTTGTCGCCTTGCAAGACCAAAAGATTGTCGGCGTTCCGTTAAAGGACGTTGCCGGCAAAGTGAAGAACGTTCCCCTTGACCACCCGATGCTTTTGGCCGCGCGCCACTTGGGAACTTCTTTTGGAGACTAAAATTGTCCGCAAACTTTAAATGCCGCCTTTGCGCTGTTTGCGACGGAGCCGCCTGTTCGGGCGAGCTTCCGGGAATGGGCGGCGTTTTTGAAGGAAGGAATTTTAGGCTGAATGTTGAAGGCTGGAAAAAAATTCTTCCGTCAATCCCGCAAGAAAAACTGCAAGAAGCCGCCGCAAATTTTAGCGCCGAAAAATTGAGGCTCGCCCCGATTACGGGCGCGGAAGAAAACGTCGGCTGGCCCGACGAGGAATCCTTTTACGCGCCCTTCTACGAATTTGCGGCCAGCCTTGGCCTAAAGCTTAGCGTCGGCGACGGCTGCCCCGACAACAAGCTGCTTGCCGGAATCGCGGCCGTCCAAGCCTTGAACAAAACCGCTTCCACGCCCAAAAAGGCGGCGGTCTTTTTAAAGCCCTACCCGCAAGAAAAACTTTTGGAGCGCGCCGAATGGGCCATGCCCGTGGCCGAATACATAGGCGTTGACATTGATTCCTACAACATCGTCACGATGCGCAACAAGGTTCACCTGGAAAAAAAGACCGCCGCCCAGTTGAACGAACTTCGCCGCGCGACAAAGCTTCCGCTTGTGGTAAAGGGCGTCTTTACCCAAGAAAGCCTTGATTTAATAGAAGAGCTAAAGCCGGAAGTCGCTTACATCTCAAACCACGGCGGCCGCGTTGAAACCGACATCGGCTCAACGGCGGAATTCATGCTGGCCAACATCGCGCGGATAAAAAAGAGCGCCGCCGCCGTCTGGGTAGACGGAGGCCTGCGCTCAAAAGAAGACATCGCGGCGGCTTTAGCGTTAGGTGGGGAGGAAATTTTGCTAGGCCGCCCGATAATTAGTTCTTTTTTGGAATCCGTTACAAAAGGCTCTCAACGCATTTTTCAACCTCGGCCATTTTGGCTGTAGGCTCAAAGCGCGCGACGACGTTTCCTTCCCTGTCAACGATGAACTTTGTGAAGTTCCACTTGATGTCGGGATTGTTCTTGTAGTCCTTGTCGATTTTCTTAAGCATAAGGCTCATCGCAAGCGCGGCGGGGCCTTTTCCAAAGCCTTCAAAAGCTTTTTGCGATTTTAGGAATTTGTAAAGCTCCAGCTGGTTCTCGCCGTTTACGTCGGACTTTTTCATTTGCGGGAACTGCGTGTTGTACTTTAGCTGGCAGAATTGGTGGATTTCATCGTCGGTGCCGGGAGTCTGCCCCGCGAACTGGTTGCAGGGAATGTCGATGACCTCAAAGCCCTTGTCGTGGAACTTTTCGTACATGGCCTCGATGTCCTTGTACTGGGGAGTAAAGCCGCAGCCCGTGGCTGTGTTCACAATCATCATCACCTTTCCCTTGCAGCCCGAAAGCTGAACCTCGTTTCCCTTTGCGTCCAAAACTGAATAATCGTATACGCCCATAAATCGCCTCCTTTTCGCATTTGCTTTTACGATATTATATTGCGTCAAATATAATCTGTCAAGAGGAATTTAAATTTTTTGCAAAAAAAATGCCGCCGCGCGAAAAGGCGGCGGCGGCAGGCGCTGGCAAGCCCTAAAATGGGGCGGCTAGCCAATCGTTTGCAAGGCAAAAAGGGCGGAGGCTTTTTTACTTTCCCCAAGTAAGCGTAAGGTCAAAGTAGCCCTTTACGCTTTCTTCTCCATCCTCGGGGTCAAAGTAAAAGCGGGTCGGCGTTGCCTGGCCAAAGACAAACTCTGCGGGCGTCATTGAGTTTCTTGAATTGGCGCCAGAATTGTGTTTGCTTTTGTCGTATGTCAGCTTCTTTGTCGAAGCGTTATAGAACAAGTCAAAATAGATGTTGTCTATGTCGTCGTCGCTTCCGCCGTCGTCAACTTCGCGCAAGCGAATGCGAACCGTAAGATAGTGGTTGCTGTTCTTGTCTATGTTGGCAAATATCGCCTCGCTTTCTTCGTTTGCAAGAGAATACCAATTTGGCTTTCTTACATTGTCATAGTCGCCTTCCCACTTTTCCGTGTGGTTGTTTACAAGCTCTTCAACGCCGCCATCTTGCTGCTTCCAGATTTCCCACTTAAGCTCGAATGTGTGGCCGCCGTCGCCAAAGTCGTCAGTAATTGTAAGCATGTTGAATTTAGCCGTGACATTGAATGAGTCGGGCAAATCCGCGATGGCGTTGACCGGGCTTCCCAAAGAGCTTACAGTGATTTCATTGTCGCCAGTTTTATTGTATGTGTAAAAATAATACCAACAGCCGCTTGCCCATTTGATTTGGTCAATGGCAGAAGTTGTTGAATCCTTGTCGTAAACCAAATACAAAGGCGATGTTTCCACATCAGTTAGAGGCGACCGTTCCTCTGCCGACACAATCGCGTCATGTTCAGGAACAAAAGACACGTTTGCGGCGCTTGCAAGCGAGCGCACTACAAGAACTTTTGTGACGCGGCTGTCGGTAACGCCCGCCCATGAAAGCGCGACTTCCGCATTTTCGCCGTTTCTTCCGGTGACTTTTGCCCTTGCGTTGTTAGGAACTTCAAGCGGAGCGTCAAAGCGAATCACGTACCAAACAGTCTTTGAGCCGTCGGAAGATGTGGCCTTAAGCGCAATCTTGAATTTTCCTATCGGAAGAGTTTGACAGTTCAAAACTCCGTCAGAACTGAACTCCGACAGGAGGGTTTTATTGTTGTATTCATCTGCCGTAAAACCGGCGTATGTAGCGTTTCCATAAGTTTTTACACCCGTGACGCTGTTGTAGCTGTTGTCTTTTTCTGCCCAGCCGTTTATGAGGTAATATTTGTATGTGACGATTCCGTAAGGAACTTTTGGCTTAAGGACAAAGGCGGAGCTGGGGATTTCACCGCCCTTTAGCGCGTAGACGATTTGGCTTGTTCCGTCGGGATTTGTTGCGGTCTGATCAATGGACGCAAGGTTAAGCACCTCGCATTCGCTGTTTCTCATTACGGACGAATCCAGCATGCTTATGTCAAGGTTGATGTTCTTGCCCCTGTCATAGGATGCCCTGCTGAACGGCGTGTAGCTTACGGCGACGCTTTCTAGATAGGCGTTTGAAAGGATGTTGGAAATAGTCGGATAAGGGTCAGTGTTGTCAGGCAATCCGTCTCCGTCGGTGTCGGCGAGCGCGGGGTTTGAGCAAGTTTTGATTCCATTGGAAGCAACCGTCCAGCCGGTAAGCTCAGCGTAATCGCTGATAGTGTCGTCGTCGGTGTCGGTCTTGTCGTCGTCGGTGCCAAAAATTTCCTCCTGGCGAAGAGGAATGCCGTCGCCGTCTTTGTCAACGCTGTACATGATGTTGATGTCGTCTCCGGCGCTGACATAAATTTGGTCCGCGTTGTAATACTTGTCAGCGGCGCTTGGCCCATAGTATTGGACTTTCGCCAGGCTGTTTTCATAAGAGACATGCGCGACAAACCAGTCGCCTTCCATGCCGGAAGCGTTGGTGAATTTTCCTTCGACGCCGTGTATTTTTTTTATCATCTTATGGCCGCTATCGTCTTCAAAATATTCGACGACATTTGGAAGGCAGTCCGCGAGCGCTTGGGTAAGCGTCAATTTGTCATAAGATTTGGGCGCCGCGCCGGCAATAGAGTCGGGCGTTCGCTTTGTGGCGACTTGAAAGCTTTTTGGCTCTGGAAGGGTGTTTGCAATCGGCATTTTTGTACTGGCAAAGCACGGGCCATAGTCAACCGTCAAAAGCGCGTCCTTCGCGTCAACGGCGGTTTTGATTTTTGTAAAGTCCTTTGTGTCCTCTGAAGAAATCAGCAGCGTGGAAACTTCAACCCTAAAGCCAACAAGCCCGTTCATGATTGATTCAATCGCGCCGACAGGCAATTGGCCTGAGGTAAATTTTATTTCCGCCTCGCCGCCGGCTGGAATAGTCGCGTTGGCAGCAGTTGGATCCGCTCCAGCTGCTTGCGAGCCAGGATAAAGGTTTGTCACGGCCGAGCTGTTCTGTCCGTTGTTTCCGTCGTAGGAAATTTTATAGGCTTCAAGCGTTATGTTTTTCACGACATAAGCGATGTTGCTGGTGTTCTTGATTTTTACGGGAACGCCAATGACGCCGCCAGTATAGTTTACGGTTTGCGTCGCCGATTCCGCCTTTGTGTTGGCGTAGCTTTGGGCCAGCGCAAACGATTCGGTTGCTGAGAATGTAGAAGTGTTTCCGCGAACCCATTTCCAAGACGTGCTTCCGCTTATAGTCAAACTATCCGTGGCGGAGCCGTTTGTTACTCCCCAGTTATGCGTGTAGGACGCGCCGACAGTAAAGCCGCCCTCCCACGAAGCGGTTCTTGACCGGGAATTTGATGTGGATGAAGTTTTAGTTTGGCCGGTAGATTCCGTAACGGACACCTGTTGCGTTTGTCCCTCTGAAATAGTTTTGATCAGAGTAATTGCCGGAGTTGCGGTTATTTCGATTTGAACTTCGGGCGTGTCGGCAATCAAGGGGTTGAACTTATTCGTGTTTTCGTTTTTTAGCGTCACGGCTTCTTCATAGTCATTGTAGCCGTCGCCGTCAGTATCCGCGTCATAGGGGTTTGTGTGATGAACGTTCATTTCGTCCAAATTGGAAAGGCCGTCGCCGTCCCAATCGCTGGCGTTTCCTGCAACTGGAGTCGTGATAGGAATATTAATGACCGGCGGCGATGATGAATTGTCGCATGAAATTAGCGCTAGCGGCAAAAGCGCTGACATTGCGATGAAAAACAAAAGGGTCTTTGTCATAAACTCTCCTCCTGATAGAAAAAATATAACAATGCAGTCATAGTCAATACTAAGGGCAGATCCTCGATTTGTCAATGTTTTTTTAGAGAAGACTTGTTAAAATTATAGTTGTTTTAAGGCGCGGATGCCAGCGTTTTAGGCTTTCTACGCCCGTATAAAGTTGGTGAAAATCTTCTTTTCGGCCTCGGGCTGGGGAACGCCGGCGGCCTTTCCGGCTTGAATGCTTTTTAGAATCCAAGCCATGTTGCGGCCGATTGTTTTCATTATCTGAATTCCTTCCTCGTCTTTTAGAACGTCGCTGCCGTTGGAGCCGTGCGTCATGTTCCAGTAGCGTGAAGTGACGACAGGCTGCTGCGCGTAAGTTATGTACTTGTTCAAAACGTCAAGGGTGGCGGTGGTTCCGGCCCTGCGCGCGACTGTCACCGCGGCCGCCGGCTTAAAGCGAAGGTACTTTTCGCCTTCCCAGTAAAGCCTGTCCAAAAAGGCCACCATCTCGCCGGACGGAGAGGCGTAGTATACCGGCGAGCCCAAAACAATTCCGTCGGCTTCCTGAACTTTTTCCAGCGCCTCGTCAACCAATTCCCTCATCTCGCCCGAAAGCGCTCTGCCGTCAACCCAAAAGATTTCGGCCTCGATTCCGTTTTCGACCAAAGCGTCGGCCACGATTTTTAGCGACGTGTATGTGCTGCCTTTTTCGTTTCTGCTTCCGTTAAAAAGAATTACCTTCATTTTTCCTCCAATATTGAGCGGCCTCAGCGCGTCGCCCGCCGCAATTTTTTATTCCTTTCTCAAATACGCCGACGAAACCGGGAACTCAAAATAAGTGTCGGGGTACGGCTCGTCCTTTAGCGTAAAGTGCCACCATTCGCAATCCAGCGGAACAAAGCCGTTTCGCGTCATGGCGTCTTGCAAGAACATTCTGTTTTGGTATTGCTCATCCGTCACGTCCTTGCAGTCGGGGTGGGACCTCTCACCAAAAAAATCAAAGGGGCCGCCCATGTCAACTTCTTTTCCGGTCTGCATGTCAAGCAAGGTAAGGTCCACTGTGCTTCCGCGAGTGTGGCTTGAGCGCGCGGCGATGTAGCCCTTTTTGAACAAGTCCTGCTTTTCGATTTCGGGATAAAAGAACTGCTTCATTCGCAAGTCCAAGTCTTCCATTCCCCAAAGCTGAAAATGCTTTACCGCGCAAGCCGGCCTGTACGCGTCAAAAACTTTTAGCCGGTAGCCCTGCGCGCAAAGCTCGTTGGCCGCCGCCTTTAACGCGCGCGCCGCTTCCTTGGTCAAAAGGGCGCAAGGCTCCTCGTAGCCGTCGATTCTGTCGCCCACAAAATTGTATGTGGAATAGTAGCGGATTTCCTGCACAATCTGCGGAACAAAATCCGCTAAGAGAACGAAGCCCGAAGAATCCATTGGCGACTTGTCAGACATAATTTTACCTTACCGACAAAGCGGGCGGCTGTCAAGGAAATCCTTGAACATTCCGCCCCAATCTGATAGAATAGAAAATTATGGAAAAGTTGAGAATTCTTTTGGCCAAGGGCCGCATTTATGAATCAGTTTACGAATTGTTGGGAGACGTGGGCATTTCAATTTACTTGCCGGACAGAACCTACTTCCCGATAACAAATCAAAAGGATTTGGCCTTTCAGGTTGTAAAGCCGCAAATCGCAAGCGCGCTTTTGGCGGGCGACAAGGCGGACGTGGCCTTTAGCGGAAAGGATTGGGTTTACGAAAACGGCGTTCAGTCCAAGGTGACCGAAATAATGGACTTGGGCTTTGACCCGGTTAGAATCGTGGCCGCCGTTCCCAACACAGTGAACTTTGAAAAGCTTTCAAAGCAGCCCGTGACCATCGCGACCGAATACCAAAACCTGAGCAAAAAGTGGCTTAAGGACAAAAAGATAAACGGAACTATTTTCCGCACTTGGGGAACAAGCGAAGGCTTTGTCCAGGACAACGAGGCTTCGTTGGCGCAAATCCTGATCGACAACACAAGCACAGGCTCGTCGCTCAAAGCCAACAACCTTAAAATCGTTGACACCTTGATGGAGTCTTCCACAAGAATGTATGCCTCAAAAGAAGCGCTCAAGGATCCGCAAAAAAAGCAAAAAATCATGGAGCTTAAAATGCTCTTTGAAGCGGTGCTTAGCGCCCGCGACCGCGTGATGTTGGAAATGAACGTTTCGCAAAAAGACTTCAACAAATTGGTCAAAGGCCTTCCTTCTATGAAGAGCCCGACAATCTCGCCGCTTTTTGGCAACAACGGATTCGCGGTAAAGATTGCCGTTCAAAAGTCGGAAGTGCCCACGCTGCTTCCAAAGCTCAAGAGTCTTGGCGCGACGGACATTTTGGAATACGAGTTGCGCAAAGTTATGCCCTGACAAGGAGGAACGCGATGCAAAGAACTGCGACTGTAACGCGCGAGACAGGCGAGACGCAAATCACTCTTACGCTGAACCTTGACGGAAGCGGAAAGTGCGACGTTCAAAATCCAATCGGATTTTTTGACCACATGCTGCGCTCTTTTTGCAAGCACGGCTTGTTTGACCTTAGCGGAACAATCAAGGGCGACCTAAACGTTGACCAGCACCACACGATAGAAGACACCGGAATCGTTTTGGGCCAGTGCTTCGCCAAGGCCTTGGGCGACTGCGCGGGCATTTACCGCAGCGGCTGCTTTTTGTTCCCGATGGACGAAAGCCTTTTGCGCGCGGCGGTTGATTTTGGCGGCCGCCCATTTTTGGTTTGCGAGGCCGCTCTTACAGGCATTCCGCTTGTGAGCATAGGAGCGGACGGAAAGGAAGCCAGCTTCCAAACAGACTGCTTTGAGGATTTTTGGAACGGCTTTGTCCAGAACGCAAAATGCAACTTGCACTTGGACACAATTCGCGGCCGCAGCGACCACCACAAAATCGAAGGCTTGTTCAAGGCCGCCGCCCGCGCGATTCGCGCCGCGGTGGAAATCGATCCCAGGCGCGGCGGACAAGTTCCAAGCACAAAAGGCGTAATAGTTTAGCGGCAAAAAAATTGCTGGCAAGCCAATAAGTGTTTGCTGGCCGCATAAGCGGCAACATCCGCGCTCGCAGCCAAACTCGCGCGGACAGCCGTAATATTAGGAGGCATAAAATGGCGCATTCAGTCGTTCCCGAAGCGGAAGAAATTTTGGACAAAGAATATAAGGTTCTCGACAAAGGCTTTGTTCGCCTTGTGGATTATTTGGGAAGCGACCAGAGAATCGTTCAATCGGCGCGCGTGTCATACGGCAACGGAACAAAAACCGTTTCGCAGGACGCGGGCCTTATCGACTACCTTTTGCGCCACCAGCACACCTCGCCCTTTGAGCAAGTTGTCTTTACCTTTCATGTAAAGATGCCGATTTTTGTCGCGCGCCAATGGGTTCGCCACCGCACTGGCCGCATGAACGAAGTGAGCGGCCGCTATTCAATCATGAAGGACGAATTCTACGTTCCCGAAACAAAGGACATAGAGCCGCAAAGCAAGGACAACAAGCAGGGCCGCAGCGACCAGCCCTTTGACGAGGCCAAGGCCAAGGAAATCCAGGCCGCGCTCCAAAAAGGCCAAAAGGATTCATACGACTCGTATTCAGAGTTGCTGGACACAGGCCTTGCGCGCGAAGTGGCCCGCATCAACTTGCCGCTTTCGCTCTACACGGAATTTTACTGGCAGATGGATTTGAACAATTTGTTCCGCTTCCTAAAGCTGCGTTTGGACGGCCACGCCCAATACGAAATCCGCCAATACGCCCAAGTCATGCTGGAACTAGTCCGAAAAGTTTGCCCTATGGCCGTAGCCTCTTTTGAAAACGACATGAACCGCGCGGTTTCCTTTACCGGCGAAGAAATGGAAGCCCTCCGCGCCGTCCTCAAAGGCCAGCCCAACCCGCTTGACGGCAAGAAGCTGGAGCGGTTCAACGCAAAGATTGAGAGCGGCGTGCAACTGTAGGGGCACGGGGTTTTGTTAACATAGCAGATTGAGAAAAACGCGCGGCTGTGTTTGTTGGGTGAAGGGTGGGGACTAAATTATGTTTTTACATACAATATTAATAAAAAAACTCCTTTAGTTCTCAGTTTTATTAATATCAGTAAAAAGATTTTTCAACTTTTTCAAATTTTCATAATTACCTTTTGAGAATAAATCATCATAATCTTCAACTCTATCAATTGTATCTGGAGAATCCAAAAATGAATTTATAAAGTCTAATTGTTTTGAAACTTTTTCAATTTTCAATTTCAATTTTGACTCTTCACTATTCATTTTTTGTAGTTTATTGTTTAATTCAGCTTTCTGAGTTCTATATTCAATTATTGAATTCCAAAATGATTCATCTACAGTTTTTGGTACATCTAATTTATTAATATTTTCTACAGGAGAATTAACAAGTTTTTCTATTGATTGATTTTTATCAATTGATTGGATAAGCCTAATAATTCTCTTGGAATCAAATAAATCAAAATTATATTTATCTACTAATTCTTCATATGACAAAATAAAAGAGTCTTCCATTATGGATAAGCAATATAATTGCTCTGCATATTTTCTTATTTTTTTACGACAATCATCAGGTAGATTGTTTATTTTTGAGTTTTCATTTTTTAACAATTTTTCATAGTCTTCCTTCGATGAATAAAAAAGTTCATACAATACGATTTCCAAGTATTTATCATTTGCTGTATTATTTATTGATTCCCATTCAGATGGAGTAAAACAATCTGGTTTCTTTGTTTGAAAAATCTGCTCTATATAATTTTTACCAGAATCAGATGCCAACCCCCTTATCCATTGCTCTAGATTTTTTAACCACCACTGTTCTATATCTTGCTTAATTTTATTTTTTTCTATATCAGAAATTGTATTTATATCTAATGCATCTTTAATAAATTGATCAGTTTTCGAAACATTGTAAATATCATAACATCTAGATTTTATAAATTCTTCATATGATGAAAATATTTTTTCTCTTTCTGTTAGCCAATCAGATTCTTCTACTGAATCTGGTTTAATAATTGAAAGAATTTCCACATAGTCATTTTTGCCATACAACATGTTACGCAAATTTCGAAATTCTTTGAGGAAATAGTCTTTTGTAGTTGAAATGATTTTTTTCTGTTCCTCATTATCAAGTTTTAATTTATTGATTTTATCATTATTCAAGTAATTTAGGGCAGATGACTCTTGCAATCCTTTTGCAGAAATGAAGTAATCTCTTTTTATAGATGCTATTTCATTCTCAATTGCCATTCCTCGTATTTCTTTCCATCGCGATTCTGACAATAAAAATGGTTTGTCACGAGAAAATATTTTCTTTCGGTGATATTGTAAAATAGAAGTAATCCAATAATCGTCGATAAGATTTTTTACACCAAATAACAAATAAAACAACATAGATACAGCAAAAAAAATCAATGCAAATCCAACCTTTGTTTGAGAAGAAAAAACTTCTGTTGCTTTTCCTTTATCATGCTTAATATCTATTTTTAAGGAATCTGAACCATTAATATTCATTGTTATAATGATAGAACCGTCCTTTGGAAGTTTTGAATAACAAATCTGTTTCCCATTACTATCAGTCAGTTCAAATTCTTGAATATTATCTTGTTCTGAATATTTTTTTATTTCATATTTTTGAATACTACCATTCAATGTAATTACTAAGTTTTCTGCAGTTGCGTTTCCAACATTTTGGATTCTTAACTGTTGCACATAATCTTTTTCAGATGGGATAGAAATTGGCGCTGAAAGATTATATTTTACATCTATTTTTTCTTTGTTTATGTACAAAGTGAACAATGCTACAAGTGAACCTGCAATAACAGTTCCTAAAACCCCTGAAAAAAATTTCTTCATAAGCTACATTTCTCCTTATACTTTCCACACACTCTCATCACCACAGATATTTCTGATTTTCAACCTCAGTGGTTTCTTCTCGCTTTTGATTTCAGCATCCCAAAAATCTTTTGTTTTTATGCCATTCTTTATTACAAAGCCAAGTTTATCTATTTTGATTTCAGAATCGCTTTTCCATTCTCCTTCTGCATTGGTACAATCAACGGAAAGCCATTCAATGAGTTCCAAGCCTTCTTCTGATATGACAATCGGTTTAAATTTTTTACCTTTTGAATTGAGTTCACATTTTTGATTATAGTCGTTTATGTGGCGCAAAACGCGGTCACTCATAAATGATTTTATAGTTACTTTGTATTCCGGGATAAGTTCTTCCTGAACTTCGCTCACTTCAAAATCAACAGAATCTTCAATTACAATCTCATCAAGCAGTTGCTTTAAATCTCGAAATTCAATTTTTGCTAGAGTTGACTTATCTGCTTTTACAAAATCTTCAAGTTCTGTAATGTCCGCCACATCAACATAATAAATTATGACACGACTTGGATTAAAAGGAAGATTTCCAAGATGCTCATGCAGAATGCGGCTCATAAAAGGCTTGTCCAAAATCTTGCATTCACTGTTTTTTAAGTCAGGAAGATACACTGGAACAGTACCGTCTTTTATGCTTTCTATACAGCCCGCCCAAAAGCCTGAAAGGCCTTCCATTTTTCCAAGCCCAGGAACAAGAGACTTTAGTTTTTCCATTGTCTGAACAGGATTACGGAAAAGTGAAATACCATCTTTTATTTCAAGAACAGAGAAAGAGGCCGGAGTATCTTTTTGAGCAATCAAACGGTCGCGACTAGTCTGAATAGAATTGATGCCGACATCACAGTGAATGAAGCGACGGTTAAGTTTGTTTGCGACAGCTGCTGTAACCCCAGAACCACCAAAGAAGTCTGCTACGAGCATATTTTCATCAGAAGAGGCTTTGATAATGCGTTCAAGCAAGGCTTCTGGTTTTTGGGTGGCGTAACCAACCGGCTCTTCCTTATCCGCTGGCTGAAGCATTGATAATCGCCAAACATCATCAACAGTCTTTTCCGTTGAATCTTGATAAATAACTTTACCATTCTCATCCTTTGCATTAACCAATTTTTGAGAAGCCTTATCCCAGATTCTCTTGATTTGCTTTACAGAAGATTCACGTTGTTCTCGAATTTGATTAAAAACAAAATCATCTGATTTTGCATACACATAAATCGAATCATGATTTGATGCAAAACGATTAACATTTCCTTGCATTTTATTATAGTAATACCAAATAATTTCATTCCTAAAATTATCTTCACCAAAAATTTCATCCATCAAGATTTTTACATAATGACCGATATGATAATCCAAATGTACATAAATGCTGGCCGTTTCGCTCATTACACTTTTTATGGCGCAGAGATTTTCATACATCCAGTTCAAGTATTTTTCTTTATCCCAAACATCGCCGTACATTTTTTCTTCAAAACTTTTCAGTTCTTCAATATCAAGTTCTTCTTCTGCCTGCTTCAAAGCCTTTGCCAGTTTGGGATTCTGACGGATGTAAACGGTCTTGGAATAATCAGCTCCGCTTGCAAAGGGCGGGTCAATGTAAATTAAATCAACAAGAATACCTTTTTCTTTAAGATAGGCACACGCAGAAACACATTCCCCGCGAATCACAAGGTTTTCTTTTGCCTTTTCAGCTTCCCCTACAGTTTCAACAGTCTGCATTTCGTACAAGGGCATACCACGCACAAGTTTGCCTTTTATGTCGTAGTTTCCCTTATAACGGAGAGTGCGGGTAAAATTATCAAGAAGAGCCTGCCCTTCTATTGTCTCTGGAGTGTATGGAATGTATTTAATTGACATTTGTGGTCTCCTGTTTTATTTTTTTAATAATGATACTAGATAAACAATATTTGTTGCGGCCAAATGAATTGCATATTCAACAAGCGTATTATCTACCGTTTTAACTTCATCTCCCTGCCCATGTCCAGCTTCTTTATTTCTAACTGTTGGCAGACCACCACTTAAAACTTGTTCGAGATTATTCATAAAACTATCTTGGTATGCCGGTAAAAATCCATTTTCGATAAGATGCTTTACCAATGCTCTTGAAGTATCCTCTTCCTTATAAAAAATCTTTTTCTCTTTACAAATGCATTTCATTGTACTTTCAAAAGCCCTTTGAGCATTCATTAAAGCATCTTTATTATTACCATTTTTATAATCTTCAAATGCTTTTAAGAACTCATCCTCTGCACCTTTGAATTTTTTATTATGCAGTAATACCAAAGCAGGTTTTACAATCTCTTGGTGAATAAGTTCATTTGATTTTTTTATTATTTGTCCATCCACAAATTCATATCCAAGGCCATGTTGTCGCAAACGGTAATTTAATTCTTTTATTGCATTGTCAGCCTGTTCATTTTCTCCTTCATGAGCAGAACTGTATCCATGAAAACTTTGATTTCTTAAGACTTTATCGATGCATTGAAAAGTTAGGTCGATAAAGTCAATAAAATCTTTCCCTTCAGATTGGCTAATAAAGATTTCTATTTCATATTCTACAGAGTTATTTCTACCATAATCAATTAGTTCTTTTAAGCCTTTTTGGCGTATATATATGTCATAAATGTTTGTATAAATAATTTTTGGAGAATTTTTATAGTTATCTTTATACAAACTGACAAAATCAGAAATGATAAAAAATACTTGGTTTCGAAATTCTTGAGGAAAATTTTCATATTCATATACATCAATATCTTTTTTTTCTGCATTCCGTTGAGAGAATAGTTCAAAAATCATTTTTCAAGCTCCTCTAAGAACAAATCATAATCGCTCTTAAACAATCTATCCTGTACAATTCTGTATTTTTCAAATTCGCTTTCCGCATGAAGCTTTGCCTGTTCTGCGCTTATTTTTCCTGGTCCTGTTAAAATTTCATTTCCGTTGAATTCCAAAAAACCATCCAAACGTTTTGCCCAATCTTCCATGCTCATAGGAATGTGTCGCTCTGCCTGTAATTCGGCATAATCAAGATATAAAGAAACAAGTCTCTCCATAAAACTCATTTCCTTTTCTGATAAATAGTTTTTTGCAATAGTTACGTCTGCTTTTATGATTTTTCCAGAAGGTGCATTTTCCCAAGTTGTAAGTCCCATGTGTTCTTTTTTTGAATCCGCACGCTCAACAATTAGTTCTGCTGCCGTATGCCTGTGTACAGCATAATGCATTTTATTCTGCACCATCTTAAAGAATTCTTTTGTTGTAGCAGCATCCTTGTCATAATCAAAGGCCGTCGCATATAAGTCAGTAACCTTTTGATAAAACTTTCTTTCTGAAAGCCTTATTTCCCTGATTTGTTGGAGCTGGCGCTCAAAATATTCATCTGTAAACATGTGTCCTTTTTTCAGTCGCTCTTTGTCCATTGTCCAGCCTTGAATTGTGTAATCCTTGACAATTTGACCAGCCCATTTTCTAAACCTAACGGCACGCTCATTATTTACTTTAAAACCAACAGCAATAATCATCTGAAGATTATAGTGCACAACCTCACGAGAAACAGTTCGGGTTCCCTCATTTTGAACTATTAAAAAATTTTTAATAGTTGCCTCTTTTGTTAATTCTCCATCGTCATAGATTTTTTTAAGATGATAATTTATATTTGCAACATCAACATCATATAAAGCTGCCATCATTTTTTGGGTCAGCCAGATATTCTCGTCTTCATATCTCATTTCATAACTTTCAGGAGAATCACCTGTTGCTGCAATGTAAGTAAGATATTCAGCGGCGGAACTTCTAATTGTAACTTCTTTTTTTTGCTTCTTTGCCATTTACATTTCCTCCCCAAAAAATGCATTAACATGGATGATTGTCTTTTTAATTCTTTCTTCGTCCGACTCATTATCTTGCAGATAAAGATATGAGAATTTTTCAGCGCCTGTTTTTTCATTGTTCATCTTTATAAAATACTGCTCAACAAATTCCCTGCGGGCAATGAAATTCGGGTCATTTGCATATAAGCTGCCTTTTGTTTCAACAATTAAAACTTTTCCAACTTCGTTTTCTGATTTCCTTTGCAAGATGATAAAGTCAGGTGTATATTCACCCACATTAGCCCAGGACTTTTTACCGCTATTCTTTTTGTAGCAATGAATCCTAAAATCAGTCAGCGTGCGGTCTCCGTTATAATAAACTTCAAGATTGTATTTTGATACACACTCTTCCTTTAATACTTCGTCAAGAAATTTCTGTTCAAAAGAACTGTCTGTTTTATATGGAAGGTAATGAAAAGTCCGGTCTTTATTTGGATAAGGGCAAGCCTTATTTTCAATATCAACAGCCTCTTTGTTCAAACCTGCTGCACGGAGAGCTGTAACGGCAGCTTTTGTCTTTTCATCAATTTCAGTTTTTCCAGATTTATCTGCGTCAATTATCTTTTGAACTTCGTTTTCTTCAGGATAATAATCCTTAATTTTAGATGACGCAACTTCGACTTGTGGCGAAAACTGTTCTATGCACAGCAATCTTACTGATTCTTTTATAAACTCTTCCCTGACAGAAAAATCTCGTTTTTCATAAAAGGCAGTTCTGATAAGTGAATTTAATTTTTGTATGTCATAATGAGAACTGAAATATATCTCGCCATCAGCTTTATATGAGACTTCATTAAAGACCTTGCGCAATGCCTTGTCATGTTCATGGAGTTTTGCAATTGTTACAAAACCAAAACTCTCTCTCGCTATTTCATAAAGCCAAGTATTGTATCGTGCCGGAAGTTTTCCATGCTCAGAAGAATCAATATCGATATTTGTGAAATCTGCTTTCCTGACATCAAACTGTTTATTTATAACTGCTTTCTGCTCAGAATTTTTTACAGCATTTGAAATAACATTTTCAGTATCAGGCTCTTCCACAAGCAGAGTGTCATATTTAATTGAATATTGATACAGCGGTATTGGAGGAAGCTTTAAATGCTCACTACGATTATATCTGTTAAGCGTTTCGGTAGCACCTCTTGAGCCCTTCTGGAATTCATCAAGATTGATATGCTGCTGTTGCTCAAGTTGCTTTTTTAGTTTTTCCGCATTTGTCTCATTTAAATATATTAAGGCAGTTTCTTTTTTACCACGCTCCACCTGACGTAAACATCTACATGAAGTTTGCAAAACCATATTTGTAGGACAATCCCCCTCTTGCGAAAGAATCACCCCTGCAAGGCTCCTGCAGTTCCATCCTTCTTTTCCAATCTGACAAAGGAGAATTATTCGTATTTTTGATTCACTTCTATCAAGGATCCTGAACTGATAATCACTATCCTGTGGCTTAGGATGATTTTTATTTCCGTCATGATAGCGTAAAATATGCTCATTAGGATTCAGTCCGTACTCCATGATGAGATTTGAAATAAATGGATAAACTTCTTCTTCAAGAAAATCTATTCCTTTTCCGCAATAAACTGCAAGTTTAGCCTGTAGTGTGCGTGGCGAGCGGTCGTAAACGGTGTCTTTATATTTTTGTAAGAATTCACGCACACCGCTTTCAACAATCTGCATACTGTCTTTATTGTCAGAAACCTTTACGGTTGGATATTTCAAGAAGTTTCCTATTGCGTCTACAAGCGGATAATAATAAACGGTATTAGAAATATCAGACGAGGCAACAGAAAGAGAATCTGTAACAGGTATTTTTTCTGCTTTATCCAAGTATGGTGTACCAGAAAAGCCGATTACATTTGTCACATTTTTCTTTTCACCATTTGCCCAACGGTTCACCACAGAGCGTAGTTTTATGTCACCATCTGTTGCATGATGAACCTCGTCTATAAAAACAGAAAGCTGTGGGAGCTTCCCAATCCAGTAACGAAGTTCATTTGCCTCACGGTCTTTTGTTTCCGAACTTTCTTCAAATAATTCTCCCTGTTCTGCACGAACAAGTCCGTCAAGAATAACCTTCTCAGCATTTGTTACGGCCACAAGGCCTGTTAAATCCTCAAATGGCTGATGTAAAGCCAGCTTCTGAACATTCGGATTTTTAGCTCGGTTTGATTTTTTTGCAGATTTGTTTTCATCCAAAACTTCAAAAATCAACTGCTTTTTTATTTCGCTGGCTGTTGGTTCTGGCAAAACCCAGGCCGGATTAAATTCCTGAATTGTTCTAAGGCTTGGAATAACCGAAGTTTTTAAGCCGGAGGGAGCCAAAATAATGAAATTTCTGGCAAACCGTTTGTCAGCTGGATTTTGTAACGCAAAATACAAATCAAGATAAATGAAAGCCGCCATCAGGAATGTTTTCCCAGCCCCCATTGGAAGACTGAAAAGATAATCGGAATAAGTAACGCCATAGAATATCTTTTTGAATATGGCTTCGTAATCTATATTTTGTGGATTCTTTTTTATTTCATCTGCAAGTTTTACAGAAACCTGCTCACCCTTTTCGTTTTTCTGTGAAGCATATTCATACAATGCAAGGGCTGCTTTATTATTCAAAAGAATTTCGCGGGCAAGAGTTGAAAGTTCCATGCCATTCAATTCTTCTTCCGAAATGGAATTAAATGCGCCATTACAAAAGAGCTCATAAAGGGGCTTGTTATCACAGGCTATTTTCAAAAAAAGATATGTCTTTATTGCTTCTATCTGCGCATCACGCAGTTCCCCTGTCGAAATCATATAGGAAAGCAAGCTTTTTATTTTGCAATCATCAGAAGAGAACCATTTTGTACAGGCTTTTCGAATCATTGTGTGAAGCATAATTTAGAAGATCATAGAATTATACACTGGCCTGCACATTTCCGGCTCGCTGCCAATAGGCATGCCAAAATCAAGCATATAAACATCACCACGTATCATTTTTTACGCTCTCCCAAACTGTCGCCAAACTTGAATCCCGAATTTTTTGCAAGGAATCCGTTTCTGACAATTCTTTGGACAAAATTGAAGTTTTCTTATTTATGTTGTCCGCGACAAAATTTAACAAGCGAATCTGTTCCGCCAAAGAAAAGGACAAAACCATATTTTCAACATCTTCAAGAGCGTCTGCCATAAAATCTCCAAACAGAATTTTACAGCATTTTTCGGCATTTTGCAACATTTTTCACCTTACCCCAATTCCCCCACAGCGCTGGCCGCTGTGACAAACTGGTCACGCTTTGCGATCGGTTCCGCTTGCGCGGCGGGGCGGCGGTTTTTGGGCGGAGTTTTTTCAGAAGTAAAAATCATTTTTCCGTCTACCCAGGAAATCATTTTTACGCGGGCGATTGGCTTTCCGTTTTCCAAAATAATAATGCAAGGGCATTTTTTTGCCGCCGCGCGCAGGGTGGCGGCGTTCAGTTCCGAAAGTTCCAAATGTTCCGCAAAAAAATCTACCAGAATGTGGTTCAGCACATTGTCCACGCTTTGGTTGGACAGCGCGGCTAGGCGATTCAACCGTTCCACCGCGACAGGATCCAAATCAACGTCCGCGTCAATCCACCGTTCCAACGGCGTGACGAGAATGTTTTCAAAAGTGATTTTTTCGTCGTCCATCTGCATAAGTGCCTCCTAATTCATGCCCCTAATTCTACCCGCGGCGCAAGCAAAAAACATTAAGTTTGTAACTTAATTTAAAAGCGCTGGCGAAACTTGCCTTTTGGCAAAAATGGCGTTATCTTTTATAGTAGATATGGCGAATTTTAAAATCAGCCCTACATTCGCTTTTCCCATAATCGACGCGCCGGCGACTTCAAAGCGGCTCAAGGCGCTGCGCGAAAAGCGCAAGATTTCGATAGCGCAAATTCAAAAACTTTTTGGAATGGAAAATCCGCAATCAATTTACATTTGGGAAGACGAGCGGGAAAAATTTTTGCCCCGCTTGGACAATCTTGTCGTCTTAGCGAAGCTTTACAAAGTTTCGATTGATGAGATGATAGTGACAAAAATGCGGCCCTCAAAAGAAGACCGCATTTGCTCGCGACAACAGCCGCCATACGGAATCGCGCAAGAAACGCTGGACTTTATCGCCCAAAACGCAAGCCCCGCAACCATTCAAGCGCTGGAAGAATATTATGGGCGCGGGATTAGCGTCCGTAGGGACGCGGCAAATCCGCTCGAATAAACCGTTAATGTCTTGCAAGCAAAAACACGAGCGGTTTCACCCCAACGCGCGCCTAAAGACCAAAAAATTCTCCTCGTCGCGCGGGGAGCAATAAACGGCAAACTCAATCACCTTAAAGGCGCGGCGGTAGTCGGCCAAGACGTTTTTGTAGGCGGCGGCCACGACTTGAGGCTTGTTGCGGAAGGCGCCGCAGCCAAAGGCGCCTAGGATTACCGCGTCGTTTTGACCATAGGCGGCGACGTCCAAAATGCGGCGGGCGCGCTTTTCGTGGAGGGCTTGCAAGTCCGCGTCGCTTATGTTGACGGCCTCAAATCCGTCGCCGCTATTGTAGCGGTTGCTGGGCCGCTCGCGCAGGTTGGGAGCGGCGCATGTTATGACGTTCAGTTTTTGCCAGTCTCGCTCGGCCAGCAATTTTGGGTAGGCCGCGTCGGACTTAAAGACAACAACGCCGGGCGTGTAAATTATGTCGTCGTTGTGGAGCGGGTTTCCGTCGCGGCGGTGAGGCATGTAAAAATTTTCCCAGTTGGAATTTTCGTTCAAGTTAAAGTAAAGAGTTGAGCAACGGCAAAGGCATTCTTCTTGCGCGGAAGAGCCGTTCACCACGCCGCCGCCCGGATTGGAAGCCGACGCGAAATTAAGGACGGCCACCGCCATTCCTGTGTCTTTGTAACCGTAGGCCGCCTCAAACGTGCGTTTTTTGGACACGACGATTTTCGCGTCTTGGTCGAAGCGGTTTTTTTGACTTGCCGCCGTTTCGCCAATAGCGTCGCCTTCCAAAAAAAGTTTTTGCGCCGCGCTGGATTCCTTTATCGCGCTGGCGAGCGCCGCGTTTGTTTTGCAGAGGCGTTCGGTGTCCTTAAAAATTTCGATGTTGTCTTCGCGCATAACTTACGCCGTCGCTTGCTCCAAGGCTTGCGCGAATTGGTCGGCGCATGAGGTGCCGCGGCCCTTGCAGTCGTTTCCGCGCAGGATGCCGGCAATTTCTTTTGCGTCGCGGCCTTCGACCAAGCGGCCGATTGCCTTTAAGTTTCCGTTGCAGCCGCCCTGAAATTTCAAGTCGTGAATCTTTCCTTCTTCCAAGTCAAAGTCAATCTGAACAGAGCAAACGCCCTGCGGTTTAAAAGTTACGTGTCCCATAAAATACTCCTCCCGCATATTTTGGCGCATCAAACGCGTTCTGTAAATACCAAGACTTCCGCATTATGGAAAGACAACAAAAAACGCTCTCGCGGAAATTCAAACGGCTGCTCACGAGGTACTGAAGAAGGTAAAAACGCGCGATTGCCAGCCCGCGGGAGCGGGCAGTTGAATAAACTTCAAAAAGCAAAACGCAGTAAGGAGCGGGGCGGCCGTCGGCGACACTACGTCGCTACGCTCCGTTTTGCATAAGGAAATTATTTACTTGCGCTCTTGCGAGCGCGGGCAATCACCTTGCGCCTGACAAGACAGTGGCGCCGAGCCGTGCGGAGCGCGTTAGCGCGACTGCAATACCTTTAGAGGCCTCGTTCCCAACAGAAACGAGATCGGACGCATCCGCGACTGGGAGCATTTTTTGTTATTGAATTCATAATGCGTTTGCCGCGCGGCAGTTGACATACCACAAAAAAAAGCGTAATATTTTGTCACCGTGCTCGCGCACGATGTGAAAAAGGGCGAAATTTGAAGGTTTGGAGACCATAAATGCCGGTGACAATTAAGGACATTGCGAAGGCCGCGGGTGTTTCGCGGGGAACGGTTGACAGAGTTTTGCACAACCGCCCCGGAGTGAACGCGCAAGTGGCGCAAGAAATACGCGAGCTGGCGCAAAAGATGGGCTTTGTTCCAAACCGCGCCGGAAAAATCTTGGCCGCCCGCAAGCAGCAAATAAAATTCGGCTGCCTCTTGCCAGCAAAGTCCATTCCCTTTTTTGACGACGTGATCAAAGGCTTTGAGCGGGCGCAACGGGAGCTGGCCGACTACGGCGTGAGCGTCGAGGTCGTCCACGCAGAGCGCTACGACACTGACACCCACGTCAAGGCCTTGCAAGCGATGGCAAAAAAAGATTACACGGGCCTTTGCGTCACCACGCTGGACACTCCTCAGGTTCAGTTGGAAGTGAACAAAATCGCGCAAAAAGGAATTCCTGTCGTAAGCGTCAACACCGACATTCCCGACAGCGGCAGAATATGCTACGTGGGAACAGACTACGTCCGCTCCGGCCTTACCGCCGCGGGAATGTTGAATTTGCTGCGCCCCCAAAAACTCAACGCGCTTATCATAGCGGGCTCCTACAACATCCGCGGCCACAAGGAGCGCATAAAGGGATTTTTGTCTGGCCTCGACGCGCATAAAATTCCGTATTCAATTTGCGCCAAAATCGAGTCCTTGGACAGCGACGAAATTTCTTACGAGCAAACGCTAAAGGCGCTAAAAGAAGACTCCAACATAAACTGCATCTTCATCGCGGCGGCCGGCGTCGGCGGAGTTTGCCGCGCGGTTCAAGATTGCGGAAAAGAAAAAATCCGCGTCTTGGCTTTTGACACCGTTCCGCAAGTAATAAAATACCTCAACAGCGGCCTCATCGACTTTACGATTGACCAAGAGCCTGAGACGCAAGGCTACATGGGAATCCAGCGCCTCTTTTCCTGGCTGATGGAAGAAGGAAAGCGCGAGGCCAAAGACTACATCACGCAAACAGTGATTAAAATCGCCGAAAACATCGAATAAACTTGCCCTAGCAAAATCGCGCGAAGAATGTTAGAATAAAAGCATGGTTACTTCTATTATCGCGTGGGGCGATTCGATTTTAAAGGGCGTTGTGTCGGGCGGCGACTCAAAGCGTTTTGACATTACAGAAAAGGATTCCCTTAGCCAAGCTTGCGCCGTTCTTGGAATTGAGCTGGCCAACAAAAGCGTCTTTGGCTCGTGGATGACAAAGACGCGCCGCGCCCAGGACAGAAGCTTGCGGAACGGAGCCAGTGCGCAAATCGGAATCATCGAGTCGGGCACGAACGACTGTGACTACGACTGGAGCGCGGTGTCCGCAAATCCCGACGCGGAACACTTGCAGCGCTGTCCGCTTGAAGAATTTACGCGCCTTATGGAAGAAGCCGTCTCCGTGGCCCGCCAAAATAAAATCACGCCGGTAATCATGATTCCCACGCCGCTTGTCCCGGAATGGTGGTTCAAGAACATTTGTATCGGAAACGACGAGGCGGCGATCCTAAAATTTTTGAAAGCCGAAAAAGCGGCGGCGGCCATGCGCCTTTACCAAAACCAAGAACTCTTTTCGCTAAAAGCCGCCGCCATCGCGCGCGCCCTTGACGTTCAAATTGTAGACGTCCGCTCCGAGTTTTTGGCCCACCCAAACTACAAGACCCTCATGTGTTTGGACGGCGTCCACCCCAACCAAGCGGGCTACGACTTTATGGCCGAGATATGGAAGCGGGAGATAACAAAGTTGAGGGTGGAATTTTAAATGACCGACATCGCTCAAATCAAGCAAGCAGCCGCGGAGAACGCCGTTCCGATAATGCAGGACAGCGGAATGGAATTCATTTTAAATTACATCAAGCAAAACAAGGTGCGGCGCGTTTTGGAAATTGGAACGGGGATCGGATACTCGGCAACAAAATTCGCGCTCGCGTCGCCGGACGTGCAAGTGTTTACGATAGAGGCGGACATCGACCGCTACCATCAGGCCGTGCAAAATTTTCACGACGAAAATTTGATGGACCGCGTGACTTGCTTTTTGGGCGACGCGGCTACGTTCAGCTTTGAGGAAAAGTTTGACTTGATTTTCATCGACGGGCCAAAGGCGCAGTACATAAAATTTTTTGAGCGCTACAAAAACAATTTGGCGCAAGGCGGAGCGATAATCAGCGACAACCTTTCGTTCCACGGAATGGTGGAAGACATAAGCCTTACGCACAATTATTCGACAAAAAAATTGATAAAAAAAATCCGCAAGTACATTCAGTTTTTAAAAGACAACCAAGAATTCAAAACCGAGTTTTATCCCGACGGCGACGGCATTGCGGTTTCGCGTCGAAAGCGCTAAAATATACGCAGTCACCCCGAACTTGATTTGGGGTCTGTCTTTGGCTTGCAAGACCTTATGGAGGAGAGGGTTATGAACTTTATTTTTGTTTCGCCGCATTTTCCTAGAACTTACTGGAACTTTTGCGATCGGCTAAAAAAGAACGGCGCCAACGTTTTGGGAATTGGCGACGCTCCCTACAATTGCCTTGAGCCGCAGCTTAAAGACTGCCTTACCGAATACTATTTTGTCGACAACATGGAAGACTACGACAAGATGTATCGCGCCGTGGCCTTCTTTGCTTTTAAGTACGGCCGCATCGATTGGATTGAATCCAACAACGAGTATTGGCTAGAAACGGATGCGCGCTTGCGAACGGACTTTAACATCACAAGCGGAATCGGAGCGGAACAAATTTCTGGCTGGAAAAATAAATTTGACATGAAAAAATTTTACGCCGCAGGAAAGATTCCAACCGCGCGCTGCCATCGCATCACTACAAAAGAAGCCGCCCAAAAATTTGTGGACGAAGTCGGCTTCCCTGTAATTGTAAAGCCCGACAACGGCGTTGGAGCGCACGACACATGGAAGCTTTCGACGCAAGTTGAGTTTGACAATTTTTTTGACCATCTTCCTCCCGTTCAGTATGTGATGGAAGAATTTGTGACAGGCGACATTTATTCCTACGACGCGATTTGCGATTCCAATGGCGAACCATTGTTCGAGTCGTCGAGCGTTTTTCCGCCGTCGATTATGGACATCGTTTTGCAGGAACAAGATTTGAGCTATTGGACGATTCCGCAAGTGCCGGACGCGTTGGCAAAACTGGGACGGGTCGCGCTAAAATCTTTTGGCGTAAAAAACCGTTTTGTCCACATGGAATTTTTCCGCCTCACGCAAGCCAAAAAAGGCTTGGGCGCCGTCGGCGACTTTGTAGGCCTAGAGGTGAACATGAGGCCGGCGGGCGGCTACACCCCCGACATGATGAACTACGCGCATTCGACCGACGTTTATCAAATCTGGGCCGACATGGTTTGCTCCGACAAGCGCTTGTTAAAAGATTCCGTCGACCACCACTATTGCGTCTACGCCGCCCGCCGCGACAAGCGCCGCTACGTTCATTCCAACCAAGAAATCGTCGAGCGCTACGGCGAGCGCCTTGTGATGAACGAGCGGATGCCGCAAGTGATGGCGGCCACGATGGGAAACCAAATGTACATGGCCAAGGCAAAGACGCAGGAAGACAAGGACGAATTTTTGAAATTTGTTTTGGAGCAGGCGCGGTAAATTTTTATGATAGAAGTCAACGTAAAGGCAAAGATTCCGTTTCTCTGGGGAAAGGCTTCGTTTGAAAAAAGCTCTTGGGCCAACGTCAATTTGATTGTGGGCCCAAACGGCAGCGGAAAAACTTTGCTTGCCGAGCAGATTGAGCGGCAGTTTGCCGACGCCGGCTACGACATAAACTTTTTGCGCGCCGAACGTCAGGCCGACGACAACGCGGCTGCGATGCGAACGATTCGCGAAAACCAAGCGGTCCGCCAAAAAATCGAGGACGTGCTTAGCAACATGTTCGCAAAGGCCATCCGTTTTGAGGAAGCTCCGGGCGGCAGGCTTGTCGCGATTGTGGTCAACAAGGCGCGCGGCGTTGAATACAATTTAAAGCAAGGCGAGTGCCACGGCCTAAAGGAAATTCTTACGCTCTTGGTGGCGCTTTACGGCAATTCCAGCAACAAAAAAAATTGCTTGATTTTGGACGAGCCGGAATTGCACTTGCACCCGCAGTTCCAGCAATTCTTTATGAACGAAATAAAAAAGGCCAGCGCCGCCGAGCCCAAGCGCGTTTTCTTCATAATCACGCACTCGCCTTATTTTATCGACCTTAACTTTTCCGAAGATTTGCTTGGAGTTGTCGCTTGCCATGTAAACCGCGCGCCCACCAGCATCGATTCGTTGAGCGACTACGACGAGCAATTGTTCCGCCGCTTTTTGCCGCGCTTTAACACTTATCACAAGCAGTTCTTTTTTTCGGACAGGCAGATTTTTGTTGAAGGCTACACCGACCAGCAAATTTTCACCCGCCTTCTTTCTTGCGTTGACAACAAGATTGGTTCAGCAGGAACCGGCGTGATAGACGTTGGCGGCAAAGACGAGCTTGGCGTTTTCTTTAAAGTGTGCTCGCTTTTGGGAACGGACGGAAGAATCATCACCGACTTGGATTCCCTTTTTTGCGGAAAGCTTCGCGAGGAAGTTTGCGCTGACCAAAGGACGATTGACTTTTTGGAAGCCCAGCGCGAAAAGCAGGACGGCTTTTACGCTTCGCTCTTTACCAAAAAGGAGCTGGCGAAAAAAATCACGCTTGAAAAATTAATCATCCGCTTGGAGCGCTACCTTGGCGGCGTCGGGGAATTTTTGGCCGGCGTGAACCATTCCGTAAATCCAGAAATCGACATTCTTGTGGAAAAGGTCAAAAACCTTTACGCCAAGTACGAAAATCCCGAAAACTTGGACACTTACAAAACCGTCGTCTTGATGGGCGTCACGCTGGAACGGAAGAGCCTTGAGGAATTGCTTCCGCTCCCCTTGGCCGCGTCGCTCGGCCAAATCATAAATCTTGCCAACTTGATTTTTGCAGCGATTGAATGCTCGCGCGTTTACATTTTGCGCCGCGGCTGCATCGAGCACTACTACACGCAAACCGACGTTCACTACATGCCCGTTTCTTCCAAGGACAGAATTTTCCATTACGAAATCGAATACATGCTTGACCAAAGTTCCGAGCGGCTAAAAAAGAAGTACGATGAACTGCTTGCGATTTTGAACAAGGCCTGCTCGTGAGGCTGTTGCAAGCCTAAGAAGGCGGCGTGTAAAATTGTCGTAAGCCTAAGAAGGCGGCGGCCTCGTGCGACCGCTATGTCATTTTCGCGCTTGACGCGGAAATCTCCCACGGTGTATTCTATTCCCATGACCACAAATGTAGCGCTCGCAAAATGCGGCGAATACGACTTTGAAAAAGTTTACGCCGCCCTAAAAGAATTAACTCGCCTTGCGCCGCCGCCGGATCCGCGCGGAAAGACCGTTTTGATTAAGCCCAACATTTTGTATCCGCGAAAGCCCGAGGACTGCGTTTGCACAAATCCAGTCGTTGTCGGAGCCTTGGTGAAAATTTTTGTCGAGTTGGGAGCAAAAAAAGTTTTGGCCGGCGAGTCTCCTGCCGTGGCCAATTCGACTTCCGCCGCGCGCGCGTCCGGCATTTTGGAACAGGTGGAAAAAAACGGCGGCGAGTGGATTGACTTTCACGACAAGGTTCAAGTTGAATGCCCCGAAGGAAAGCGCGCCCGCAGCTTTGACTTTGCCGCTGCCTTTAGCCAGGCCGACATTCTTGTAAGCGCCGCCAAGTTAAAAAGCCACCAGCTTATGAAATACACCGGCGCGATGAAAAACCTTTTTGGCCTTATGATCGGTTTGGAAAAGGCGCAGTGCCACTACCGGTTTTCAAGCCAAAGAGAGTTCGGCGAATTTTTGACCGACCTTAACCTTGCGGCAAAAGCGCAGTACGCCGTGATGGACGCGATTGTCGGAATGGACGGGCCCGGCGGTCCTGGAAGCGGCGACCCGATAGAGCTTGGCTTTATGGCGGCAAGCGACAACATCTTGGCGCTAGATTGGGTGTGCTCAAGCCTTGTGGGCTACAAGCCGCAAGCGGTTGAAAATCTGCGCGACGCTTTGGAAAGAAAAGTTTGGCTTGATTGCGCCGAGCAAATAAAAATTTTGGGCGCTTCCTTTGACGAATGCGCCAACAAAAATTTCCGCATCGTAAAAGACGGAAGCGCTGACTTTTCGGCGATGCTCCCAGGCTGGCTTGACGGCCTTGCCAAATTTGTCTTTACAAGGACACCGCACTTCCACCAAAGCAAATGCGTAAAGTGCGGCCGCTGCGCCCAAATCTGCCCCGCGCATATCGTCCAAATGTCGGGCAAAGACGGAAAGGCCGTTCTTACCGATTGGAAAAAATGCCTGCATTGCTTTTGCTGCCACGAGATTTGTCCGCAAAAGGCGATCAGTTTAAGAAGGTTCATTCACTAAAAAGCGCCGCCATGGAACGTAACGAAGACCCGCAATTTAAAATGATGACGACGGAACCGATACGCCGCTTGATTCCGCGCCTTGCCGTTCCTACCGTTTTAAGCATGATGATAAGCGGCGTGTACAACACCGCCGACACTTACTTTGTGTCGCAGTTGGGAACCAGCGCCAGCGCCGCGGTTGGCGTAGTTTTTTCGCTAATGGCGATAATACAAGCGATTGGCTTTACGATTGGAATGGGCTGCGGTTCCATCATCTCGCGCAGGCTTGGCGAAAAAAATCAAGAGGCCGCCAACATTTGCGGCTCGTCCGCTTTTGCCGCCGCAATTTTTTTTGGCGTCGCGCTTTCCGTCGTGTCGCTTTTGAATTTAAAAGGTTTGGTCCGCCTTTTGGGCGCCACGCCGACGATTCTTCCTTACGCGGAAGATTACGCCGAATGGATTTTGTTTGGCGCTCCGATAATCTGAACAACATTTTGCGCTCGGAAGGCCACGCCGCCTTTAGCGCGGTCGCTTTGACAAGCGGCGGAATTTTGAACATCGTTTTGGACCCGATTTTTATTTACTGTTTTGGCTTGGGAACAAAGGGAGCGGCGATGGCCACGGTCGCAAGCCAAGCCGTAAGCTTTTTGATTTTCATTCAATTCTTTATCCGCAAAAAGGGAACGGTCCAGCTTTCGTTAAAATATGTTTCGGCAAAGATAAAAACTTACTGGGAAATTTTAAGCGTTGGCGCTCCGGCCATGTTCAGACAAGGCTTGGCCAGCGTAGCGACGATTTTGCTCAACACAAGCGCGGGCGCGTACGGCGACGCGGCGATCAGCGCGATGACGATTTCGACAAAAGTGATAATGCTTTGCGCCTCGGTCATGATTGGAATCGGCCAAGGCTTCGCGCCGGTTGCCGGTTACAATTACGGCGCGCGCCTTTACAAGCGGGTGCGTCAAGCGTATTGGTTCACGGTCTCGGTCGCGCTTGCCATATTGCTTTTCCTTGGCGCGTCGCTCTTCATCTTCGCTCCGCAAATAATCGCAGGCTTTAGAAACGACGCGGAAGTTGTCGCCGTCGGCATTTTTGCCTTGCGCGCGCAGGCGGTTTCGCTTCCGCTCCATTCAATAATCATCAGCGTAAGCATGCTTATGCAAGCGTGCGGAAAAAAATGGCGCGCGTCGTTTTTGTCGCTCAACCGCCAGGGCGTGTATTTTGTTCCGATAATACTATTGCTTCCGCGCGTCGTCGGCCTGACCGGCGTTGAAGTCGCCCAAGCCGCCGCCGACACTCTTAGCGCGATAACGGCCCTTCCGTACTTGCTGGTGTTTTTTGCGGAATTGCGGCGAGGGGAGAAGGCGGAGGAAAAAAATTAAGCGGGAACGCAAAAACTGCGGTCCGCTTTTTTTTAATTTACCACATTAACCGGCGTTCCTGCCAAAAACTTTCGCAGGTTGTCCACGGCGATTCCCAACAAGCGCTCGCGGGTTTCCTTGGCGGCCCAGGCCACGTGGGGAGTGATGACGCAGTTGGGCGCGCCCAAAAGGGGGCAGTCGGCGGACATCGGCTCTTGCGACAAAACGTCGGCGCCAAAGCCAAAAAGTTTTTTGCTTTCCAGCGCCGCTCGGACTGCCGCCTCGTCAATCAAGGGGCCGCGCGCGGTGTTTAGCAAGATGGCGCCGTCTTTCATTTTGGCAAGCGCCGTTTGGTTTATCATTCCCTTGTTGTCGGCGGTAAGAGGGCAGTGCAGGGATACGATGTCGCTTTTGGAAAGCAGTTCGTCAAGGCTGACAGATTCCACCGTAAAATTTTCTTTGCCAAAGTCTTCGATCTTTTTTGCCGTTCTTGAATAAGCGATGACTTTCATTCCAAGAGCGTTTGCGATTTTTGCCACGGCTTGGCCAATGCTTCCAAAACCAACGATGCCAAAAGTTTTGTCCAAGAGTTCCGTAAGCGGATGCGTCCAATAGCAAAAGTCGGGGCTCTTTATCCAGCCGCCATTTTGGACTGAATCGTTGTGCGCGTGGACGCCGTTTGTCAATTCAAGCAAGAGCGCGAACGTCGCTTGCGCCACGGCCATCGTGCTGTAAGAAGGAATGTTTGTTACGGTGATTCCGCGTTCGCGCGCGGCGGCCGTGTCAATCACGTTGTAGCCGGTGGCAAAGACGCCGATGTATTTTAGCTTTGGGCATTGCGCCAAAATTTCTTTTGTGATTTGAACTTTGTTCAAAAAAACAATGTCCGCGTCGCGCATGCGTTCCGCCGTAAGATTTGCCGGAGTGCGCTCGTAGTATTCGAGCGTTCCAAATTCTTTGAACACGTCGTAGCTAAGGTCGCCAGGATTGAGCGCGTGGCCGTCAAGAATCACAATGTTCATAAATCATTCCTCCGGCAAAAAGAGCGTTCCGTCCGCGCTTCCGTCGGCAAGCTTGTCCAAGATTTTTTCGCGGCCGCCGTTGGCAAGGATTACCGGAATGTTGTAGGCAAAGCATTTTTGCGCTGCCTGCAATTTTGTTTCGATTCCGCCGGTTCCAAAAGAGTTGGTCTCGCCGATTGTGATTTCCTTTCGCAGCGCGTCGATGTCGCGCACGGTTTGAACCAGCTTTGCGTCGGGATTTGTCTTGGGGTTGTCGGAATAAACGCCGTCGATGTCGCTGAACAAAACCAGCAAGTCCGCTCCCCACAAAATGGAAGTCAGCGCGCTAAGGTTGTCGTTGTCGCCGATGGAGCCCTCTTCAAACGAAACGCTGTCGTTTTCGTTTATGATTGGAACTACGCCTTCGTCAACAAGCGTGAACAAAGTGTTCCTGATGTTGAGCGTTTGCAAGTTGTTTTCAAAATTTTCTTTTACGAACAAAAGCTGGCCGATGTGGATTCCCGATTCGGCGAAGGCTTTTCGCCACTGGCTCATAAGCTCAACCTGGCCAATCGCGCACAAGGCCTGCCTGTAGTGGACGTCCTTTTTGCGCGCCCATTCTTTTATCGCGCTCACGCCGCTGACTTGCGCGCCGGACGACACGACCGCGATTTGCTTTCCGCTGTCAATCAAGTTTTTTACTTGCGCGGCAAAGGAATGCATGAAGTCCGTGTTTTGCGTTCCGTCGCTTTTGGCCAGCGTGTTGCTTCCGATTTTTATGACTATCTTTCGCGCTTTTTTTATCGCGTCCTTTATTTGTTCGCTCATGTTCGTTCCTTGTTAAAAGCCTTATATCGTCGCGGCGATGACGGCCTTGATTGTGTGCATTCTGTTTTCCGCCTCGTCAAAGACGACAGACTGCGCGCTTTCAAAAACTTCGTCGGTCACTTCCATTTCGTTGATGCCGAATTTTTCGCTAATCTCTTTTCCGATCGTCGTGTTGAGGTCGTGGAAGGACGGAAGGTCGTGCATGAAAATCGCCGTGGGCTTTGCCTTTGCCATCACTTCTTTTGTGACTTGATACGGCTTTAGGTCGGCGATTCGTTCCGCCCAAACTTCGTCCGGCTCGCCCATACTGACCCAAACGTCGGTGTAAATTATGTCCGCTCCGTTGGCCGCCTTTGCGATGTCCTCTTCAAGCGTGATGGAGCCGCCGCTTTCTTTTGCCCACGGCTCGCAGTCCTGCACAAGCTGCGCCGACGGAAAATATTTTTTTGGCGCGCAAAGCGTAAGGTTTAGTCCAAGCTTTGAGCATACGACGCAAAGGGAGTTTCCGACGTTGTAGCGCGTCGGCCAGCATTTGCGTGGGGTGGTATTCGTTGGTCAAACCGTTCCAAACGGGAACATCGGCGTGCTTTGCGAGCGTTTCCACGATTGACTGCTCAAAGCCGCGGTATTCGATTCCGTCGAACATGCGGCCAAGAACGCGCGCGGTGTCGGCGATGCTTTCTTTTTTTCCGATTTGCGAGCCTTCCGCCAAATATGTCGTTCCGATTCCCAAGTCGTGCGCCGCCACTTCAAAGGAGCAGCGCGTTCTGGTGGAAGTCTTTTCAAAAATCAGCGCGATGTTCTTGCCTTTAAAAGTGTCCACGCGCTTTCCGCGCTTCTTCTTTTTTTTGTAGTCCGCCGCCAAGTCCAAGAGGCCGACAATTTCTTCCGGCGTAAAATCCCTAAGAGTCAAAAAATCTCTTCCGCGCAAATTCAAAGCCATAAAATGCCTTCCTTTTTTCTATTATAAAAGAAAGCATTATTGTACCACACTTCGTGTGGTTTTGCTAGTGGTAGTATCCTCTGCGCTCTCGCGAGCGCTACTGGCAATACCACACTTCGTGTGGTTTTGCTAGTGGCTTATGCGTTCAACAAAGCCTTGGCCTTGTCAAATTCAAGCGGCTTTCCCCAAATGTAGCCTTGGATAAAATCGCTCTTGTTGTCCTTTAAGAGACGCAGCTGGCCTTCGCTTTCAACGCCTTCGCAAATGACCTCGCAACCCATCAAGTGACCCATATAAATAACCGCGTTGACAAACTGCTGGCTCTTAAAGTTGCTCTCGATGTCGTCCACAAGGCTTTTGTCGATTTTAAGAAGATTTATAGGAAGTTTTTCCAAATAAGAAAGAGAAGAATAACCGGTTCCAAAGTCGTCGAGGGCCACTTGCACGCCCATTTCGCGCAAGGCTTTGATGTTTTCTATCGTCTGGTCAAAGGATTGCAGCAAGCTGTATTCTGTAATTTCGATTTCCAAATTTTTTGCGGGAAATCCTGTTCTTTCCAGCGCCTCGCTTATTTCCTGCACAAAAAGTCCGCTCTCCATATTTTTGGACGAAGCGTTGATGGATATCATCAAATCCGTGCCCTTGACCAAATCCGCGAATGTCTTGAGAGCGTTTTGCAAAACCCAAGCGGTAATTTCCAAAATCAAATCGTTCTTTTCGGCGGCGGGAATGAATTCCGCGGGCGAAAGATTTTTTCCGTCCGAGTCGCGCAAGCGCAAAAGCGTCTCAAAGCCGCGCAACTTTTTTTCTTGCGTGGAAAACTGCGGCTGGAAGACCAAATAAAATCCGTCGCTGGCCAGCGCCTTTTTGATTATCTTTTCAATTTCAATTTGACGCTTGAGCTTTTCATCCATTTGCGGCTCGTAAAAAACAATGCGGTTCTTTTTTGACATCGACGCGTAATACATCGCTATGTCGGAATACTTCATCAAAGTTTCCGCGTCGGTCGTGTCGTCGGGACATTTGGCTATTCCGGCGTAGGGCGAAAGGAAGCAGTCAATTTCAACCTCATTCTTTTTAATGGTGATTTTGTCGCTTATGGTGTGAAGGGTTTCCGCCGCCACTTGCTTTGCGTCGCACTCGCCGTTAAGGACAATCATAAAGCTGGAGCGGTCAACGCAACCGGCAACTCCGTATCCTTTAATTATGTTCTTGATTCGCTTGGTCACGATTTTGCGCAATTCGTCGCCAAAGTCAAAGCCATAGTTGTCATTTAGGAATTTGAAATTTTCAATTTCGATGTAAATTACGTAAAAAGATTCTTTGTTGTAAATCTTGTTTTTTAGCGCCAAAATCAAGCCGCGTCCGTTGTGCAGGCTGGTCACATAGTCGGCCACCATGCGCTTGTCCAAAAGTTCAACTTGATAGCTAAAGAGCGTGGCGATAAGCGCGAACATAAGTATCATGAAAAAACCCGGCAACGCTATCAAAGGTTTCTTGGCAATGAAAGCCGCCACAATCGCGCGCAACAAAAAGAACATCGAAACGCCAAGACAAAACCAACTCATGCGCCGGCCGCGTTTGGCGTTGACCTTTATCATCAAGAACGCGATGAAAAATTGGAAGCATACGACAATGCCGTTGTATATGGCCAAACGCCGGTTCATTCCTAAATAAAAAGTAAGAATTTGAAGCGAAAAGTAAATTAAAAGCAAGCTGTATAATTTGGAAGTCTCTATTATCCGCGACTTAAAAATTGGCTTTGAATTCTTCATTCTATTATTATAGCGCAGTTTGAAGAATTTGGCAAACAAAGACTTCATAAATTTCTGTTTGAACTGACCCCCCCCCATACAAAAGTTGAGAGTTTTTAAACGGTTGCTTTTTTTCTTCTTTCATTCTATGATGAATTTTTGGAGGAAGCATGGCCGACGGACAAGACGCAAAAGAAGAGCTGTCTCGCTTTGTCGAACAGTTGGATGAACAAGACGCGGCGCGGGTCCTCGCCTACGCAAAATCTTTGCAAAATGAACAAAACGCCCTTCCCGCCCAAAAAACGCGGCGCCAAAATGACGTCCATACGCGCCTAAACCGCTTGCGCCAAGAAGTCCAAGCTAATCCGGAAAAATGGACGGTGGACGCGATGGCGGAAGACTTTCACCTGACGCGCAGCCGTTTTTCCGTCCTTTACAAGCAAACTTTTGGCGCCGCTCCCGGAGACGAAAAACGCGCCTTTTTAAACCAAAAGGCGCGCTCGCTTTTATCCGACACGGAAAAAAATGTCCAACAGGTCGCGGCGGAATGCGGCTACAACGAATGTGAAAACTTCATCCGCGCCTTCCGCAAAAGCAACGGCATGTCACCGCTGCAGTATAGAAAGCAGGAACGAATGTAAAAAAACAAAACGCTCCCAGTCGCGGCTGCGTCAGACGGAACCGCTAGATATCGTCTCGTTTCCGTTGGAAACGAGGCCTCTAAAGGTATTGCAGTCGCGCTTACGCGCTCCGCACGGCTCGCTACACAAATAGGCAAGCGCAAAATGATTGCCCGCGCTCGTAAGAGCGCAGTTGAATAAATTTCCATAAGCAAAACGGCGGGCTTGCCCGACGTAGTGTTTCCGCCCGCCGCCCCGCTCCCTCGCGCGTTTTTTTTTCTTTACCTAAACTACTTTCTATTCTTCCTAGAAAGCACCACGCTCTGGATTACCAAGAACAAGCAAATCATAAAGGCCACAGTGATGTTGGTCCACCAGGCGTCGTCCAAGCCCAGCGAAGAAACGATGTTCTTTATCGTGGCCAACGACATTACGCCAAAGAAGGTTCCGATGATGTTTCCGACGCCGCCGGTAAGCATCGTTCCTCCGATAATCGAAGAAGCGATGGCGTTCATTTCCGCGCCGTCAGCGTGGGACGGAGAGCCGGAGCCTACGTGCAGGAAGTAAACAAAGCCGCCCACAGCCGCCAGCATCGAGCAAATGAAGTGAGCCAAGAATTTTGTCTGGCGGACGTTGATGCCAAGCATGTTGGCGCTTTGCTGGTTTCCGCCGACGGCGTAGAAGCTGCGGCCCAACTTAGTCCAGCGCAAAAGCAAGAAGAGCAAGACGACGACAACAATCGCCACCACCGCGCCTATTTCCACATATGCCGGCACCCACTTGCCCAGCTTGTTCAAAGAGCCGACGCCCGGAACGTAAATGCGGGTTTCTACCAACTTGACAAAGGCCTCGTTTTCAACGTTGAACTGCGTGGAGTTTACGATTGTCGTCATTCCTTTTGCGAAGAACATTCCCGCCAGCGTGACGATGAAGGGCTGAATGTCAAGGTAAGCGACCAAGTAGCCTTGAACCAAGCCAAAAGCCGCGCCTATTATCAAAGCCAGCAAAATCGCCGAGCCGACGTTGCCGCCCTTAAAGTCAAGGTTGACCGCGCAACTCATGCAGATTAGCGCCGTCATCGTGCCGACGGAAATGTCAATGCCGCCGGTAATCATAACCAAGCTCAAGCCGCAAGAAAGAATCACCAGCGACGCGTTTTCGTTTAGCATGTTGAAAAAGGCTTGGGGCTTTTTAAAGCCGGCGCCCAAGAACACAATGGCGCACAAATACATAATGGCAAAAACTATAATCGTAATTGTCAAAAGCAAGTTTGTGTCGGAAAGCGGCTGCCTTTTTTTTGCGAGCGGCTTGTTCAATTGAGTTGTGTTTTCCATTTTAGTTGCCTCCCTGCGCTGCGGCGGGCGCCTTTGTTTGCTTGAATTTTTTTGAAAGCTCCTTCATTTTTTCGCGGACCGACGGCGCGCTCAAAACAACCAAGATGATTACAACAACGGCCTTGTAAGCCGGAAGCGCGGTTGACGCGACGCCAAACTTAAAGAGCGTCGTTGTCAGGAACTGGATTACGTAGGCGCCCAAAATCGAGGCCCACATGTTGAACTTTCCGCCGCTCAAAACGTTTCCGCCCAAGGCGACGGCAAGAATCGCGTCCATTTCTATGTCCTTGGCGATTACGGAATAATTGATTGTGGAAAAGCGGCTTACCTTTATAAAGCCGGCCACCGCGACGCAAAGGCCCATGATTACGTAAGTCAAGAACTTTATCAATTGCGGGTCAACGCCGTTGAGCCTTGTCGAGTTGGCGTTGATTCCGACGGCTTGCGAATACAGGCCCAAGTTGGTGAACTTAAGAACCAGCATTATTATCGCCACGCAAACAATCGCGATAAAGACCGGCGTTGGCACCGGAATTCCCGGAATGTAGTTTCCAAAGTAGCCAAAGACCGGCTCGTTTACGATTGGGAGCGTGTTGTTGTTGATCCAGGCTCCAATCGAGCGTCCCGCCGTAAACAAAATCAGCGTGGCGACCATTGGCTGTATTTTAAAGTAAGCGACCAACATTCCGTTAAAGGCGCCGAACAGCATCGACACAATGCACGCGATTAAGAAGGCCACGATTATCGGAGCCTGCATTGTTTCCGGCCTGGGATCGTCGCCGCACAAAACGCGCAGGACTACGCTGCCCGCAATCGCGATCACCGCGCCGACCGAGATGTCTTGTCCGCCCGAAGCCGCCGTGACCAGCGTCATGCCGATGGCCAAAATCGCAAGCTCGGAAGCGTTGTCCAAAATCGTAATCAAGTAGCCGGACAAGACGGGGTTTCCGTCGCTGTTCTGGCCAAGACTGATTTTAAAGAACGAGGGGTCTACGATTAAATTGAACAAAATCAGCGCCAAAAGCGCGGCGAGCGGAATGAAAATTTGGTGCCTGAATATGCCCAAAAATTTTTCTTTTGAATTGTTCGCAGAGCTCATTGGTTTCCTCCCGCAATCGTAGTCATAATTTTTCCTTGCGTCAAATCGCCGCCGGTAAGCTCGCCCACTTGCTTAAAGTCGCGCATTACCACAAGGCGCGTGCAAGTGCGGAGCATTTCGTCAATCTCGGAAGAAATGAACGTGACGCTCTTTCCTTCCTTTGCGAGCTTGAGAACCAGCTCCTGAATTTCAGTCTTGGTGCCGATGTCGATTCCGCGAGTGGGCTCGTCCAAAATAAGATACTGGGGATTTGACAAAAGCGCGCGCGCCAACAAAACCTTTTGCTGGTTTCCGCCGGAAAGCGACTTTATCGGAGTGTCGGCGGACGCGGTCTTAATTTCCAAAAGCTTTATGTATTCCTCCGCGAACTTTTGCGCCTGCGCCTTGCTGAAGGGCTTGAAAAATCCCTTCATAACTTGCAGCGCGAAGATGATGTTGTCGCGAACCGAAAGGTCTCCGATGATTCCGTCGGCCTTGCGGTCTTCGGAAAGATAGCTGATTCCTTGCTTCATCGCGTCGCGCGGCTTTGTGATTTTTACGCTTTTTCCGTTAATCTTGACCTTGCCGCCTGTGACGCGGTCGGCGCCGTAAATGGCGCGCACGCTGTAGCTGCGGCCGCTTCCAAGCAAGCCGGCAAAGCCGTTGACCTCACCCTTGTAAATGGCGAAGTCAAAGGGCTTGATTCCCTTGGCCGACGACAAGCCTTGCGTTTGGTAAACCGGCTCTTCGTTGATGGCATGGGTAAAGGCGGCGGGGCGCTGGACCGCGCTAAGGCCGTCAAGCGCCTTGCCGAGCATTTTGGACACAAGCTCTACTTTTGGCAAATCCTTTATTTCGTATTCACCCACAAGCTGGCCGTCGCGCATGACGGTGATTCTGTCGCAAACCTCGTAGACTTGATCCAAGAAGTGGGTGACAAAAATTATGCCGACGCCCTTTGCCTTGAGGCCGCGCATCAGCTTGAACAATTTTTGCACTTCCTTTTCGTCAAGGGAGGAAGTGGGCTCGTCAAGAATGAGGATTTTGCATTCCATGTCGACGGCGCGCGCGATTGCGACCATCTGCTGGACGGCGATTGAGTAGCTTGAAAGCTGGGCGGCAGGTTCCGCCGGAATTTCAAGCTCCTTCAAAATTTTGGCCGCGTCCTCGTTCATCTTTTTCCAATTGGTGAAGGCGCCCTTTGTACGGCCGATATATAGATTTTCCGCAACAGTCAAATTGTTGCAGAGAGTGATTTCTTGGTAAACTGTGCTGATGCCCGCGTTTTGGGCGTCCTGCGGCGAACGGATGTTTACGGCCTTGTCGTAGCCTTTGACGTGAACCGTTCCTTCGTCCTTTGTGTAAACGCCGGTCAGAACTTTTATCAAAGTGGATTTTCCGGCGCCGTTCTCGCCCATCAAAGCGTGAATCTCGCCCTGCCTCAAAGTAAAGTCGATGTTCTGCAGAGCCTTTACGCCCGGAAAGCTTTTGTAAATTCCGCGCATTTCCAATACTGAATTTTCCTGCATGGATTCTTCCTTAAATATATTTTAATATAGTTCGCGGCGGCAAAAAAAAGGGGCTGTCCAAATTCTGGGCAGCCCCTGAATCTAAACTAAATTAGATGCCGTACTTTTCAACGTCAGCCTTTTTGATCGTGGCGGCGTCGAATCCCTTTTCAACCATGATGACAGTCTTCTGGGCGGGCTTTTTGCCGGCCTGCTCGTCCTGAATGATTTTGTGGATGTAAGAAGCCTGGAAGGGGTTGCACTGGCCGTCATAGTTCCAGTTCTTCTTGAGCAATTCTTCCAAAGCCCACTTGTTGCAGTCAAAGCCCATGATGATAACGTCTTTGCCGACTCCGTGGCTGATGTTGGCCTTGTCCAAAGCGGCTACAGCTCCCTTGGCCATGTCGTCGTTCTCGGCGTAGATTACGTTGAACTTCTTTCCTGAGTCGATGACGGCCTGAACAATCTGCTGGGCTGTCTCGGCGTTCCAAGAAGCTGTCTGCTGTGTCACAATGTTCCAAGCCTTGTCGGCCTTAACTTTGGCGTCCAAAGCGCCAGAGCGTCCGATCTGGGCGGCTGAACCCATGACGCCCTGAATGTGGATGATGTTGTAGGCGGGCAACTTTTGGCTGGCGAGCCAGTCAACGGCAGTCTTTCCTTCCTGAGCCATATCGGAAACGATTGAAGCTTCGTAGAGGCTTGCGGGCGCGTCGATCGTGCGGTCGAACAAGATTACCTTTACGCCGGCGTCCTGCGCGTCTTTAAGAACGTTGTTCCAGCCAGATGTTCCGGCGGCGCTGATGAGCAAGTAGTCAACTTCGTCCTGAATGAACTTCTTTGCGGCGGCAATCTGCTCGTCGTTCTTGAGACTGTAGAAGAACTGGGGCTGATAGCCGTTCTTCTTTGTGAACGTGGCCTTCATGTCGCGGTCGTTGGCCGTGCGATAGCCGGACTCGTTGGGGTCATTGTTGATGATTCCAACCTTGATGGCTTTGGGTTTGGCCGCAAAAAGCGATGTCGCCAAAAGGGCAGCCATAGCTGTAAGGATTACCTTCTTCATAATTTTCTCCTATGTTTTTGAAGTTTGCGGTATCGATACCGCAACTATTATTATTAAGCCATTCTTCCAAAAAAGATATAGTCATTTTGTTTTATTTTTGCGGAATTTCTATCATTTTGCGCTAAAATACCCGCGCTCGGCGTCGTCGAGGGCGGCGGAATAGGTGTGGTCCGTCATTTGGTACGCCGCGGAATTTCCGCCCTTCAAGAGCATGAGCATTTTTGTCGCCGCCGCTTTTTGGCCGGAACAAGTTCCTTCCACGACAATCTTTTCCAAAGCCATTTGGACGGCCGCGTCCTTGGGGAACATTTCTATCCGCCAAGAACGGTCGTCCGACCAAAACTGCAGGTCGGCCGCGCCTTGGACAGCCGCCAAATCGCCGTTCCACAGGGCGCTTGTCAACAAGGCCATTTGCATGTAGACAGGATTTTTGCTTGAGTCGACCCTAACGCGCTTTCCGCTGGCGGACTCCGTCAAAGTCCATTCCCGCGCCACAACCTGCGCGGACTTTATGGGCTTGATTGTTTTCCAAATTATTCCATAATCGGACGCGATTACAAATTCGCCGCTTGACTTGAGCGACTTTCCGTTGGCGGCCGTCCGCTCCAGGACAAAGTTCCCGCGCGTCACCTTGTTCCGTGACAAAAGCTCAGCCACGTCCTGCAAGCTGGGAGCGGCGAAAAGGGGCGCGCAGCAAAAAGCGAGAGCGGCAATGACAGTCCGCGCAAGCGGACAAATGGATAATTTCCTTGCCATAATGCCGCGAAGCGGCAGAATGACAGCGAGATTCCGCGCGGGCTTCACAGCAAAATCTCCCCGTCGTCGCTGGCCTTAACATTGTTTGCTTTAAAAATCGCTTCCACCCTGTCCGTCAATTCTTTTGGGCAAACAAAACACGCTTCTGTCTGCGGAACCTTCACGGCCATTTGTGTTGTCTCGGCCTTGGTCACAAGCGCGCCGTCGGAATCCAAAATTTCGTACTTGATTTTAATGCGGTTTTCCCATTCCAACAAAACGGCGCGGACTGTGGCAGTCTGCCCGAACTTTAGCGAGCGGATGTACTTTACGTTCAGCGTTGTGACAGGAAAAACGTAATTTGTGGCGCGCATTTGATTGTAGCCGTAACCGATTTTGTCCAACAAGTCGCAGCGCGCCACTTCCAAAAATTTTATGTAGTTGGCGTGGTAAACAACGTCCATGCTGTCAACGTCGTAAAATTCCACGCGGACTTTTGACTCAGAGCTAATTTTCATTTTTTTTCTCCGCTTCCGTTTGGAAACATCCAAAAGTCAAAAAAGTTATACCATTGGTATGGATATTTTTGCGCGAAACACTCAAGATTTTTTATATACTCGGCGCACAAATCGTTCATGCGCTTTTCGCGGTCCTTGCGCCCGCCGCCCACTTGGCTCTTTGCCTTTATGACGAACATTTCGCATTCCCGCTTTGAAATTAAATTTCCTTTTCTAAAGCCCCAAACAAAATAAGTGGGCGCTCCCATCAAGTCCGCCAAATAATAAACTCCGTAAGAAAAAGGCGCGGGCTTTCCTAAAAAGTTTTGGGTCAAAACGCGCTCGTTTTTGTTTTTGCTAAGGCGGTCTCCGGCGCAAACGACAACGCCGCCCGCGTCGATTGTGTTTTGCAGAGTTTCCATTGTGGCGGGCGTTATGTCGTTCACATTGATCATGTTCAAAGTGTAGCCGGCGCTCATTTTGTCCATCGCCTGCGTAAAGTTTGAAGAAACGTCCATGTCCGAAAAAACCGCCATCGGTATGCTGTCGCGCTTGACTCCAATCTGGCTTTTGTTGGCGAGCGAGCGCAAAATTTCAAAGTCGCCTAAGTGGGACACAATTAAAAAAGCGCCGCGCCCTTGATTCAACTGTTCAATCAAAGAGGAAACGTCGTCATCGTTAAAGTGAATGTTTTCAAACGGAACTGGATTTGTCCAGCAGTCAATCTTTTCCACCAGCGTGACGGCAAAGGTGGCCACTTGGCGCAGGGGCTTGATTTTTTTAAAGGTTGAACTGTAGGCGCGCAATGCCTTTTGGTAGCGAAAGCTTTCGCGACGGCAGCGTTTGTCAAAAATGAAAAACCAAAGCGCCGCGCAGTAAGTTATGAAATTAACGAACCAGCGCGGAAAATGCTTGAGACACCAAAAGGTCAAGCGATATGGGCGCGTTGAAGTGGAACCTTCTTTTTCGTTGAACCATTCGTTTCCAGACTTTTGCTTTTTCATCAACCTTCTACTCGCGCGGCTAGTTTGCGCCTTTTGATTTGTTTTGCCTTTAGCCAAGGATAGCGCAGCAACATGCCGACTGTAAGCCGCGCGAACATGAATGAAATGTGAATGTTGTCGCGCACAACGCGGAAATTTGATTTTCCGCCGACAGGATAAGTGACGCGCACTTGCTTGTAAATTACGGGAACGCCGGCCCAAATCATGCGGACCAAAATCTCGGAGTCAAAGCCCATGTGCGAATCTATCCACGCGCTCCTGCAAATTTTATAAAATGGCTCCACAGGATAAATTCTATAGCCGCACATCGAATCTTTTATTTCGCCTTTGCTGAGCGCGACAAATTCCGTCCAATCGTTGCTGATTTTTTTTGCCTTTAAGCGCGCGGCGGGAACGGTGGAATCAAATTCTGGGTAGCCGCAAATGAGCGCGTTTGGGTTGGCTTGGGACGCATCCAAAAATTCTTTGCAAGCGGACCGCGTGTCGTGTTGGCCGTCCGCGTCAATTTGGAATAAATGCGTTATCCCCATTTTATGCGCCTCTTTGACGGCGCGGCAAACGGCATAACCTTTGCCGCGATTGCGCTTGTTCACTATGACAGCGACATTTTGAAATTTGCGGGCCACGGCCTGAATAAAATTTTTGTTTTCCTGATCGTTTCCGTCGTCAACAACCAAAATGGGAAGATTGTATTCCGCCAGCGCCAAAACGACAGACTCAAGCGTGTTTCCATGATTGTAAACAGGAATTACAAAGCCCTGGCGCATTTATTCATTCTCCAAGAGCGAAGGTTCCGGTGGAAAAAGTTTTGCTTTCGTCGGAATTGGTCAATTTGTACGCGTAAGAATTTTTTTGGGAATTGTATTTGATGTTGAGCCTGACGGTGTAGCCGGGAAAAATAGGAGCGCCAAATTTTGTCCTCTTGGTCGCCACGGCAAAGCCCTTGTCTCCAAAATATTTTTTGGCGTAATGCATCATAATATCGATTTGCGCCACAGCCGGAAGCAAGTGAATCTCTGGAAAGTGTCCGTCAAAAAAATCACATTCCTCCGTCACCGTAAATTCCAGCGTAACATTGTCGTCAGTCTGGCTTATAAGAGTCTCCGGCGTGATTTTGTGGTCTTCAAAATACATTCTTCAATTATAATGCTTTTTGGCAAAAAATTCAACCGCCGGACGCTTGGCTAGCGCTCCCTGCGGCGTTCGGAATAGCCGCGGACCGTCAGCGAGTTGGAAACCCGCCGCAATATTTCTTTGGATATTTCTTCGGAGGAATTTTGGAAGGCCTTTTTGACCGAATCGTTTATGGCGGACTTGAGCTCTTTGTCCATCGAAAAATGCGCGTCAGGCTCGTTGTAAATTTCGGCGGGCTTTTTGTTGAACAAATTGCAAAGGTTTGCCAAGATTTCGTCGCTGATGCCTGTCTTGCCGCCTTCGATGTTGGCGATGTGCGATGTGGAAAAGCCTAATTTTTCGGCAAGGGCGTCTTGGGTAAGCCCCGCCTCTTCGCGAAAACGACGAATATTTTTCGCGACGGCCTTTCTTATACTCTGGATGTTAGTCATAGCGCTAAGGTAAAACATCAATTCCCGCTTTGGAATAGACTTTGACTCTAAGCGCTATGACTATTATAAAACATTACACGCGCTTGAAAATAAGCGACGTGTTCACTCCGCCAAAGGCAAAGTTGTTTGACATCACGATGTTGGTTTGGATTTCGCGGCCGCTTCCCATGATGTAGTCGAGCTTTCCGCATTCGGGGTCGAGGTTTTCAGCAGTCAAGTTGAGCGTGGGGTGGAACCAGCCTTCCTTCATCATGTTGATGGCGACCCAAGCCTCAATCGTTCCGCAGGCGCCGAGCGTGTGGCCGGTGTAGCTCTTTGTTGAGCTGATCGGAACGGCGCGCTTGAAGACGCCCTCAGTCGCGGTTGTTTCCGCCACATCTCCGTGGCCGGTCGCCGTTCCATGCGCGTTTACGTAGCCGATTTGGTCGGGGCTGATTCCCGCGTCGGCGATGGCCAGCGCGATGGCTTTTCCCATCGTGTCAGGGTTGGGCGTCGTGATGTGGTTTCCGTCCTGGTTTGTTCCAAAGCCGATGATTTCGGCGTAGATCGTCGCGCCGCGCGCCTTGGCATGCTCGTACTCTTCCAAAATCAAAGTTCCGGCGCCTTCTCCGATTACCAAGCCGTCGCGGTCCTTGCTAAAAGGACTGGGGCTTGTCTTGGGAGCGTCGTTCTTCACGCTGGCGGCGAAAAGGGTGTCAAAAATGTCCGAGTCGGCGGCGCTCAATTCTTCAGCTCCGCCGGCAACCATCATGTCTTGGAAGCCGTAAGCGATTTGCTCGTAAGAGTAGCCGATTGACTGGCTGCCGGAAGTGCAAGCGGTGTTGGTCGTGATGATGCGGCCGCGAATCTGGAAGTAAACGCTAAGGTTTGACGCGGCGGTTTGCGGCATGGCGCGAACGTATGTCGTGGCGTTCATCTTTGAGCAGTCGTCGTGCTCAAGCATGTGGCAGAACTCCATGTTGGCGTCCATGCTTCCCATGCAGGAACCATAAGAAATTCCCGTGCGGCCGTTGTGCAATTCCTCGGCGACAACTCCATTAGCGTCAACCAAGCCGGCCATGCGGAGCGCGTCGTCCGTGGCTTGCAAAGCCAAGCGGGAAACGCGGCCCATTGAGCGGGTCTTCTTGCGGTCGTATTTTCGCAATTCCTTTGTGTAGGGGGCGGCCAAGCGAGTGTTCATGCCGACGCCGTAGCGGTCCCAGTCATCCATGCGGACGACGCAGTTTTGCAAGCCTTTGAGGGTTGTCAAAATTTCCGGCCATGTGTCGCCGAGCGAAGAACAAATTCCCGCGCCTGTAATTACAACTCTTCTTTTATTCATATTAGATGATTCCTCCGTTTACGTTTATCACTTGTCTTGTTATGTACGACGCTCCTTCAGAAAGAAGGAAGACCGCCGCGCTCGCGATTTCTTCGGGCTTTCCGGCGCGCTGCATTGGGATTGTCGGCAAAATCATGTCGAGCGGCGCGTCCTTAATCATTTCCGTTTCGATGACGCCGGGCGCGATGCAGTTTACTGTAATCTTTCGCTTGGCCAATTCCACCGCGAGCGCTTTTGTGGCGCCGATGATTCCGGCCTTTGAAGCGCTGTAGTTTACCTGGCCGCGGTTTCCCATTACGCCGCTGACGGACGCAATCGTGATGATGCGGCCTTTCTTTTGGCGGCACATCGGCATCACGAGCGGCTGGATTACGTTGTAAAAGCCGTCAAGGTTTGTGTGAATGACGGCGTCCCAACTTTCGGCGGTCATTCCAGGGAAAGCGGCGTCGCGGCAAATGCCGGCGTTTTGAACGATTCCCCAAAGAGCGCCGTTGGCTTCAGTCCAAGCGTTAAGCTTGGCCTCGCAGTCGGCGCGGTCGCTAAGGTTGAACTGAATCAATTCTCCGGATCCGCCCGCCGCCTTTATTTGCTCAAGGACAGCCTCCGCCTTTTCTTTTCCGTGGTTGTAGTGGGCGACGACATAATAGCCTTCTTTGGCGGCGGCCAGCGCGATCGCCGCTCCGATTCCGCCAGAGGCGCCTGTCACCAAAACTTTCTTTCCAACATTCTCTTCGCTCATAAAAACTCCTATCTAAACATCGTTCCTGACTAAAAAGCGGGCAAAAACCGCGCTTAATGGGTGTACAAAATTTTAAGGTCGTCGGTTTCCATAACCGTGACAATCGTAGAGATGACAGGCTCGCCGGGCATCTCGCTGTAAAAGGCCTCGCCCGAATAAGTGAGGATGTCTTCCATCTCGTCAACCTTTTTAATCTTTACATGAACGCTTGTTCCCGCCTTAAAAAACGGAACCTTGGCAGTGTAGTTCAAAAGGCTAAGCAAAAATCCGGGCCGCGGAGGCTTTCCGATTTCGTAGCCGGTGACGCCGCTCAAAGCGCTGATGCTTTGCGCGATCATCTCAAAGGCCACATACGACGGAACCGCGTCCATTTCCTTATCATAAAAGATATGGTCTTTTGTTACAAGCGATTCGCTTTCCAATGTCCGCGCGTCCGTGTCATGCTGGGTAAGGCGGTCAAGCAAAAACATTTTGCTTTTGTGGGGAACCAAGTTTATCAACTGCTCCGCGGGAACAAGTTGAGGCAATGTGTAAAGTTTTTCAGCCATTCGCTTTTCCTATTATTAAACTTACGTTGCATCCGCCAAATCCAAAGGAATTTGACATGCAAACGTTTGTCGCTTTGTCAATTTTTGTGTCTTTTTGAATAAAATTCAAGAGCGCAAGCTCCGGATCGCGCCGGCCGTCGTAAACGTGAAGCGGCAATCTTGCGCCGCCCTCCGCCGCGCCGTCGTTGTTCACGATGCTAAGCCAGCAAGCGGCCAGCTCCACCGCGCTAGAGGCGCCCAGCGTGTGGCCGGTCATAGGCTTTGTGGAACTTACGGGAACGGAAGCGGCCAGCTCGCCAAAAAGCTCGGCGGTCGCCTTGGCCTCCATGCTGTCGTTGAGCTTTGTTCCCGTGCCATGTAAATTTACATAATCGATTTTGCTCGCGTCCAAGCCGGCGCAGGCCAAGGCCTCTTTCATCGCGGCCAAGGCGCCGCTACCGTCGGCGAGCGGGGCGGTCATGTGGCTTGCGTCCGCGCTTTCGCCCCAGCCCAAGAGCGCCACCGGGCAAATGTTAGCAAGACCAAGACGCGCGGCGGGCGCAGTGGCAAGCCCCTTGTCTTTTGTCATAACAAAAAACGCGGCGCCTTCGCCAAGCGTGATGCCGCTCCTGTTGGCGCTAAAAGGATTGGTCTTTGTTTCGCTAACGGCTTCCAAGGAGTCAAAGCCCAATAAAACTGTGTCGCTCGCCACGTCAACGCCGCCGCAAAGGGCCGCGTCAACGATTCCCGCTTGTATCAATTGCGCCGCCTTTATTATCGCGCTGCCGCTAGACGAGCAGGCGGTGGCAAAAACATAAGCCGGCCCCGCAAGGCCAAAGCGCTCCTTGGCATAAGTGGCCGGATAGTCGGCGCTTTGAATTTCCAGCGTGTAGTTTTTGGGAAAGGCGCCTTTTTCAAAATACTCGCGGTGGCCGGCCACGGAAAACTCCGAGCCGTTGTCGCAGCAGCCAACGCAAACGGCAACGCGGGCGGCGCCGTATTTTTGCTTGGCGGCCTCCACAAGCGGCGCGATTTGGCTTAAGGCAAGCTCTTCTATTTGAATGACGCGCATGTCGTGGCGGGCTCCGGTCTTTTTGAGCGCGCCGTCCGGGATTTTGGCCGCGAAAAATTCCCGCCCTGAATGAGTCTTAACTTTTACAAGCCCGTCTTGGCTTCCTGTCGTGAGCGAACGCCAAAAATCGGCGGCGTTGTTTCCAGCCGCGCAAGCGATTCCCGGCTCCGACAAAAAAAGCGTTTCTTTCACGCGGGAATTATACAAAAACTGTCAGAAATATGGAAGAGCCGCCAATAACTACTTGCCTAAACCGTTTTTTTTTGTATAGTTTCTTCAAAATTAAACATCTTGGAGGCTTTTATGAAAAAAGCGTTGTTGGCTCTTGCCGCAGCCGCCTTGGTCATGCTTGTGGCCGGCTGCACGTCAATGAATTATGTTTCGGACGCGGGACAGTTCCCCGCCGACTCTTCAACCTACCAGATTTTGGGCAGAGTTGAAATGAACCGTTCTTCGCCCGGCTTGTCTGGCTATAGGGATTTGTTTGATGTCGCGAAAAAACAATATCCCGACGCTGACGATGTTGTGAACGTAAAAGTTAACGTTCAAACTACCAGAATTTTGTTCATATTCAAATTCAACACCTACGAGCTTAGCGGAATTGTGATTAAGTACAAATAATCTCTGGAAAACCAAAACGAGGGCAAGAAGTTCCTTGCCCTCTATCTCTTTGCATATTTGACTACTCATTAAATAATTTTATGTCATTACTGTCACAAACCATCTCTAATATTTTTAACTGTTTTTTGGAGAGCGAATTGTAAACCTCCTTTAATTTTGAAAAATGCCTCGCGTTATTTTTTACATGATACAAAAGTTCTTTTACAGCTGATATATCTTTAGCGCGTTTTTCTTCCGGCTCGCGAGTTGGATTTGTTAATATTTTCTGAACTATATATGCGGCAGGCTCTGGCACCGTAATTTCATACATACTTCCGTCGTCAAATCTTTTTTCAACAATGCATGGAAATTGTGAAAGAATATTTATTACTCTAAGCCCTTCCGAAGTAATTCCTAACGGCTCGATTTTTATTTTTCGCTCCGTTCCCGCTCCCAAAACTCTTGTAAGAAATTCAAGTTCCAAAAAATCTTCTTTGTAAAACCGCGAAATGCCGTCAACTTCGTCATAAACATATCCAATCTCTTTGAGCTTTTGGACCAGCGGAACTTTTTCTTTTGGAACTTTGACATTCCTGTAAAAGAAATCCACATCGCGAGTTCTAAGATTTGGATAGAAATCTGAATCGAACAACGATGGATAAAGATATTCAGCCCAGCTGCCAATTATCATTATGTTCGCAAGGATTCCAAGATCATCAAAGGCCTTTATCGTTTGCCAAAACGCATTCTCCTGCTCTTTTGTCATTTACCCAACTCCTTTTCAAGCTCTTTCCTTTCAAGTCGCAAACGCTTTAATAACGCGTTTAATTCCTTGCACCGCTCTAACTGCTTTTGAAATTCGTCCGAGTCAAAAGAATTTTCTTTTCCTAAAAATTTTGACACGACTTTTTTGCCTTCACGGTAGTTCAAGTAATAATAGCGCTGATTGCCTATTTGTCGAAGAAAAAGAGAGCCCTTGGGAAGTTTTTCAACTTCCGCTTCATAACGAGAAACAAGCCTTTTATTCCGCTCCAATTCATCAATAAAAACGGATTTTATAACTTCAGATTTCATAGAAAATCTTACACTACAAAATTATTATTTACAAGTATTTGTAGTGTAAATCAATGATAATGTCAAAGTGGGAAAAAATCAAGCCATATAATTGTTTTTCTTCGTTCTTGACACAAAGCCCCCAAAAAACTAATATTCTATATGTCTATAAAAAGGAGACGCTTATGAAAAAAATCTTGCTTTCATTGCTGGCTCTTGCCATGATTTTTGGAGCGGTTTCTTGCTCTAAAAAAGCCAAAAAAGGCGGAAAAACTTGGATTGTCGCCACAGACACTGCCTTCCGCCCGTTTGAGTACACAAACGAAAAGAACCAGTTTGTAGGAATTGACGTTGACCTCTTGGCCGCCATCGCGGATGACCAAGGCTTCAACTATGACTTGCAGTCGCTCGGTTGGGACGGCGGCGTCGCGGCTGTTCAGGTTGGCCAGGCCGACGGCTTGATTGCCGGCGCCACGATCAAGCAGGAACGCATTGATTCCGGCTGGATTTTTAGCGACGGTTACTACAACGCCACGCAGACATTCGTAGTTGCCAAAGATTCTTCAATCGAAAAGTTTGAGGACCTCAAGGGAAAGAGCGTCGCCGTAAAGAACGGAACCGCCGGCATGGATTTTGCCAATTCCCTCAAGGACAAGTACGGCTACAAAGTGACGGTGTTCGAAGACTCTCCCACAATGTACCAAGACGTTGTTTTGGGAAACAGCGACGCCTGCGTTGAGGATACGCCGATCATCGCATCCAACATCAAAGAAGCCAAGCTCCCCCTCAAGATTCCAGCCGGAATGGAAAGCGACGGCGCTCCCTACGGATTCGCCATCATGAACGCCAAAAACCAAGAGCTTTTGGACATGTTCAACGCCGGCTTAAAAAACATCCGCGCCAATGGCACTTACCAGAAGATTTTGGACAAGTATTTGAAGTAGGAACGATGCAAACTATTGTGCCGCGATAGTTTGCGCGCGTCTTGCGCACTGGCCGCCTCCGCTGGGGGCGGTTTTTTTATGTCAGTGCCGTTTCATTTCCTCCAACAAAGCGATTACTGATTTTTGGTCGTTTTGGGAAAGGCCGGCGAAAATTGAAAGAAATTTTCCGGCGGCCTCGGACTTTTGGATTTCTGGAAAATTTTTGCGGCCCTCGACAAGCTCTTCGACCGTGGTGTTCAAAGCGCGCGCGATTTTGACGGCGGAATCAATGTTGGGAAGCGCGTCATGGGCGTTTATGTAGTTGCGCAAAGTGTTCACGCTTATGCCGGTTTTGTCGGCCAATTCCTTTGGCTTAATGTCCTGAAATTCCATCTCTTCCCGCAAATTTTCTTTAAATCCCATTCCTAGAAGATAATCTAAAAAGATTGCAAACTGCTTGAATTTAATCTTATAAGATATATAATAAAGGGATAAACGATTAGATATAATCGTTTATACAGTCTAAAAAGACAAAACAATAACATTTTTGGAGGCTTATTGTGAAAAAAGTTTCACGCAAAATTTTTGGTCTTTTAACCGCGTCGATGATTTTTGCCGGCGCCGGAGCTTTTGTATCTTGTTCAAACGGAAGCGATTCACCTTCCACTTCTGTTTCTAATCCCAATGAATCAACGGGGCCTCTCACAGATTCTGCCACAGTATCAGAAGTAGCCTCTGTTACAACGTCAGGCAATGCATCAGTTACTGGCAGCGTGGCGACACTTTCCGCTTCTAACGGAACTTATGTTTTAACAGGATCTTCGGGAACAAGCGGCAATATATCGGCAAGCGGCAATCCAACGCCAACTACCAGCGGTACATGGAAATTTACAGAAACTGGCGACACAATCGCAAAATATGTAGGAAGCTATACCGGCTCTATAGAAACAATAGGTTTTTCCGCCACATCTTTAACTTTGAAAGTTGAAAAATATCTGATAAACGGTTCGCTGGCCGCTGTTGTAGAAGAAAAAACTTTCGACATATCTTTTACTTCAACTTCAACAGAGTTCAATGCGACAATTCCTGCCATAAAGGTAAGCAATGTAATTTCTTATCTTTTGACGCAAATAGACGCGCAATATATGAACGCGCAAAATTATCGCATCAAAGCTAAAATTGAAAGAATTGACGCATCGCCTAACGGAAACTGCGCTCTTTCATCTGTTCGTTCTTTAAAATTACTAAATAACGGCGCGCCAGAGAATAGCGATGACAATACGACTCTTAATGCGCAAGGAACTTATGCTATTGCTGACGGCAAGTTGACAGGCACTTTTTTTGGCAAAACCAGAACATTAACAGTTGACGATGATGGAAATCTTTATGGCGCGGACAATGGGGAGCCGCTTAAGTATGAGCTAATTAGTGGAAGTTATAAAATTTATGCCAATGCAATGACAGCGCTTGATGGCGAAAATTCTTATGCCCGGATTAGAACTATTTGGCTCAACGAGGATGCTGGCAAAATTGGACTTATTGTTGACCTAAAAAAAACTATGGCGTCAAAAGATAAACCCATGATTTTTGTTAATTATACAATCAACGAAAATACAATAACATTTACAGGCGTTGGCGCTGACGCCGGCTATTCCAAGACTGCGACACTTTCCGCTGACGGCAAGACCCTTACTCTTGACGGCGTTGATTACATCAAGTTGTAATTTGGAGGTTTATTTTGAAAAAAGTTTCACGCAAAATTTTTGGTCTTTTGGCTGCGGCAATGATTCTTGCCGGAGCCGGAGCTTTTGTTTCTTGTAAAAATAATGCAAGCGATTCATCAGATGATGCCCCAAAAGCGCCTCTATCAGAAACTGCCACTGTATCAGAAGTGGATGAAGTAGCGACAACAGGAACTTCAGCGTCAGTTACTGGCAGCGTGGCGACGCTTTCCGCTTCTAACGGAACTTATATTTTGACACCGTATCAAGAGACAAGCGGCAATATATCGGCAGATGTCGCTCCTTCAACAACCGGCGGCGGAAAATGGAAATTTACAGAAACTGGCAACACGATCGCAAAATACGCAGGAAATTATACAGGTTCCATTGAAACAATAGGCGCTTCCGACACAACATTAAAATTGAACGTTGAAAAAATTCTTAACAAGGAAGGCTTGCTGACCGCTGTTGTGGAAGAAAAGTCTATCGACATGACTGTCTCATCGTCAGGAACATTCGAAGCTACAATTCCTGCCGTAAAGGTAAGCAGCGTGACTTCTTATATTAAGGCGAATATATTTTCTAGCAATGCCGTTTTTGAAAGAATGGATTTATCTAATGGAAAACATACCATTTCCACAGTTTGGGCCTCAGACTCACATGATACTACATATTTGTTATTAAACGGAACTTATACTATCGCTGACGGCAAGTTTACAGACTTCAATAGGGAATATACATATAAAATTGATGATGATGGAAATCTTTTTTATAGTAATAGTGATAGTGATAATTTAGCATATAGACCGGTTTGTGGAAGTTGTAAGACTTATGTCAATATAGTGGCAAAACTTGATGACAAAGATTATTTTTATGGCCATATAAAAACTATTTGTCTCAAGGAAGATTCTGGCAAAACTGGACAGTTTATAAATCTAACAAGAAAAGATTTTGACGGCCAGTTCGGTCGGCAGTACGGTAATGAAACTGTTGACACAAAGGATATTACTTACACAATTAGCGGAGATACAATAACATTTACAGGCGTTGGAGCTGCCGCCGGCTATTCCAAGACTGCGACACTTTCCGCTGACGGCAAGACCCTTACTCTTGACGGCGTTGATTACCGCAAGATGTAATCTTGAACTGAGCTAATCTTGCCCCGGCGCGTTTTGCCGCCGGGGTTTTTTGTTGCGGCTCGACATGCCGTTCCTAATTCCGCTCCTTCCAACCGCTAAGGTCGGAAACGTCAACCTTATAAACACCGATGTCGGGAGCGGAATTTTTTAAGAACATCGTCATATACATCGGAAGGTATATTTTTTTTCCTTGCGCGCTGAGGTTTGAGTTGGAAAGAATATAGGCGTTTTGTATTTCATATTCGGGAGAGGCAAGAATGTTGTTAAGCGCGTTGTGTATCTTATAATCTTTGCCGCTCTTCACTTCGATTGGCAAAACTTTTTCCGCCAGCTCTATTACAAAATCCACTTCGCCTTGCTTTTTGTTTTTGTAATAATAGAGTTCGATTCCGTTGGCGCAAAGCTCTTGCGCGACAAAATTTTCATAAACAGAGCCAAAATTTATATCCTGCTCGCCGTTTAAAATTTTTATCTGAACATTGTTCATAAACATAGAGCAGAGCATTCCCGTGTCGCACAAAAACAACTTAAACAGATTTGTGTTCTTGCTTAGCTTTAACGGATATTTTGGTTCGTCCGCGCAAAAAGTGGGCAAGGCGACTCCCGCGTCTTTTAGCCACACAAAACTGTTTTCCATTCTAGAAAACCTTTTCTTTTCGTTTAAGTTCTTTAAAATAAAGCGCTTGTTCTGCTGGTTCAATTCGCTCGGAATCAAGTCAAAAATTTCGTTGAGGTAAAGTTTTTTTTCTTTATCGTATTTTGAAATGTCAACTTTGTACAACTCTCGTATGTAATTGTGCTCGGCGATTACGTTTTGAATGTTGTTTGTGTCGATGTAAGTTTGAACGGCCTTGGGCATTCCGCCCACAATCAAATACAATTTAAAAAGTTCCATCAACTTGTCATGGACAAAAGAATCCACCGGGCTTTTGTTTTTAAAGGCGTTTTCCAGATGTTCAAAGACATCGTCGTTCACACCGTTGGCTATAAAAAATTCCTTTAGATTCATCGGAAACATTTTGAGAATTCTAAGGTAGCCCACAGGAGCGGAATTTATGTCGCTAAGCTCAACGCCCAAAAGCGAGCCGCTAAGAATATAACGGTAGCTTCCTTCTTCAACCAAAAATTTTATTGTCGTAACAATTTCTTTGCAAACTTGAATTTCGTCCAAAAATATGACCGTTTTATGCGGAACAAGCTTTTGATCAGGCGCGGCCAGGGAAAGCCGCATAAGAAGTTCCTTGGCGCTCTTTGAGGAATTAAAAAGAACGGCCGCGCCTTCGTTTTCCAACAAATTCAGCCTAAAAACAGACTCGCAGTTTTCTTCCAAAAACTTGTCGATTATGTATGTCTTTCCAACTTGCCTCGCGCCTGTAACCAGAATAGCTTTTGAGTCCGATTTTTGCCAATTTTTTAGAGCTTCTGCCGCTTGTCTATACACCATGCATATAGTATAGCATAGTTTTGGCACTTTTCCAACCATTTTTGGCCTAAATTTTGACACTTTTCCAACTTTTTTTAGGGCATTTTTGACACTTTTCCAACTTTTTTCAAGAATTCCTCCTTCCTCTAGCAAAACCGAGCGACGCGTGGTATAATGACCACAGAGGTCTTCCGTCATGTCAACGATAACAAAAAAAATTAACGGCGCGATAATCGTGTTCACCTTGGCAAGCCTTTTTGCCAACATTGTCTTTGACTTTTTTGCGGTCAAGAAAATTTTAAGCGAAACTTACGACACCTTTTTGACGCAAATCGCCTACACCGGCGCGTCTTACTTTAAGGGCGACAAGCTGGAGCGATACGCGCGCGACGGCCTCAAGTCAGAGGAATACAAGGACACGCTGATAAAGCTGGCCAACCTCACCGAAAACACCGACATAAGCTTTTTGTATGTCGTTATTCCCGAAATGCCTGACTGCAAGTACAAAACTTACGTCTTTAACGTGGTGAACACAAAACTGCGCGACAGGTTCAACCCATACCACGCGGGCTACAAGGAAGACACTTCCGACTCGTCAGCCGCGCGCTTTAAGCGCTTGATGGAAAAAGGCGGACTGGAAATTGACAGCTCGATGTTTTCCCAAACCGGCGCGCGCACAAGGGTTTCGCTAGCCGTGCGCGATTCAACAGGAAAAAAGGTGGGCGTCATTTGCGTGGAAAAGCAAATGGACACGCTCACTTCCGTCCTTAAAAATTACATCCGCATAGACTTGCTCTACGCGCCTATCGTCTCGCTCCTCTTCTTCATTTGCTTTGGAGCCTTCATCAGCAAAAAATTTGTGCGCCCAATCGTATGCATCACAAAAGAAGCCAACGGATTCGCAAGCCACGACGCGCGCTTTTCGGACAAGCTTAAAGGCATTCATTCCAACGACGAAATTGAAACGCTTGCCCGCGCGATAGAAAAAATGGGAATCGACATCCAAATTTACATCAAGGACCTTATGCGCGTCACGAGCGAAAAGGAACGCATCAGCGCGGAGCTTTCGGTTGCCAGCGGAATCCAGGCGGGAATGCTTCCCAAAAACTTTTCGCCGTATCCCGACCACCCCGGCATCCAGCTTTACGCCAGCATGATTCCCGCCAAGGAAGTTGGCGGCGACTTTTACGACTTTTTCTGGACGGGCAAGGACAAGCTTTGGCTCGTCATGGGCGACGTTAGCGGAAAGGGCGTTCCCGCCGCCATGTTCATGGTAATAGCCAAGGCGCTTATCCGCAACGAGGCCACGCTGGAATACGAGCCGAGCGCGATTTGCGAGCGCGTCAACGACCAGCTTTGCGCGGAAAACGAGCAGGGCTTGTTCGTAACTTGCTGGCTTGGCTGCGTCGACCTTTCCACAGGCCTTATGAAATTCGCCAACGCCGCGCACAATCCGCCGGTTCTCTACGACGGCCAGGAATACAAATTCATAAGGGAAAAAAGCGGAATAATGCTCGCCGCGATGGAAGGCAGCCAATACGTTCAGCATGAAATCCAGCTTAAAAAAGGAAGCCGCATTTTCTTGTACACCGACGGCGTGACCGAAGAACAAAACAAGGACGGCCAGCTTTTTGGCGAAGACTTGCTTTTGGGCGTGATCGCAAAGAACGCCGCGCTCTCCGCCAAAGAAAAGATAGAGGCTGTCAACGAGGAGCTGGAGCGCTTTGCCGGCGGCTCTTCGCAAGCGGACGACATAACGGCGCTGGCCTTTTACCTTGACGAACTGGCCGGGGCGCAAAGCGCCGTCGCCAACGAAAAAATTTTGGACTTGCCCGCCGACGACGACAAGCTGGAGGACGTGCTCAACTTCATAAAGTCAAATTTGCCGGACGGAGTTTCAAACGATTTAATAAACAAGCTGGACCTTGCGGCGGAAGAGATTTTCGTCAACATAAGCCATTACGCTTACGAAGGGGCGACGGGCAAGGCGCAAATCGTTTGCGAAAAGCCCGCGCCCAACAGCATAAAAGTTTCGTTTGTAGACTGGGGAATTGAATTCAATCCGCTGGAGCAGCCCGACCCGGACTTTACGCAAAGCGCGGAAGAAAGGCGGCTGGGCGGATTTGGAATTTACCTGACCAAGCAATTCATGGACAAGGTAAGCTACTGCCGCCAAGACGGCAAGAACATCTTGACGATAGAAAAGAGCTTTGCGTAATCACGCGCCACATGATTATTGCGGCGCGATAATTTTATTCGCGCCGCAAAAGGACTGAGTCAAGGCTTTAAGCGAAGCGTGCCTTGACCAGAACTAGCGTTCAATGTTCAGCAGCTTGTCCATGCTTGTGGCTTCAAGGACTTGCATGCAAAAGTCGGACGGCTTCTTGATGACCAATTTTCCGCCGTTGCCGCCCATAATTTTGTGGGCCAGCAAAATGTCGCGCAAGCCGGTGCTCGACATGTATTCAATTCCGCTCAAGTCCAAATTCATAATTTTTGAACCTTGGGCCATCTCTTTGATGACCGCTTCCAACTGAGGGGCGGTTGTCGTGTCCAAGCGACCGGAAACTGCAAGATCAACGTTGGTTCCGTTTCTATTTTTCTTTATGTCCATTGTTATTCCTCTTTGCTCCATTATACACCAAAAACAAATTTTTTTGAAGAGCAAGTCGATTTTTTGTGCAAAAAAATTAAAAATATGATACAATATTTAAATAAGGATTTTAATATGACAAATTGCGTAAAATGCGGAAAGCCGCTAATTCCGGGAGCCAAATATTGCTCAAATTGCGGAACCCAAGTGGAAAACCCACACAAGTTGATTCCCTGCCCCAGCTGCATGTCCGGAATAACTGACGAGGCTGTTTTCTGCCCTTGGTGCGGAAAAATGTATGAAAAAGTCGTGGAGGTCAAGAAAAAGGCCAACATTCCCGAAACCATTCCCAATTTGGTGGAAATCGCGGGCGGAACTTTCTTTATGGGAACAGGCGAAATGGCGCACAGCGTTACGGTCAATCCGTTCAAATTGGGAGAAGCGCCCGTTACGCAAGACCAGTATTATTATGTAATGGGAACAAACCCTTCAAAATTTTTGCGCGGCGACTATCCGGTGGAAAGCGTCAATTGGTGCGACGCGATCCGCTATTGCAACAAATTGAGCAAAATGTTCAACTTGACGCCCTGCTACATAATCGGAAGCTCAGCCGACTTTAGCCAAATAGAAAACACAAGCCCCGTATGGAAGCGCCTGACGTTCAATTTTTCGGCCACCGGCTTTAGGCTTCCGACAGAGGCGGAATGGGAATACGCGGCCCGCGGCGGAAAGAACAAGAACGCCTTCTTGTATTCCGGCTCGGACGACATAAATGAAGTCGCTTGGTACGGCGAAAATTCTCAAATCACGACGCACGGCGTTTGCGAAAAAAAGCCTAACGCCCTTGGCCTTTACGACATGTGCGGAAACGTGGCCGAATGGGTTTACGACGAATACAGCGAATACATCAAAACGCCGCAGGTCAATCCGACCGGCCCTTCCACGATGAGCGGCGTTCACGTAAAGCGCGGCGGCTCTTGGCTTGACGACGCGGAACAGTGCAACGTCTTCTTTAGAAGTTCCAGCGTTCAAGTAGGCAAAAGCTCCAACCTTGGCTTTAGAGTTTGCTGCTCGATTCCCTTGCCCGACGACGACAGAAGGAAGTAGGAGCCGGCATGTTCACCATATTCAAGCAATACTTTTTTATGCTGGCGGCGTCGCTGGGCAACACGCTTTTGCTGGCGCTCTTCGCGCTGATATTCGCGATGATAATCGGCTTGATTTTCGCGCTGATGAACGTGAGCCGCAACAAAGTGTTGAACGCGATTGGAACGGTTTATGTTGACGCGATACGCGGCGTGCCCTTGATTGTCCTTGCCTTTTTCATTTACTTTGGCGTTCCGCAGGGAGTCAAAGTTTTTGTTGACGGATTCAGGCTGCCCGCGCTCCAGGCAGGAACGATAGCGCTGGCCATGAACTGCGGCGCTTACATGGCGGAAATTTTCCGCGCCGGAATCGAAAGCATCGACAAGGGACAGATGGAAGCGGCCCGCTCTTTGGGCCTGCCTTACGGAACCAGCATGAGGCGCGTGATTTTGCCGCAAGCCTTTAAAGTGATGATTCCTTCCATCATCAACCAGTTCATCATAACGCTAAAGGACACCTCGATACTTTCTGTCATCGGCTACCCGGAGTTGACCAACACGGGCCGCACGATAGCGGGAAACACTTTCCGCAGTTTGGAAACGTGGGCGATTGTCGGAATTCTTTACATGATTGTAATTGTCAGTTTGAGCCGCGCGGCAAAGGCTTTGGAGCGGAGGATAAAAGCGAATGAAAAATAATTCAGAAATTAAGATACACGTAGAAGGCCTAAAGAAAACTTTTGGCAAGCTGGAAGTCCTTAAGGACATCAACATCGACATAATGCAGGGCGAAGTGCTTGTAGTGATCGGGCCGAGCGGCTCGGGAAAGTCAACCTTCCTCCGCTGCCTCAACCGTTTGGAAACAGCCACCAGCGGAAAAATCATCGTCAACGGCGAGAACATCAACGACAAAAAGGTCAACATAAACAAGGCGCGCGAAAACATCGGAATGGTTTTCCAGCACTTCAACTTGTTCCCCAACATGACCGTCTTGCAAAACGTCGCGCTGGCCCCTGTCGAGCTAAAGAAAATGTCCAAGGAAGAGGCCAACCAAACCGGCATGAAATTGCTCCAACGCGTTGGCTTGGACTCAAAGGCGCACAGCTACCCCCAGCAGCTTTCTGGCGGACAAAAGCAGCGCGTGGCCATCGCTCGCGCCCTTGCGATGAATCCTTCCATCATGCTTTTTGACGAGCCTACAAGCGCGCTCGACCCGGAAATGGTCGGCGAAGTCCTTGCGGTAATGAAGGAGCTTGCCAAGGGCGGCATGACTATGATTGTCGTTACCCACGAAATGGGATTCGCCCGCGAAGTGGCCGACCGCATCGTATTTATGGACGGCGGCTACATCATCGAAGAGGGAACGCCCGAAGAGATTTTGAAGAACCCCAAGCAAGAGCGAACGATTAGCTTCTTGAACAAAGTTTTGTGAGGCGGCGCATGAAAAAGATAATCACGATAAGCAGGGAATTTGGAGCGGGCGGCGGCGAGATTGGCCGGCGCGTGGCCGACGAGTTGGGATATGACTACTGCGACAAAGAATTGATTTTGCGCGCGGCCCGGGACGCCAACATCGACATAAACCAAATGCTCACGATAGATGAAAAGCCGCCGCTAGTATTTGGATTTACCCAAAGCTTGTTCGACATGTACAACGCGCCGCTGGACGAGCGCGTCTTTGGCGCCCAAAAAGAAATTATCCGCAAGCTTGGCGAGCGCGGAAAATGCGTCATCGTCGGACGCAACGCCAACAGCATTTTGCAAGCCTTTGACAATTCCCTGCACGTATTCGTTCACGCCGACCAATACTGGCGGGCGGCGCGCTTGCAAAAAGAAAAAATGCCCGACAAGTCCGAAAAAGAAATTTTGGACGACATAAAAATTGTTGACAAGCGCCGCCAAAAATACTGTTCCCATTACACCAACACGGAATTTGGCTCAAGCAAGTACTACGACTTGTGCCTGTCAACTTCGTCGCTGGGCATCGACAAGTGCGCGCAGATTATTTTGGACATCGCGCGGGAATAAAGCGCTCCGATCAAACGCTTATATTAACCAGTATCTCGTTGACCGCTTGCATAATCTTGCGCTCGCTTTGTGTGCCGGAAATTTCCTTTTTGCGGATAAAGCCGACGTCGTAATAACCCAGCGCGTTTCCCGCCTCGTGAATTACAAACTTTCCTTTATAGGGGCCGTTCTCCAAAACAATTCGCGGAACAAGCGCGATGCCCAGGCCCAGTTGCGCGATGGCCAAAAGCGCTTCGTTGCCTTCTGTCTCGGCGGCGATTTTTGGACGCACATTGCGGCTTTTTATCCATTTGTCAAAGCGCTTGCGCGCCAAACCAGTTTTTGGAAGAACAAGCGGCGCGCTGGAAACTATGTCTTGCGGCGAGCCGTCTAGCTTTGTCCAAGGGCCGTCCGCGCTGGCAGCGTATATCAAGGGCGTTTTTATGACGCTGGTCGCTTCTATCGCGGCGTTGCCTTCTTCGGGAATGGCGGCTACGGCCAAAAGAACGCGGCCTTCTTTTACGGCGGCAAAAGCGCCGGCCTCGCCGCCGGTTTGGACGGACAAGCGCACGGCGGGGTATTTTTGTGAAAGCGCTTTTATAAAGGGCGGCAAAATAGTATAGCAGGCGGTGACGCTGGCGTAAACTTTTAGGTCGCCGGAAAGCAAGTCGCTTCCTTTTGAAAATTCTTCCAACAAGCCCCGCCGTTTTGCCGTCGCCTCGCGCGCAAAGGCCAAAAATTTTTTTCCGCGCTCGGTCAAGGTTACCCTGCGGTTGTCGCGGTCCAAAAGCGCCGCGCCCGCCTCATCTTCCAGCCGCGCCACCATTCGGCTTAGCGCGGAAGGGCTCATCGCGCATAAGTCCGCCGCCTTGGAAAAGTTCAGAGTCTCCGCAAGGGTAATGAAAGCGTCCAGTTCGTAAAAGTCCATGCGAATAGTATAGCAAAAGCGCGCGAATCGCGCTACAATAGGATAATGAACTTAATTTCAATTAAAAATTGCAGGGTTGAAAGCTCAAACTCAACCTTAATTAAAAATTTTTCGTGGCAGATGAATTCTGGCGAGGCTTGGCTTGTGATTGGGCCAAACGGCGGCGGCAAGGCGGATTTTTTAAAGGCGCTTTGCGGCCAACTAAAAATCGTTCCCAATACGGACGGACTTTACTCCAACGTTTTTGACGGCTCGGTGGAAATCGTGTCGTTGGAAAGGGCCGCCGCCTTGATACAGGAAGAGCGCGCCAATGACGAAAGCGAGTTTTTGGAAGGCGGCGTGGACCACGGAAGAAGCGCTCGCGTGTTCTTTGCAGAAGCCTTGATTGGAAAGAAAATCAAGCGCGATTCCAAGACTGGCGTTTACGACTTGCCGCCGGCGACCGCGCGCCTGGAAAGCGACCCGCAAGTAAAGCTTTGCGGCTTGGAAAAAATTCTCGACCGCGGCTTAAAGTATATGTCCACCGGCGAAATCCGCCGAACCCTTTTGTGCCGCGCGCTTTTGAGCGGAAAGAAGCTTTTGATTTTAAGCGACCCATTCGCCGGCCTTGACGCGCAAAGCCGCAAAATTTTGCTGGACTTTTTTGATGGCGTGGCCAAACGCCAACTCGCGCAGTCGAACGCGACGCAAAACGATGGCAAGACCAAGAGCGCGGGCGGCGGCAGTTCCAGCCAGGAAGCCGCGGGCGCCTTCCCGCGAATCATTCTTGGCATGGAGCGCTTTAACGAAATCCCCGACGCTATAAACAAAGTGGTGGAATTTACGGGCGGCGAAATTTCTTTTTGCGGAGAACGGCGCGACTACGAAAAATTATTGGCGGACAAAAAAGCCGCCGCGCAAAAATCGCGCGAAACAGAAGTGGCCGCGTTTAAAAGCCAACTTACCGCCGCCAACCAAGAAAGCGCGGTGTTGCAAAATGGCAATTTGTCGCAAGGCCAAAATGCCGCTGCCTCAACTGATTCCGGGCTTGCAACGCCTCCCGCGCTAATCGAAATGCGCGGCGTCAACGTAGGCTGGGGCGACAACCGCGTTCTGCAAGACTTAAATTGGACGCTGCGCAAAAACGAACACTGGCTGATTCGCGGCCCCAACGGTTCCGGAAAGACAACATTTTTGGAATTGATTACTGGCGACAACATGCAAGTATTCAGCAACGACATAAAAATTTTCGGCGCGCGCCGCGGCTCCGGCGAGACGATTTGGGACATAAAGAAAAAGCTTGGAATCGTTTCCTACCGCCTGCACGTTGAATACAGAATGGTCGGAGCGACCCTTTTGGCCGTAATCGTTTCCGGCTTTAAAGACTCGATCGGCCTTTACGAGCAAGCGACCGACACGGAAATCGCCGCGGCCAAAAAATGGCTCGCGCTGGGCGGCTTTGCGGGCCGCGAAGGCGAATCGTTCAACAGTTTAAGCTACGGCGAGCAGCGCGCGATTTTGATTTTGCGCGCGGTGGTAAAGGCGCCGCAAATCCTTATTCTTGACGAGCCTTGCCACGGCCTTGACGAAAGCTTCCGTCAAAAAATTTTGGACTTGCTTGAGATTATAGCGCAAAGCGGAACAACGACGCTGCTTCATGTCACCCACGACCCGACGGAAGCGCTCGCCGCGGAAAAGCATATTTTGGAATTTCATCCCGGAGAATCGCCGATGTATAAAATAATTGAGTTATGAAAATATTTAAAATCCCGCGACCGCCGCGCGTTTTTGGTTTTGCAAACAATTTCGCGGCCCGTAGTCTTAGGCTTGCGACCATTCTAATTTTTTTCGCAATCGCACTGCGGCCAGCGTTGGCAAAAGACGCAAAAAAATCAAAGCTCGCGGTGGAAATCCCGGAGCAAGAGGGCCTTGAAATTTTTGACGAAAAAGATTTCCCGCAAGAAGTTGAGCACGAAAATTATTCGCATCCCTACCGCTGGAACAAGCTTGAAGGAGAAAAAGTTCAGTTTAAAGAAATATGGGGCTACCTTGTCACAAACCGGTTGAAGGACTTTGACAAGAACGCGCCGCTAACCGACTTGGCGCTCTTTGGCGTGGACATCGACTGCTACGGCAAGCTGGAATTCGCGCCAAAAAGAAATTTGACGGCGGGCTTTAAAGGCCGCGTTCACCTTGTGGCGGTTTGCAATTCCACTTCAACGACTCACTTTGTCCTTGACCCAAAATACGGCTTGCGCGGCGATTTGATAAAAGACTTGATTTTTGCCTCGCGCGAATTTGACGGGCTTCAAATCGACTATGAGTTGGTTCCGCAAAAAGACGGCGAGCATTTTTTGGAATTCTTGCGCCAGCTAAAGCGCAAGCTTGGCGAAAAGCCGCTGACGGTTTGCGTTCCGGCGCGAGTCAAAAGTTTTGCCACCGACGTTTACGACTACAAAAAAATCGCGGCCGTGGCCGACAAAGTAATGATTATGGCCTACGACGAACATTGGTCAACAAGCGCGCCCGGTTCCATCGCGTCTATCAATTGGTGCAGAAAAATCGTTGACTACGCTCTTGGAGTTTTGCCGGCGGAAAAGTACATCATCGGCGTTCCATTTTACGGCCGCAGCTGGATTGACCGCTCGCTGGCGCAAGCCTGGTACTTTAACGGCGCCAACCGCATCATGCACGAAAACAGCGTCAAGCAGTTAAAGCGCAAGAATGGCCTTCCTCACTTTGAATACGAGACCAAGGCAAAGGTGACGCTTTGGTTTGACGACGCCACAAGCCTCTTGCAGCGCGCCCGAATGTACAAAGACTACGGCTTTGACAAAATCGCTTTTTGGCGCCTGGGAATGGAAGACGCCGTATTTTGGGACTGGATAGAGCCGCTCGTGTTGTCGAACGAAAAACCTTAACGCCCGCGAGTTTTCATGAAGCGGAAACTCGTTATAAAATGGGCGAAGCTCATTTTATGGCATGTGAATGATTTCGCGGGGCTTGGCGCCGTTGGCCGGACCTACGATTCCGCGCGCTTCCATCTCTTCCACCAAGCGGGCGGCGCGGTTGTAGCCGATTTTCAACCTGCGCTGAATGTAAGACGCGCTGGCCTTTCCAGCCTCGATGACGATGTCCAAAGCCTTTTGGTAAAGCGGATCGCTTCCTTCGTCAAAAAGCCCCGGCTCGGGATTTTCTTCGTCCTCGTCGTCAACAAAGATTTCGTCGTCGATATATTCCGGGAAGCCGTATTGCTTGACGTAATTCACTACGTTCTCAACTTCGTCGTCGCTGACAAGCGTTCCCTGTATGCGGGTGGGAACGGGATTGACCGCGCTCACAAAAAGCATGTCGCCGCGGCCAAGCAATTTTTCGGCGCCCACTTGGTCGATGATGATGCGGCTGTCGATTTTTGACGCCACGGCGAACGCTATGCGGCTTGGAATGTTGGCCTTGATCAAGCCGGTGATTACATCGATAGAAGGGCGCTGTGTGGCCAACACCAAATGGATTCCCACGGCGCGGCTCATGGCGCACAAACGCGCGATCGTCGACTCAAGCTCTTTTCCTGTGGTGGCCATCAAGTCGGCGTATTCGTCGATGATGACAACGATATAGGGAAGCTTTTCTGTCGCGATATGGCGCTCTTCGATTCGCTTGTTGTAATTGATGATGTCGCGAACTCCCATTCCGTCCAAGAGCGCGTAGCGGCGTTCCATCTCGCACAAGCAGTATTGCAATGACTGGAGCGCGCGCTTTGGCTCTGTGATTACCGGCGTGAGCAAATGCGGAATGTCGTTGTACAACTTCAATTCTACAATCTTTGGGTCGACCAAAATCAACTTGACTTGCTCGGGCGAGCGCTCGTACAAAATGGAAAGAATCAACGAGTTTACGCAGACTGACTTTCCCGAACCTGTTGAACCCGCGATGAGCAAGTGGGGAGTCTTTGCAAGGTCGATGACCTGCGCCTCGCCCTGAATGTCTTTTCCCAAAATTACCGGAACGGCCATCTTCTTGAACTCAGGCAATTTTTGCTCGATGATTTCGCGGAAGGCGACTACGGCGCGCTCCTTGTTAGGAACTTCAATTCCAACCGCGCGCTTTCCGGGAATCGGCGCGACGATACGAACCGATTTTGCCGCCAAGCGCAAGGCGATGTTGTCCTGCAGCGTTACGATTTTGCTAAGCTTGACTCCGGGAGCGGGCAAAATCTCGAACATCGTGACGACCGGGCCTTTTCGGATGCCGGTCACTTCCGCGCTGATTTTAAATTCCTCAAGCGTTTCCTTGAGCTGGGCGGCGCTGGCGTTTGTTCCTTCGTCGATGACCCAGTAA
>CADBBB010000001.1 GCA_902792795.1 uncultured Spirochaetaceae bacterium | reverse complement strand
TTCAAGATATGCCTGATCATCTGTGAATTTATAAACCAGTTTTGTGCAGATCTGGCGGGTAAGATCCGGGTCTGTTACAAGGCGGATTTTTCCAAAGACTATTACACTGTTGATGTTCAGCGCCCATTCACCATCCTTGCGGTAACCCTGGTCATAAACGCAGAAGCTTGCCTTATCGTAGTATTTTATGGCATCAATTTTGTGGCCTTCCTTTGCGCCGTGAAAATAAATCTTGTTGTCTTCTTCGCTGTAAAAGTGGGAGAGGGGAAGCCCGTAAGGATATCCGTCATCACCCAGCAGGGAAAGAACTCCTCGTTTTTCATTTTTCAAAATCTCTTTGCATTCAGCATCTGAAATCTGCTGCTTGAATCTTCTCATCGTTCTGAACATGTTTTGATTATAGCGGATATGGGGGAGGATGTCACTTACGTCAGATGGCAACTTCCTATAACAAGAATGATATTGACGAAGGTTACCGCACAGTATTATTGTAGTTACTGAAAGGTAACCTAAATTATGGATAGAAAAATAGTAGAATATGAACTTATGAAGCAGTACATTGTTGATGGTATGCTGATAAAAAAATGCTCGCTTTCAGATGTTGAAAAACTGGCTCAATTAAACAAGCGGCTCATCGAAGACGAAAAAAGCGACAACACGATGAATATTGAAGAGCTGAAAGCTCGGATGCAAGGTTTTCTTGAAAGTGATTATGCCGCCTATTTTTTTATGGAGAATGACGGAATCACAGGCTATGCGCTTGTTCGGCACAGTTCAAATCCCCTGTATCTTAGGCAGTTTTACATCGACAGAAATTTCAGACGGCAGGGCAAAGGCCGTGCAGCCCTAAAACTTTTGCTTGAAGAACTGAAAACAGATAAGATTGACATCGAAGTTTTGTCATGGAATGGACCGGCGGTTAAATTCTGGGAAAGCTGCGGTTTCGTCGAGCGAAGCCGCTATATGAGAATGGATGCAAAAAAATCAGCAACCGCGCCGCAGACTTGCAGCGAAGCTTCTAGCGGTGCCGGGGTATCAAACTCTCGGTACGAATGAACATTCAGCAGCAGTTTACTTTCTTATAAACCTTTTATCCTGCTCAGGGATTTTATCATCAGAAACAAAACGTTCAATTGCCATTTTGCTCCTTCTGATCTATCGATTCTTTTTTAATCTTGCCGCTATTAAATGAGAAATTGTCGCAAACAAAATGATGATGGAAATGTAGTCAACCGCGAAAAGGACGTAGCCGCGTTCCAGGTCAAAGAAGAAAAACTGTTGCTGTAGGAAAAGATACTTCCAAACTCCGCGGATGATGAAGGCGTAAAGGCCGTAAGCGCAGGCCAAGGCAAGAACTATGCGGAAAATGATTTTGCGCGCCGAATTTTGCGGCTTGCTTTCTTGGTTTGAACTTTCACTTTCGGCGTCTTTTTTTTGCGCGATTTTATTAGCGATCATGCTTACATGCAGCCCGATATGCAGCGACATAAAAAGATAATACCAGTGGCTGGCAAGCAAATGCGCAACGCGGGCAAAGCCTAAGCCCGCCTGAATGTTCAAAAATGTAAAGACATGGTTTGAAAGAATGATTCCGCTTATCATCAAAAAAAACGCGCAAATCAAAATGCCGCAGTTCACCACTGTCTGCATGACGCGGTAGGGATTGTATTTCCCCTTGAACATCGCTCCGAACCAGCGGCGGTTGAGCGCGATGTGGACAGCCCAAAGCAAAAGAAGCGCCACGCCCAAAATCTCATGCACAATGTCTGCCGGAAACAAATAGTTTCCGCCCATGAGGATGATGGAAAGAAGAGTCATTCCTATGTCGATCGGCATTCTAAGGCGCTGGGTTTTGGTCATTATGTTACTCCTGTTTAATCCCTATTTAATCCGCATTTTTTAAGCCATTTTTCCACGTCTTTTGAAAGAGATGAGCCGCCAGAATAATGAACTGAAAGCCCGGCTGTCAAAGTTGCCTTTGGCGCGAGCTTTGAAATCGCTGTAAGGCTCTGGCCGAATCTTCCGCCTCCATGAGAGCAGAATGGCATAATTGTTTTTCCCGAAAAATCGTAGCTTTCCAAAAGAGTTGCAATTGGCATTGGAATGCTTGCCCACCAGTTTGGATAGCCCAAGATTATTGTATCATACTCTGCCCATTTTTTGCTGTCGATTTTTGTCTTGAGCGCTGAATGTTGCTGCAAAAGAGAAAGTGATTAGTCCCAAAAACGTGAACAAAAAAGCTGCAAGTTTCTTCATAAAATTTTCTCCTGATTTACCAGTTCTCGTATCGTTTTGAAGTGTTCAGTTTTGCAAGTTCTTTCATTTGTGAATCAGTCAGCTCAAAATCCCAGATGTCAAAGTTTAAGGTTTTCCGCTTCCCGGAATCGCGATGTAACCTGACTGCAGATGCCAGCGGACAATTATTTGAGCGGCTGTTTTTTTGTGTTTCTTTGCAATTTCCAAAACCAAAGGATTTTTCAGATGCTCTGCCGTGTGGCCGCGACCTCCGAAAGGGTAGTAGCTTTCGATGAAGATTCCCCGCTGTGCCGCCCAGTCGCGCAGAGAGTTGTTCTGATATTTCAGGTGGTTTTCGTTCTGAATGACAGCAGGCGCGATGTCGAAGTCGTTGATGAAATGCGACACCGATTTTTCCGTGTAGAAGTTCGATATTCCGATTGAGCGGATTTTTCCGTTCTTCACCGCGCGAGCATTTTGGGGTCGATGTCGGACAAGCCGCCCTGCTTTTTCTCGTTGTCATCTTTCATTACGGATAGTATAGCATATTTTGTGAAAAAGTCTGTTCTACTTCCGCCGCTTCCCCGTGTTCGCGCTGCCCCTGATTTCCTCGTGGTAAAAATAATCCACCACGACGGGCTTTCCCCGCTCTGCGCGGCTGTAGGGCATTTCGTTGTCAACGAACGGCGAGCCGTTTTTTTCCGCCATTGCCCGCGCTTTTTCCTCCAAGCCCTCGAAATAGCGGCGGTCGTGATTGTTGTAGATTTCGTCGTAAAGCGGCACGAGGTCGGCGTGTTTTTCTGCGATGTAGTCCAGAATCGTCTTTTTGAAGCCGCCGCGCAGGTTCAGGTTTTCGAGCCAGAAAAGGTCGCACTGATTTTTCACGCGTGCGAAAATCGCCTCGAAATCTGTGAGCGCGGGGAACACGGGCGACACGAAGCAGACCGTGCGAAGCCCCGCGTCATACGCCGTCTTCATCGCCGCAATGCGCCGCTCTATGCTCGCCGCGTCGTCCATATCGCGCCTGAAATCCTCGTCGATCGTGTTGACTGACCACGAAACCGTAACCGTGCCGATTTTGTCCATCTCCAAGAGCAGGTCGAGGTCGCGCAGAACGAGGTCGCTTTTCGTGCAGATGAGAATGTCCGCGCCGCTTCCGCGCAGTTCCTCAAGCACCGCCCGCGTCCTGCCGAACTCTGCCTCAAGCGGATTGTAGCCGTCCGTAACCGAGCCGATGACCACGCGCTGATGAGCGTATTTTTTGGGATTTTCAATCGGCTTCCACCGCTTCACATCGAGGAACGTTCCCCAGTCTTCCGTGTGACCCGTAAACCGCTTCATGAAAGAAGCGTAGCAGTAGCGGCAGGCGTGCGGGCAGCCCACATAGGGATTGACCGAGTAGCCGCCGACGGGCAGCGACGATTTTGTCATCACGGTCTTGACTTCCGTTTCCTTTACGATGATGTTATTTCTGTCAAACATATTTCTGCTTCTCCTATTTTGCAACCTGCATTATGCCGAACGATTTCAGCCGTTTGTCTGACACCTCGTAATTCCGCTCCGTAACGCCGTTTATGTCGTCAACGCCGTCGCCGTCCGTGTCTTTCTGCGTGCTGTCGATAAAATAAACCGCGCCGTTCTCAATCCTGTCGAAAATCGCGATGTGGGTTATGCGGCTGCTGTCGCTTTCGCCCATAAAAATCAAATCGCCCTGCCGAAGTTCGCCAATCGGAACACTGCGGGAAAAATCCGCGTACATTCCGCTTGCGCTTGCGTCGGAAAAGGGGAGTGAATAGCCTGTGTCAACGAGCGCGTATTTGTAGCACATCACGACCAAGCCGGAGCAGTCGATTTTTATCGCGCGAACTGCGTCCTGCCCGCCCCACGCATATTGGGTTTCGGAGTCGCGGTACAATTCGGCAAAGCGGAAGGCGCGGGCAGTGATTTCTTCGGGACAGTCGGTTTTTTGAACGTCGCCCGTGCTTTCCGATTCAGGAGCGCATGAAAAAAGCGTCAGGGCAGAAAATGCAAGAACGCTCAAAATGGCAAATCGGTGTGTTTTCATTGCTCCTCCAGTACCCGCGTAAACTCGGCGGGCAGTTCCTGAATCATATTCTCCTCGCCCATAATCGGGAGCAAGTCCTCTTTCATAAAGACGGGGATTCCGAGCGAATGAGCCTGTGCCGTAAGCGAGCGCACCCACTCAATGCGCGAGACCGCCTTGCCGCGCCGTCTGCCTGTTTCCGTGCCGATGACAATCCAGCCGACTCCGCGCAAGTCCACCTCACCGATGTCGTCAAAGAGCGGCTCGAAAGTTACATGGTAGTGCTTTGTGCGAATGTGCGTCCGCAAGTCCGAAATCCGCCGCTTTTCAGCCGCCGAAGTTACCGTCACGCCGAACCATGCGCTTTCAAGGTCGCACGAAAAATCAAGCCGTTCGGGTCGCTTGGTCAGAAAAAGGTAGTTGTGCGCGGGGTTTTCCGCCATTTTTGAAAAGACCGCCTCGCGCCATTCATTTCGCCACCCCGAAAGGTCGCTCATTCCCGTCAAAAGCCAGTTGTGCGCCGTCCTGTTTTCCATTAGGCGCAGTTTTTGGGGGAAGAATTCGGGAACGGAAAAGTCGTCTGTGATGTGGAAACGGCGGCAGTTACACCGCGCGTAGCAGTATGCGCAGCCGATGTCGCAGCCGACGACGAGGTTCATGTTCTGGATTAAGTCTTTTATGCAGACGGACATTGCTCTGCCTCCGTTCTCCTCAAAATCTCCGCCCACACCGTATCAATATCCCCGCTCGTCAGAATCGGAATAAGCGCGTTGATTTCTTCTATCGGCTTATCCCACCACGAAAACTTTTCCAGCAGGGAAATCATCTCTTCGTCAAACTTCTTGCGAATCGCGCGGGCGGGGTTGCCTACGGCAATCGTGACGGCGGAATGTCGCTTCCCACGACCGCGTTCGCCCCGATAATCGCGCCGTCGCCGATGTGAACGCCCGGCAGAATCACCGCGTTCTGACCAATCCACACATCGTTCCCGATAACCGTGTCGCCTTTGAGCGGCAGGTCGGACTTCGCGGGCGACGCGGCGTTCCAGCCTTCGAGCGTGTAGAACGGAAAAGTCGTAACAGCGTTCATCTGGTGATTCGCGCCGTTCATCACGAACTCCACGCCCGAAGCAATCTGGCAGAACTTCCCGATGACAAGGCGGTCGCCGTTCCAGTCGTACAGGTGCGTCACATGGCTCTCAAAGTCCGAGTCGGCGATGTAGGTGAAGTCGCCCACTATGATTGCGGGATTCTTGACGGCGGGCTTCACATAGATTTCGTTCTCGTAGCCCGCAATCGGGTGGAGCGTGTTCGGATTAGGTGTTTTTTTTTCGCTCATTTCTCCGCCTCCTCCAAGTTCTCCAGCACCCGCCGCAAATACCCCTCGAACGCGCGGATTTCTTCATCGGAAAAGCCCTTGAAGTGAAGCGCGGTCGTTTCGTCGGAGACCGCCTTGTACTCCGCTTCGAGCGCGCGCGCCTTTTCGGTAAGCACAATCTGGAACTTTCGGCGGTCGGTGGCGTGGGCTTCGCGCCGAACAAGCCCTGCCGCTTCCATTCGGTCAATCATGCTCGTGAGCGTGGCGGTCGCAAGCCCCGAATTCTTCGCAATCTCGCTAAGCGAAACGCCGTCCGCCTGCCAGAGTACGTACAAAATCCGCCCCTGCGCCCCGTTGAATGCGCCGATGTTCTTTTCGGCAAGCAGGCGGTCAAAAAGGCGCGAGCCAATCTGTTTTATGCGGCTGATAAGAAATCCCGCGTTCGTGTCAATCATAGTTTTGTCCTTAAAAAGCGGCTGCCGAATCAGCAGCCGTCCGCAATATTATTTCTTCTGTGCCGCGGCAAACTCGCCGTAGCCCTTCCAAGCGAAAAGCGCGTCCTCGCCGTCGTTTGCGAAAGCGTCCTTGACCGTGCAGACATAGAGCGTGTGGTCGCCGCCGTCAACGCATTCTTTTAGCTCGGCGTGGATTGCAAGGCGTGTGTGCGCGGGAACTTTGATGTCTGTGCCGTCAACCGATTCCATTTCAATGCCGAACTTGGCGATTTTGTCCGTGTTGCGCCCGCTCGATGTGCCGCACTGAATAAGCGTCTGGGCAAGTGGCACTCCCGGCACGGCAAGCACGAGCTCTTTCGTCTCGCGGATACGCTCGCCCGTGTGCGCGCCGTTATTGATTGCGACGGCAATCATGCCGGGATTGAACGAAACATACGTCCACCATGCGATTGTCGCCATATTGGTCGTGCCGTCCGCCTTTTTGGTGCAGATGAGCGTGATTGGGTTTGGTGAAGTGGCTTCGGGAGCCTTTGCAAGTGCGATTTTGTTCATAATGATACCTCGTAAAAAAGATTGTGTAAGCCTTACGAGCAGAGATATTACTATATCGTAATATATTATGTCAAGAGGATTTTTGGAAAAAGATGATTCCACATTCGTTGGTCATCCGTAATCGCTCGCTGCCGGGTTCCCTGCGAAAAGGCGCGCCGCTTCATCTCGCTATCGGTGAGAGCAAAATCCCACAAGGTTTTCCGCTTCCCGGAATCGCGATGTAACCTGACTGCAGATGCCAGCGGACAATTATTTGAGCGGCTGTTTTTTTGTGTTTCTTTGCAATTTCCAGAACCTGAGGATTTTTCAGATGCTCTGCTGTGTGGCCGCGACCGCCGAAAGGATAATAGCTTTCTATGTAGATTCTTTTTTTTGACGCCCAGTCCCTTAGACTATTGTTCTGGTATTTGATGTGATTTTCGTTTTGAATTACTGCGGGTGGAATTTCAAAATCATTTATAAAATGGCTTACTGTTTTTTCCGTGTAAAAATTTGAGATTCCGATTGAGCGGATTTTTCCGTCTTTAACTGCGCGAATCATTGCCTTGTAAACTGCATCGTCGCCTGAACTGGAGCCGTGCTGATGCAAAAGACAAAGGTCGATATAAGTAAGGCCTAACTGCCTTAGTGAATCATCAATATCTGCATCAGGATTTGAACTCCAGGGAACAAGTTTCGTGGTGATAAAGATTTCTTCCCGCTTACAGATTCCATCAGAAATTGCGCGGGCAACAGCCTTGCCAACCTCGCTTTCGTTGCCGTAATATCTTGCAGTATCAATAAGCCGGTACCCGGATTTGAGGGCTGCATATACTGCGTCTTCGCAAACCTGGCCGGTCAGAGTCCATGTTCCAAGTCCAAGAATTGGCATATTGAAACCCGAATTTAGTTGGACTGTATCTGCGAGTTTTTGCTTGTCAAAAACTCGGGAAGCACGCTCCTGCGTGCGACGCATTTCGTATCCGGAATTTAATTTTATCACTTTTTCAGGCTCCTTTGCGGCAAGAAGAGAGAAAGATAAGAAACATAAAATAAATATGAATGATAACCGCTTGTTCAAGTAAGTTTTCTCCTAAAGCGCAAGATTTAAGGAACCTTTAATGTCTTCAATAATCTGCTCAACCGTCATGCCGCAGTCGCGCAAAAGCTCTTCCGGCTTGTAGCGGTCGTAGAATTTCTTTTCAAGACCGTAATTCTTTACCAGCATTTTGTCAGGGCCATAGAAAGAAGCGATCTTCTGGCCAAAGCCGCCTTCAAGGATTCCGTCTTCAAGCGTGATTACAAGCTCGTGGTCTTTTTCAAGTTCCCGCAAAAGCTCTTTGTCCAGGCCAGAAGCGAAGCGCGGGTTTATAAGGCTTGGAGTGAATCCGCATTTTTCTTTTATTGCGGCGGCAAGTTCCTGGCCTTTCTGGAAAAAATCTCCCAGAGCGATTACCGCGACTTTTTCGCCTTTTTCTTCAAGCTTAAAGCGGTTCAAGTTGCTGTAGTCTTTGTCTGCGGGACGGTGTGTAACCTGGTTTCCAGGAATCAGAATCAAAACAGGATTTTCCTTTTGCCCAAGGCTCCAGTCCAGCATTGAAGTGTATTCTTCCGCGCTTGAAGGGCAAAGAACCACAAGGTTTGGAATGTTTGTGAAAGCCGCGAGGCCGAAAATTCCAAGGTGAGTGACATCGGTAAGTCCGTCAAAAGAAGTAAAGTTCATGAGCATTGTGACCGGCGTTTTGTTGATGCAGACATCTTGAGAAATCTGATCGTAAGCTCTCTGTAAGAAAGTCATGTTTGTAACGACAAGAGGCTTCGCGCCTCGGCGGGCAATTCCAGAAGCGATCGCGACGGCTGCTTCTTCCGCAATTCCTGTGTCGATGTATTGGCTTCCAAGCTTTGCTCTTTCCTCAGGTCCAAGCCCCACAGACATAGGCATAGCCGGAGACACGACAACAAAGTCCTTGTCCTTTTTCGCCTTTTCCATTATGTACTGGCTGGTCATTCCAAAATAAGATTCTCCGTCAGAAAAAGTTCCGGTCGGCTTTCCTGTCTCTCTGTCAAAGGGAACGCACCAGTGCCAGGCTTCCTTGTCCTTTTCAGCAAGCTCGTAGCCCTTTCCTTTTTGTGTGTGAATGTGGACTACCACCGGATGGTTTGAATCGCGGACTTTTTCAAAAACCTTGATTAAAGAGGCGATGTCGTTACCGTTTTCCTCATAAACATAATCCAGGCCAAAGGCAGTGAACCAATTGTTTTCCACTTTGCCATTGGAATCGCGGAGGGCTTTAAGATTTTTGTAGATTCCTCCGTGAGTTTCTGCGATTGCCTGTTCGTTGTCGTTTACTACGATAATAAAGTTTGAGTTCAGTTCGCTGCCTGCAACGCTAAGGGCTTCCATTGCCTCTCCGCCTGAAAGGGAACCGTCGCCGATAACCGCAATGACGTTTTCTTTTTCGCCCAAAATGTCGCGGCCTTTTGCAAGTCCCAAAGCCAGCGCGATTGAAGTTGAAGTGTGCCCGATGTTAAAAAAGTCGTGTTCGCTTTCGTCCGGGTTTGTGTAGCCAGAATCTTCCGCAAAACGGTTGTCGTCAAAGTAGCCGGCCTTTCGTCCTGTGAGCATTTTGTGGGCGTAGGACTGGTGTGAAACGTCAAAGACGAATTTGTCTTTTGGAGAATTAAAAACATAGTGCAGGGCGATTGTCGCTTCTACAAAGCCAAAGTTAGGACCAAAATGTCCGCCGATTTTTGTAAGACGGTTAAAAAGTCCTTCGCGGATTTCCTGAGCCACGACTAGAAGCTCGGCAACCGAAAGTTTTTTCAAATCTGCCGGTGAATTAATTTTATCTAAAATCATCTGTATTTACTCCTGAAAAATTCTGCATTAAAGACATTGCGGTTTTACTTTATTTTGCCAGGCCTTCTACATACTTCATAATAAGACCTCCGAGTAAAAGTGTAAGAATAAGTTTTTTCATAAAGTTTCTCCTGAATATATTTTTAGTTATTTGATTTCTACCAGCCGGTAATTGCGATTTCCAAAGCCGATTTTTTCCGCGTGTTCCAGTGTGTGGATTCCGTTGCGGCTTTCGATGCGTTCAATAAGGCTGCCGGAATCTTTTGCCTTGTAGACCAGATCCACGCAGGCCTGGTCCAGCGCCACCGGGTCCAGACTTGCAAGAATTCCGATGTCGTGCATGTCCGGCTCTGCAGGATTTGAATCGCAGTCGCAGTCCACCGAAAGGCGGTTCATCACGTTCACGCAGACGATGCCTTTGCCGTTCTGCATGTAGTCGCAAACTGATTTTGCGGCCTCTGCCATGCTTTCCAAAAATTCGTCTTGCGGGCAGCTAGTCCAGTTTGTGACGCTGCGGCCTGCGGAATGAATGTTAAGCTTGCCCGATTTTTCGCAGCTCATTCCTGAAGCGAATCCGATGGAAAGATTTTTTATCGCTCCGCCAAAGCCGCCCATCGCGTGGCCCTTGAAATGCGAAAGAATCAAATACGTGTCGTAGTTTTTAAAATGCGTTCCCACATAGTTTTCCTTTAGGCGGACGCCGCCGTTTACAGGAATCGTCATGTAGCCGTCCGCGTCTTGCAAGTCAAAGCCGTTCGCCACGTCCAAAAATCCGTGGTCTTTGGCCAGCTTCATATGGTTGATGTTGTTGCTTCGGGAGCCGCCGTAAGCTGTGTTGCATTCAACGATGGTCGCGTTTAACTCGTCCTTTACAAGGTTTTTGATGAGGGCGGGACGCAAATAATTTGCCTTTTCGCTTTCGCCAGTGCTCACCTTTACACCTGTTTTGCCGCTGGTCTTGTAACCGGTCGCCTTGTAAACTTTTACAAGCACTTCGGGCGTGATGTCGCGGATAAAGTAAACGACTGGAACAGATTTGTCGCCGCTTGCTTCGTGTGTTTTGTAGCTTGCCGCCTTTGGATTGTCCTTTGCAAAAAGGCTGAATGCCGCCAGCGAGAAAAGCGCCGCTAATAAAAAAGATTTTGCTTTCATTGACCGCTCCTGTTATAACCGTTTATTTCAATATTTCAAACACAGCCGTGACATTGCCTTTGCCTAAAATCTTTTTGAGCTCGGCTTGTGTCACTCCATCAACTTTTCCAAGGCGGGTAAAGTTCCAGCTGTTTGTGTCGTAGTAAATTGTAATCTGATTTCCTTGATACAAAATGATGTCGCCGGCGGTAGTTGTAATCTGTGTATCGTTTCGGGGAAGGGTAGTTCCCAGCGGCCCAACTTTTTCAAAGTTTCCGTAGTCGCGCATTTTTATTGCGACAGGGCCTTTTTTTAAAAGCTCGTAAAAGGCGGCGGCAGAAGAATTGTTGGCCAGGGTGGCGGAAAGCTTATGGCTTCCGCTGTCACTTGTAATTTGAATCGAGATTTTCATATTTGAAAGTTCTCCTTTGTCAGATGATTTTGCCCCCTTGCTGCCATTAGCGCAGGCCGTAGAAGCAAGAAGAAAAATTGCTGTTATAAGAAAATGTAATTTCTTCAATTAATCCTCCTTGTGTTTTAGTAACGTTGTGTCACTTATCTAAAGTGTATGGTATAATCGGTGATTTGTCAACACTAAAATGCGTTTTTAGTGACAAAAAGTTGCTTATTGCAAAAATCCGTTAAATGTGTTATTATCTAGGCATGGCAGACTATATTCGCGCAAGAAGCGACGAACACAAAGAAGAAAGGCTTTCTCAAATAAAAGCGGCGACGGCAGAACTTTTTGCAACTTGCCCTTATTCTGAAATTACGCTTACTACTATTGCAGAAAAACTTGGCTGGTCGCGCGCAAACCTTTATAAATACGTTACGACCAAAGAAGAAATCTTTCTGGAAATATCCGCAGAAAAAATGGCCGCCTATTACAACGCATTGCTTTCGGCTTTTCCGGAAGGCAACAATTTTACGCCGGACGTGATTGCAGAAGTTTGGGCTGGAATCGTCAACGCTAATCAAGATTACATGCGCTATGTTTCATATCTTAATCCGGTGATAGAAACAAACGTTACGGTCGAGCGCCTTGCGGTTTTCAAAAAGAAATATTATGACCTGGCCTATGCCTTCCGCGACAGGCTTGCTCAGATGCTTGGCACTACGCAGGATACGGCCTACAAAACCCAGCTGGATGTTTTATTTTATGCTTCATCAAATGCAGTCTGCTGCTACAAAAATCCTCTGGTGCAGGAAGCGCTCAAACAGATTAACATTGTTCCGCCGCCAATGGATTTTTACAAGGACATGAAGGATTTTCTTAAAATGCGTCTTGCGTGGAAGGAATAAGAACGAAAGAAGATTTTTCAGTAAACTTTACTGGCGACGCTCATATTGTTTTATTGATAAAATGCTAGTCCGCAAGGCAGATTGCAACATCAACTTCTTATAAAAGATTTGTCCCGCTCAGGAATGTCGTCGTCTGAAACAAAGCGCTCGATTGTCATGTGAAGGTCGTATTTTTCGCGCAGCTCTGCGATTGTTTTCATCATTGGAGTCGCGTGGTGCTTGTCAATCGCCTCTTGGTTTTCCCAAGAGTCGATTAGGAGAATCGTTTCGTCGCCGGAACTTTCTTCAAAGGGCAGGTAGTATTCATAGCGAAGATTTCCTTTTTCGGCGCGGATTTTTTCAACTGTTCCGCTTGAAATCATTTCGCGGGCAAAGGCTTGGGCCGCGCCCTTTTTTCCTGTGTAACGAAGATTCACGGTGATTGCCATTTTTGTCCTCCAAATTGAGCGATTTTACTTTAGCAAGCCTTCAACGTAGTTTTTTACGTCGGCTCCGCTTCCGCGCGTAAAGTCTTTTCCGCCCTTAAAGTCCGCGCCTTTGGCAAACTTGGCAAGGTCGCTTCCGCTGCGTCCAAGGCCGCTTCCGCCGCTTGTGCAAAGGGTGACAAGCTTTTTGCCCGCCCAGTTTTGGCTTTCGATAAAGGTGTAGACGATTTTGGGAGCGTAGGCCCACCAGATTGGGTAGCAGACAACGACGGTGTCGTATTGCGCGATGTCGATTTTGTTTGCGATCGCGGGGCGGCTGCTTGGGTCGTTGCATTCGATAGTGGTAAGCGATTTTTTGTCACGCCAGTTAAGGTCTGCCTTTGTGTATTTGTGAACGGGCTGGATTTCGATTATGTCCGCTCCCATCGCCTGGGCCGCGTTTTTTGCCATGCGCTCTGTCGTTCCTGTCGCGCTAAAATAAACGACTGCCGTTTTTGCCGACGCTCCCGCCATTACAAAGCCTCCGATTAAAAGTCCAAGAATTATTTTTTTCATTTATGCTCCTATAAGTAACATTCCGTCACTTATCTAAAGTTTACGGCATAATCGGCGAATTGTCAATAGTTTTTTCCGTTATAATTTTTTTGTCAAAAAACTCCAATTTTGTGGAAAAAATCCTAAAATATGCTATAATATAGGCGCTAACTTGGAGGAAAGCTTCAGCTAATGCTATACGCGATAACCCCGGCGGCAGTTCTGATATTGAATTTAATATTGAACTGGGAGTTGTTCAAAAACTACGGATTTCACGCCAAAAAAACGGATAGGCCAATGCAGGCGCGCGTTCGCTACAATTGGTTTTTGCTTTCCGCCTGCTGCTACTTTGTCGTGGACATGTGCTGGGGGCTTTTGTACGAGCGCAGGGAAGTGGACGCGTTTTTCCCCTATATATATTGGTTGACAGTCTTTTACTTTATGTTCATGCTTTTTACAATGCTGGCATGGACGCGGTATATGCTTTCGTCTCTTGGAAACGGGGGCTGGCGCAGCAAGGTTTTGCTTCATTTGGTGTGGGCCTTGGCTGTGTTTGGAATGATATGCCTTGCCTTGAACCATTCCTTCCATCTAATGTTTTCGTATAACGATCAGCGCGTGTATGTAGGGGAAGTGGGAAGGAATCTTACTTTCCTTCTTCAAATCGCCTTTTACATTTTAATCACGCTTTACATGCTGCGCGTGGCCCATAACAGCGTTGGAAGCAAAAAATCAAAATGCATGGCGGTGGCCGCGACTAGCGTTGTTTTGGGAACCTTTCTTACATTCCAAATTGTAAACGCGTTTTTTCCATTCTATGCCACAGGCCTTATGATCGGAATATGCCTGGTTCATTCCTTTGTTCAAGCCAGCGAAAAAAAAGAAAAAGAAGTGCATGACTACATCGCTTCGGCAATGGCGGAAGACTATGAGGCCATATTCTACGTGGACCTTGACTCCGGCGAATATCTGGTCTTTTCCAAAAGCCAAAAATATATGACTCTGGACGCGCCGGCGAACGGAAAAGATTTCTTTAAAGACGCTCAAGCAAACATTGAAGGTTGCATCTATCCTGAAGACTGGGAATACGCAAGGAGCTTTTACAGCAAAGAGGCTATGCTGAAAAATCTTGAAGGAAAGCGCTCATTTTCTTTTAAATACAGGGTCATGATAAACAATGAGCCGCGCTTTTTCCTCTTTACCGCGATGCGCGAAAGCGACAGCCAGTACCTTATCTTTTACGAAAAGGACATAGACGATGAGCTTATGGCGGAAAAAAGGCAAAAGGAAAGCCAAAAGAAGACCATCACGTTTGGCCAAATCGCTGAAAGCCTGGCTTCGCTTTACGACGTGATTTATTATGTGAACGTCGCGGATTCATCTTTTGTCTGCTATAAAACCAATGACACTTATGGCAATCTTGAAATCAATGATTTTGGCGATGACTTTTACGGCGAATCGCTTTCCAACATACCTTTGGTTATCCATGAACATGATCGCGAAAAGCTTTCCGATTTTATAAATAAAGACAACATGATTTCCACTATGGAAACCCACAAAGACTGCAACATAACTTACCGCATGATGGTGTCCGGAAAGCCCCAGTACACAAGAATGACTGTCAGGAAAAGCAGCGACGGAAGCCATTTTATCATCGGCATTGAAAATGTTGACGAAGAAATAAAAAAAGAAAAGCAGCATCTTAAGGAGCTTAAAACCGAAAAAGAGTTGGCGCGGCGCGACGAGCTTACCGGCGTCAAAAACAAGACCGCCTACAGGGAGCTTGAAGAGTCCGTTCAGGGAAACATCGACAACGGCCTTGACTATTTGAACTTTGCCCTTGTAGTGTGCGACAGCAACAACCTTAAGCTTATAAACGACACTAAGGGCCATGCGGCCGGAGACGAATACATTCGCGCGTCGGCGGCCCTTTTGTGCGGCATATTCAGCCACAGTCCTGTATTTAGAGTGGGCGGCGACGAGTTTGTGGTTTTCCTTCGCGGGAACGACTATTCTGCGCGGCATGAGCTTATGGAAAAGTTGCGGGGCCAGGCGCTGGAAAACTTAAAGACAAATGGCGGAGCGGTATTGGCTTCCGGCATGGCGGAATACTTGCCGGAGAGCGACAGCTTTGTTTCTGAAATATTCGAGCGCGCCGACAAGGACATGTACGACGACAAGGCGCGGCTTAAGTCAATCGAAGGTTGAGCCTAGCGTTTTGCGTTGCGGCAAACAATCGTCGTCTTTGTTTTGTCGCAAAAATCGTCTTCCAAAATTAGTTCGCCGATTTCGTCAGCCGTGATTTTTCCTTTTAGCGGATTTTTGACGCTGTCGATTTTTCCGTTCACTTCCGCAAAAACGCCGCTGCGCTCAAAGGCAAGGTCGCAGTCTTCCATGGAGCAATTTTTTAGCGTAAGGTTTTTGCAGTAGCAGAAGGGCTGGGTTCCGATAATGCGGCAATTTATGAGGGTGAGGTTTTCTGAATACCAGCCCAGGTATTCGCTTTTTACAAGGGAGTCTTTTACTGTCACGTTTTTTGTGTGCCAAAAGGCGTCTTTTGTGTCCAGCTCGGAATCTGTGATTTCGATGTTTTCGTCATATTGAAAAGAATATTTTCCTTTCATTTTTAGGCCGGTGATTTTTGCGCCGCGGATTTCAAAAAAAGGGTATTCGGATTCTTCGACGCAGACGTTTTCAATTTTCAGATTCTGGCTTTTCCAAGCGAATTCCGGAGAATTAACGCTGCAGTTTTTAAGGCTGATGTTTTCGCATTCACGAATTGCCTTGATTCCAAAAAGTTTGCTGTTTTCGATGTAAATATCTTTGTCGTACCAAAGGGCGGCCCTGCAATTTGTTGTGAATGTTGAGCCGGAGATTTTTGCTTTCGTTACATGCCACAGCGGATAGCGCAAGTTCATGTATGAGCCGACGACTTGAATGTCGCGGCTTTCCTTAAGGGCGGACTCTCCGTCGGCAGGCCCGTCAAAGCGGCAGTTTTTTACAGTAAGGCCTTTAAGGCCGTATAAAGCCCTCTCTTCATCAAAAGACTTGTTTTCGACAATCACAAAGACACCTCAGAATTATAGTTTGCCCTTACTGATGATGTTCCCCATGATGATCACACTTGGCCTCAAAGTTTGGCTTAAGCTGGCCCTTTGCAAAAAGCTCTGCGGCATCGTCGGCGCTTCCTGTGATTCCAGGAAGTTCTTTTAAGCCGCTTGCGGCAATCGCGTCAATCGCGCCCTGGCCGCGGTTTCCCAAAATCAGGGTGTCCACGCCAAGGCTCTTTAAGTATGGGGGAATGGCATGATGCCCGTTTCCTCCGTTGTCAATCACTTGCGAAGAAAGAATTTTTCCGTCTTCAATTTGATAAACCTTAAAATACTGAGTCTTCCCAAAATGCTGGAAAACGTTTCCCGTTTCTTTTTCGTAAGTTACCGCTACTTTCATAGTTTTTATTATACACAATTTTTTCACTTTTTCTAGATGGCGCCATAACGCGCTTGGACATTGATGTGTGGCGGTGGAGGGACAAATATTTTCCTTGCTTTTTTTCACAATTATTGTATACTATATATAATTATGGAAAAAGAAATAGCGATTTTCAAGACAGAAAAAGAAACGATAAATGTAGAAGTTCTCTTTGAAGACGAAACAGTCTGGCTTACACAGGAACAGATGGCGCAACTGTTTGAAAAATCAAAATCGACAATAAACGAACATATAAAAAACATTTTTGAAGAAAAAGAATTAGAAGAAAAACAAGCAATAAGAAAATTCGGAATTTCCGAATTTTCTTCCACTATCACCAAACCCACAAATTACTACAACCTCGACGTCATTATTTCCGTGGGCTATCGCGTAAAATCTCTGCGCGGCACGCAGTTCCGCCAGTGGGCAACAAAACGACTGAATGAATATATTCGCAAAGGTTTTGCATTGGATGACAACCGCTTAAAGCAGCTTGGCGGCGGTGACTACTGGAAAGAACTTATGGCCCGCATCCGCGATATCCGCGCCAGTGAAAAAGTCTTTTACCGCCAGGTTCTGGATATTTACGCAACCAGCGTTGATTACAATCCCCGTTCCGACACTTCAATTGAATTCTTCAAAAAAGTTCAGAATAAAATGCATTTTGCCGTTCACGGCCAAACCGCGGCCGAGGTCATTTACAACAGGGCCGATGCAGAAAAAGAGTTTATGGGCTTGAAGACTTTTGAAGGAAGCAAGCCCCATTTAAAGGACGCTGTTGTCGCCAAGAATTATCTTGACAAAAAAGAGCTTCGCGCGCTTGGCCAGATTGTTTCGGGCTATCTTGATTTTGCGGAGCGTCAGGCGGAACGCCGGCAGCCTATGACCATGAAAGATTGGTCAGAACATCTTGACAAGATTCTTACGATGAGCGGCGAACAGCTTTTGCAAGGAAACGGCTCAATTTCACACGAGAAAGCGATCGAAAAAGCGACGAGCGAATACAAAAAGTACCAGCAAAAAACTTTAAGCGATGTTGAAAAAGACTTCCTCGATTCTATAAAGGAAATAGAGAGCAAGGCGAAAGCGTAGCCTTCTTCCCCCTCTCCCCTCGGTTGAATTTTCTCCCCAAATTCAGTATTATCTTCTCTATGGAAAAATTGGAAATCGGTCAGCAAATTGAGACGGAAATTGTGGCCATATCGGGCGACACAATTTTTTTGGATTTGAGCTCTAAGAGCGAGGGCGTGCTTTTAAAGGCGGAACTGGCGGACGAGAACGGAAACGTCAGCGTCAAAGAAGGCGACAAAATCAAGGTTTTTTACTTGGGCGAAAAGAACAGCGAGTCGCGCTTCACCACAAAAATCAGCGGACAGAACGCCGACAAGACGATGATAGAAAACGCCTGGACAAGCGGCATTCCGGTTGAGGGTGTCGTTGAAAAAGAAATCAAGGGCGGCTACGAAGTTAAGATTGGCGGCGCCCGAGCCTTTTGCCCCTATTCTCAAATGGGCGGAAGAAAGAAGGACGACCAAACTGATTTTACCGGCCGCCACTTGGTCTTTAAAATTCAGGAATACAAGAACGAAGGAAAGAACATCGTAGTTTCTAACCGCGCGATTTTGGAAGAGCAGCGAGCCAAAAACCTTTCAAACTTGGAAAGCCAAATCGCTGTCGGAACGATGGTCACTGGAAAAATCACCGCGCTCCACAACTACGGCGCCTTTGTCGACTTGGGAGGCTTTCAGGCGCTGCTTCCGATTTCGGAAATTTCCCGCGCCCGCGTTGACGACATCCAAAAGGTTTTGTCGGTCGGCCAGGAAATCACCGCAAAGGTAATCAAGGCCGATTGGAAAAACGAAAAGGTCAGCGTAAGCCTAAAGGCGCTTGAGGCCGACCCCTGGGACACGGTGGAGCAAAAATTTTCGGAAGGCGACAAGATTGACGGAACAATCGCCCGCGTCGCCGACTTTGGCGTCTTTGTCAATTTGGCGGACGGAATCGACGGCCTTGTCCATGTTTCGGAGCTGGACGTCAAGAAGGGAACCAACTTGCAAAAGGTTTTCAAGAAGGGCGACAAGATGAGCGTCGTCGTTCAGGGCGTGGACGCAAAGAACAAGCGCATCTCCCTTACTACAAGCGAGTCCGCCGAGCAGGATTTGGAAACCAAAAAATATTTGGCCAGCAATTCCAACGACGACGACGGCGAAACCTACAGCCCCTTTGCCGCTTTGCTAAAGAAATAGACGGAGGAACAATATGGAAACGAGAAACATTTTTGAAAACATTTCTTGCATCGACCACAGGTATTCGCTTTCGGAAGCCAAGGCTTTTGAAGGCCTTTCAAAATACATTTCGGAAGAGGCCAGCGTCCAAAGCTTTGCCAAGTGCGAAGCCGCGCTTGTAAAGGCTCACCTTAAGGTTCGCGGCCAGCTGGACGACAAAAAGGCTGCCGCGCTTGACCAGGCCGCAGCCAACATCGACCCCGAGGAAGTTTACAAAGAGGAAGAAAAGACAAAGCACAACATTCGCGCGCTTGTCAACGTCCTTAAGACAAAAGTTCCCGCTGACTTGGGACCCCTCGTTCACCTTGGAGCGACAAGCGTGGACATCTTGGACACGGCGCTTTCTTGCAGAATGCGCGACGTGACGCAGAACGTGGTTCTTCCTGAATTGAAGGAGCTTGAAAAAAATCTTTGCGCCATCGCCGAGCGCGAGGCCGACACTCCGCAAGTCGGACGCACTCACGGCCAGCACGCCGTTCCGATTACGTTCGGCTGGAGCGTCGCCGAATTTGTCTCGCGCCTTGGAAAGTCAATTTTGCGCATCGAGGAATTGAGCAAGCAGCTTAAGGGAAAGCTTGCAGGCCCGGTCGGCTCTTACAACGGCCCCAGCATGATTGTCCAAGACCCAGAGGAATTGGAAAAAACTTACCTGGGCTTTTTGGGCTTGGAGCCGAGCGAATATTCAAACCAGCTTGTCGAGCCCGAATACCTCTTGCGCCTTTTGCTTGAGATGAACGTGGCCTTTGGAATCATCGCGAACCTTGCCGACGACCTTCGCAACTTGCAGAGGAGCGAAATCGGAGAAGTCTTTGAGTACTTCGCTTCTACACAAGTCGGCTCTTCGACAATGCCGCAAAAGCGCAATCCCTGGAACAGCGAGCATGTAAAGTCTTTGTGGAAGGCCATGTGCCCCCGCGTCATCACGTTCTACATGGACCAAATCAGCGAGCACCAGCGCGATTTGACAAACTCCGCCAGCCAGCGCTTTATCGCCGACTACGTGGCGGGCTTTACGATGGCCGTCGCCAGAATGAATTCCGTGGTGAGCGGCTTGCAGGCCGACCGCGAAAGCATGAAGCGCAACTTGGACAACGCCGGCGGAAAAGTCAAGGGCGGAGTTCTTGCCGAGCCGGCCTACATTTTGCTTGGCGAAGCCGGAGTCAACGACGGCCACGAGGTTATCCGAAAAATCACTTTGGAATGCGAGCAGAGCGGAAAGACTTTCTTTGAAGTTCTCAAAACTCACACAGACGCTTACGCTAAAATCACAGCCCAGTTGGAAAAGCTTGGCGTTGAGGATCCGCAAAACTTCTTTGCCAATCCCGAACGCTATCACGGCTTGGCCGCCAAAAAGTCAAAGCGCTTGGCGCAAAAATACGCGGAGTTGATGAAGTAACTGTCATTGTCGGGCATGACCCGACAATCTTTTGTGGAGGCGCAATATGAAAATTGGTTTTATCGGAATGGGAAACATGGCGCAAGCGATTGCGGCTGGCTTTGTCGCCTCAAAAAAAATCGCCGCCAAAGACTTGTCGGCCTACGCTCCCAACCAAGAAAAGCTAAAGGCCAACGCTGCCAAAATCGGCTTTGTTCCCTGTTCCTCCAACACGGAAGCGGTGAAAAACGCCGACACTGTTTTTGTTTGCTGCAAACCCAACCAAATCGAAGGCGTTGTGGCCGAAGTGAAGAACGAATTGCAGGGCAAGGCGCTTGTTTCCGTCGCGGCGGGCTGGACTTTTGACAGCTACGCGAAAATTTTGGACACAAGCAAAACGCGCGTTTTGTGCCTTATGCCCAACACGCCCGCCCGCATCGGAAAGGGCGTAATCTTGCTTGAAGAAAAAAACACCTTGAACGCTGACGAAGCCAAGCAAATAAAGGACTTGCTTTCCAGCCTTGGAATGTTGGAAACAATTCCGGCGAGCTTGATGGGAATTGGCGGCGCCCTTGCAGGCTGCGGACCGGCCTTTATGGACTTGATAATCGAAGCCTACGCGGACGCGGCCGTAAAGTACGGAATGAAGCGCGAGCAGGCCTACCGCTTGGCAAGCCAAACGATGCTGGGAAGCGCCGCTTTGCAGCTTGCAACTGGAGAGCATCCGGGCGCCTTAAAGGATGCGGTTTGCTCGCCGGGCGGAACCACGATTCGCGGAGTTTGCGCTTTGGAAAAGGCGGGCTTGCGGAACGCTTGCGTCCAGAGCATTGACGCGATAATGGAATTTAAGAATTCAAAAAAATAAACGATGGTCATTTGCGTTGCGGGGCCGATTGCGGCGGGAAAAAACTTCGTCTGCTCTATTCTGGAGGAACGGGGTTTTTTTTGCCTGGACGCTGACCAAGAAATCCACAAAATAATCGGCGACAAGCAGGCGGAAATCCTTAGCCGCTTTAGCCAGATCGCCGCCTCCCGCGGAATCAACTTGCGCGCCGCAGACGGAAGCCTTGACCGCCGCGCGCTTGGAAAGCTTCTTTTTAAGGACAGAACGCTTTTGGCAGAGCAAGAAAAAATCCTTTACCCGGAATTTGTCGCGCGCGTCCAAAAATTGATTGACGCGAATCAAAAGGCTTCGCAAGCCCAAGACGCGGCGCAAAAAACAAAAGGCTTCACTGACCAAAATGCGGCGGCGGATTTTAGTCAGCCAGAAGGCTGCGGTATTTCCAATAATTCCATCAACGCCCAAGAAGGCGGCACGACAGAAATTGCAGGCAAGTCTAAGACTGCGCGCGGGTCCGCCCAACCGATATCGGTCGGCCAGCCAGCGGGCGGCCTGGCCATAAACGCGGCGCTGCTTTACAAAACGCCTTCCCTTTTGCGCCAATGCAAAAAAATAATCTACGTGGACGCGCCGCTCTTGGTCCGCGTCTGGCGCATCCGCCGCCGCGACCGCCTGCCCCTATTGCAAATCATCCGCCGCATAAAAAGCCAAAAAGGCCTCTTTAAAGAATACGAGCGCTTTGCGGCGGATTATGGCATTGAAATGGTTAGGGTGAGGAATTGGGGAAGGGGAGTTTGCGCTCCTTCCTCCCTTTGACAGAATCCCCAAAGCATAGTATAATGTTTCTATCAAAAGAAACAGCGAGGATACGCAATGTCACAAACAATTCCCTACAAAATTTATCTTTCAGAAGAAGAGATGCCCAAGCAGTGGTACAACGTTCGCGCGGACATGAAGAACAAGCCCGCGCCGCTTTTGAATCCCAAGACGCTTAAGCCGGCGACTGCGGCGGAACTGGAGCAGGTTTTTTGCGCGGAGCTTGTAAAGCAGGAATTGAACACGAGCGACCCTTACATCGACATTCCGCAAGAAATTTTGGACTTTTACAAAATGTACAGGCCGTCGCCGCTTGTCCGCGCTTATTGCCTTGAAAAAAAATTGGGAACGCCCGCCAAGATTTACTACAAGTTTGAGGGCCAGAACACTTCCGGCTCGCACAAGCTTAATTCCGCGATTGCCCAGGCTTACTACGCAAAAAAGCAAGGCCTTAAGGGCGTCACTACAGAAACCGGCGCCGGCCAGTGGGGAACCGCGATGGCGATGGCTTGCGCTTACCTTGACTTGGACTGCATCGTTTACCAAGTGCGCTGCTCCTACGAGCAAAAGCCCCAGCGCCGCGAAGTGATTCGCACTTACGGCGGAAGGGCCATTCCCTCGCCCAGCATGGAAACGGAAGTGGGACGCCAGATGAACAAGGAATTTCCGGGCTGCTCAGGCTCGCTGGGCTGCGCGATTAGCGAAGCGGTTGAAACGGCTGTCAAAACGCCCGGCTACCGTTACGTTTTGGGCAGCGTCTTGAACCAAGTTTTGCTGCATCAAACTGTCATCGGTTTGGAAGCCAAGGCCGCGCTGGACAAGTACGGCATCAAGCCCGACATGATTATCGGCTGCGCTGGCGGCGGAAGCAATTTGGGCGGATTGATTTCGCCTTTTATGGGACAAAAGTTGCGGGGCGAGGCGGACTACCAATTCATCGCGGTGGAGCCGGCCAGCTGTCCAAGCCTTACCCGCGGCGTTTTTGCCTACGATTATTGCGACACCGGAAAAGTTTGCCCGCTGCAAAAAATGTACACGCTCGGAAGCCAGTTCATGCCCAGCCCCAGCCACGCCGGCGGACTTCGCTACCATGGAATGAGTTCCATCCTAAGCCAGCTTTACCACGACGGCTTGATGCAGGCGCGCGCCGTTGAGCAGACTTCGGTCTTTGAGGCTGCGGAACTTTTCTGCCGTACGGAAGGAACGCTCCCCGCTCCGGAATCTAGCCACGCCATCCGCGTCGCGATTGACGAAGCCTTAAAGTGCAAGGAAAGCGGCGAGGAAAAAACAATCTTGTTCGGCCTTACCGGAACCGGCTACTTTGACATGATGAGCTACCAAAAGTTCAACGACAAGACGATGAGCGACTACGTTCCCACTGACGATGACATCAAGAAGGCCACCGACTTGATTCCGCGATTTGAAGGAAATGAATTCTAATAAAAAAAACGCTCTCGCGGAAATTCAAACGGCTGCGAACGAGGTACTTTTAGGGCAAAGACTGGGGCTCAACGTGTCCTAAGTTCGCCCCGTTTGCATTTCCGCTACGCGTTTTTTAATCGTTTACATTACTGTTGCCCGCGCGATCTTTTCGGCCGCTGTTACCAAACGCTAAAGAACAGGCCTGCGAGCGGCGAAAGGACAATCATTATGCAGGAGAACGTGAACGACTCGATTGAAATCAAGGTCGCCCGCTGTTCCGACGGGAACATGTTCTGCAAAATGAAATTTGTCCTTACCTGCAAAGCGTCGTCGGCCATAGACGACATAAAGCCGCCTAGCGCCATCACGACATAAAGGCCGGTCCGCTCAAGCGCGATGCCAGACAAAATCACGGCCGCCGCCACAACGAAAATCACGCGGTAACGGACTTTCTTTGCGCAAAGAATGAGACGCGCTCCGATGATTCCTCCCGCCTGCAAAAACAAGAGAGCCAAGCCCAACGCCCAATTTGGAATGCCCGCCATCGGAAGCTTTGCCTGCAAGAAGAACAAAAGCAAAATGTCCAAGGCGCCCACAAAAGAATTTGTGAACATCAAGAGCATCGCTTTCTTGGCTTCCTTTAGGAACAAAAAGCTTTGCTTAAAGCAATTGGCGATTTCTTTCCAAACGTTGAAGTTTTGCGGCAATGGCGAAAGCCTGATTTCAACCAAGCCCGCAAGCAAGGCAAGCTGAACGACCGCCGCGACGACTCCTGTGGCGTAAGCCAGCTTGTAGCCGATGACAAGCGCGAATCCCGCCGTCAGCGTCGAAAGGCCTTCGCACACCCGGTAAATCACAAGCTGGTTTGAAGCGTAGCGCTCAAAGCGTTCCTCTTGCCCCACCGACTTTAGCGAATCGTAGGCCAGCGCGTCGCCGGAGCCGGAAGAGAAGTTGTAGTTTAGCGCCTGAAAAGCGATTGAAAGGCAGACAAGCGCGAAGTTGTTTGAAAGAATCATCACGATGTCGCCGATTATTCGCATGAGGCACGAAATTACAAGCGTTTTTTTGCGGCCCAAGACATCCGCCAAAACTCCCGAAGGAATCTCGAACAAAATGCTCACGATATGAAAGACTGTTTCCGCAAAGCCGATTTGCGCGAGCGAAAAACCGCGCGACGCTAGAATCGCGACCCAGGCCCCCGAAAGCGAAATCTGTCCGAACACTGCGGACGAATACAATCTGTTTATTTGTTTTTTTATGTTGAACATAATACGCCGCCCCTTAACGGCAAAAAAAATGTCGCGCATGCGCTGCGACGCAAGGGGCTGTTGGGTTGGACTGTGTTTGGATTTTTCAAAAAAGACTTTTGGAAGCCACAGTTTTTTTAAGAAGACCCACTACCCCTATCGAGCGGTAGAGAAGGATCCCATTGACAAAAATAAAACCGGTGTTTTCCACATAATGAGATTATTATAAGCGCGCCGTGGGTATTTGTCAAGCGTTTGTTTTTGCGCTATATTCTTTTTTATGAATGAACAAAATCAAAAAGTTTGGGGCCTTTTTCTTGCGGCGCTTTCTATTTTTATTTGGGGAATCACTTTTGTCAGCACAAAATATTTGTTGAATGATTTTTCTTCGCTGGAAATTCTTTTTTATAGATTTTTGGTCGCCTACATCGGCCTTTGGTTCATGCGGCCCAAGGTTGAAAAAATCGCCTGGCGCGACAACATATACTTCGCGCTGGCCGGACTTTCGGGCGTGGTCTTGTACCAGCTTTCGGAAAACATCGCGATTCACTTTACCAACGCTTCCAACGTAAGCATAATCGTAAGCATTTGTCCGCTTTTTACCGCCATCGTAAGCCAAATTTTTTTAAAGGAGCGGCATCTTTCCGTTTGGTTTGTCGTCGGATTTTTTGTCGCGATTTTTGGAGTGGCGCTTGTGTGCTTTAACGGAAAGGCCGCGCTGGAATTGAATCCCAAGGGCGACCTCTTGGCCCTGTTCGCGGGCGTTTGCTGGGGCTTTTATTCGATGTTCATTTCGATCTTGAACAAAAAGAAATACGACAAGGTTTGCTCCACCAGGCGCATTTTCTTTTTCGCCGTTTTGTTCATGCTTCCGCTCGCGTTTTTTGGCTGGAGATTGCTTCCGCAAGACGGAGCGGCCGCCGCAAGCGCGAACGATTTTGTCCAATCCTTCTATTTTTTTGTTGAGCCAAGCGTAAACGCCGCGCGCTTTTCCAAAGTCCTGAATTGGGCCAACATAATTTTTTTGGGCGTCTTTGCCAGCGGCCTTTGCTTTACCACTTGGAGCAAGGCGTGCGACATTATCGGAACGGTAAAAGTAAGCTGCGGCTTGTACTTGATTCCAATCGTTACTGTAATCTTTGCCTTCTTTGCGCTTGGCGAGCAGTTGACTTTGCTAGGCGCGGCCGGAACTGCGATAACAATTGTGGGATTGTTTTTGAGCGAGAAGAAAGAGGGTTGATAAAAACGCGGGCTCTTTACCCCGCCAAGAACTGCATCACAAGGTTTACCATCAATTCCTTTTCGTCGGGCTTGGATTCGGCGATCATGATTGTGAGGGCGACGAGAGTGTTGTCTTCGATCTGCTTGATTCCGTCCTTAAAGAGCAGGCCGTTTTTGTTCAAAAAGTGCAGGAACATTGTGGCCGCGATGCGCTTGTTCCCGTCGCTAAAGGAATGGTTCTTTGTGACAAAATACAAAAGGTTGGCGGCCTTTTCTTGCGCGGTGGGATAAACGTCCTTTCCGCCAAAAGTCTGGTAAATGGCGCCGATGCTGCCCTTGAAAGACTCGTCCTTTTCGTTCCCAAAGAGGTCGCTCGTGTCGCCAAACTTCATCGAGTCTATTACTTGGCGGGCTTCTTGGTAAGTGATGCGGTAGGTGTCTTGCGTTCCGGCGGGCTTTCTTACGCGCGAGTGGTCGTAGTCGTCCAGCAAGTCAAGAGCGCCGGTGTATTGCTCTATCACGGAAAGGATTTGGCTTGAATCCAGCTGGTTTTCCGCGCGGCGTATGATTTGTAAAGTTTGGCGCAACTCTTCCAAGCGGCGATTATTGGCGACGTAGCCTTTTAGGATGTATTGCTTTAGGACGGAATTTGCCCATTTTCGGAACTCTATGCCCCGCTTGGACTTTACGCGGTAGCCCACCGAAATGATTACGTCGAGGGAATAGTATGCGACGGGTTTGTCAGAAAAAGCATTATGCAAAAAATGCATATTGCTTTTTTCGTCAACCTCGCCTTCTTCAAAGACATTTTTGATATGCCTAGAAATGACGGATTGATTTCTTTCAAAAAGCTCGATCATTTGACTCTGGTTCAGCCAAACTGTGTCCTCTTCAAACGGAACGGAAAGAGACACCGCTTTGTCTTCGCTTTCAAAAATCACAAGTTCCTTTTGCGCCATAAAACCACCTCTTTATGTTAACTATACACCATAACCAGTATATTTGTCAAGTAGAAATTTAAAAGGAATATGCAAAAAAATGTAAGTTCCTATTTGCTGATTCCCGCGTTTCGCATCATGGCGCGAATTTCGGTTTTCCAGCGTTCTACAAAATCGGCGGGAGCGATGGGGCGGGCGTTGGCGCCTTGGGCTAGAACCCATTCCAAAACTTTGTCCGATTGCGATGACGAAAACTTTATTGTCGTCATGTTCTCTTCTTCGCTGTCAATAAATTTTTGGTCGTCCGCCCAGACACAATCCTTTATGTATTGGCGGGCGTCGTCATAAAAGTCTATTTCGTAGCGAACCTTTTTTGCATCCTTAAAGGCGCCGAACCTTCCGCCGCCGCATCTAGAAGCGAAATCAAAATTTTTGGGAAGCTCAAAAGTTTTGTCGGTGTTCTCCAACCGCTTCATTCGCGGAAGGCAAAAAAGCCGCTCGCCGCCCTTGCCTTTGTCCGCAAGTTCGTCGTAGCCAAAAAGGCAATACATTCCGTCCTCGAACAAAAGTTGGTAGGGCCGGACAAGCCTGTGGGTTGTCGATACGTTCCATCTGCCGTTGTAGTCAAATTTTAAGAGCGTGTTGTCGCGCAAGGCGTTCATTATGGGCTTCCAAATTTCCGGGCGAACGGAAACTTTTGGCAACGGAGGAACGGCGATTCTGTCCAAAAGTTGGCTCTTTCCGTGCCCTTGAGTTTCGGTCAAAAAGTCAATCACTTTGGCGATTTGATCATACATCGGCGTTCCCTTGAAATTTGCCAGCAAGGTTTTTGCGGAAGAAAGATAAAAGGCGTCGTCCACAGAAATTTGGTTGAGAGCGAATTCCCACTTGTCGTCAAGATAGTAAAAGCCGTTGCGCGCGCGGTCGTATTCAAGCGGCGCCCTAAAGTAAGTCCGCAGTGTGTCGATGTCGCGGCTTATGGTAGCCTCGCCAACTTTTGCGTAGCCGGTCTGCTCGCAATACAATTTTTGCAGCTGCTTGTTGTTGGGATACATTCCTGACTTTATCGCGTTGTGAATTATTATAAGCCGTTCAATCATTTTTTTTGTGATGAGCTTGTTGTCCGCTTCTTTCATTTTCGCTCCTATGAGTAAATTATACATTATTATATAACGGCAGTCTATCATTGCGTGATAGATTAACCAACATTTTTTGCCGCGCGCCAAGAGTTATAGGCCGCGAGCAACTTGCCTTTTGGCTCGCGGTTGGAAAAGGCGCTTTTTTGGACGACTTCAAAGCGGTTGTCGGCGGTTTTGCGAAGTTCTACGCACAGCTCATATTCGTCGTTTTTTATAGTGTAAACGATGTCGCATTTTTTTTGAGCGGCTTTCTCGCGGTACAGATGGCCCACGCAAATGTTCATTTTGTAACCGATGTCTACAAGGCGGTTTGTGTCTTCCGGCAGGCAAAACTTGTATCCGTCTTTTTCCCATTCCAATTGTTTTTCTTCTGCGGAATATTCGATTGATAAATTTTCAAATTGTTCTTTTTGTTCCGGATGCGCTTGGCGGTAAACGCGCATGAGCATGTCGTGGTTGTATCGCGTAAAACCCTCGTGTCCGATTTTTCTTACAATTTGTGCCGACATGTTGTTTTCTTGCGCCAAGTTTTTCATATACTCCAAGGCGTCCATCGCGCGTGAATCGTTATATTCCTGTTTTAACAATTCCGCCGTAAGTTTTGCGCAAGTCATTTCGTCATAATATTTAAATAGAAACTTTATGTTTTTGAATAAATTCACTTCGCTCGAAAGCGCAAAGCAAACTTGCGCTTCCCCATTTTGAATGTAATTGTAAAAGAATCCCCTTTGAAAAATTATAGTCTCAAAAATAAATTTTTCATCCACGCGCATTAATAGATCGATGGCTCTTTCATCTCTAAAGCCAGCTTGGCAGATTCCAATAAGTTTTGCAAAATGCCTATGCCCGCTTAAGAAAATTTTATTCACCTTCGGCGTATATGGCAAGCCGTACAGCCTAATAAATTTACGAACGCAGTCAGGACTATGAGCCATGTCTTCCCACGTCTCAGTTGGCGGAGCGAAATCTTTACTATAATTTTCTTTTGCGTTTTCCAATCTATAGTCTTCTTTAAAGAATTGACTGAATGCATTTAATTCTGGCGCAAAAGGGCAGTTGGCAAAATTTACAAGGCGGTCATAATTCGTTTCGCCGTAAACAAGTTTTGGCTCAAAGCCGCATTCTTGTTTCATTTGTTCTTTCATCATATCAAGAACGCTTTTATATTCTTCGTCTGAAATTTTAATAAACATTTCGTCCGTTGTTTTGTCTCCCAAAGAGGTTCTATTCGCCACATCCAAAACAAGCTTGCGGTTCGCTTTATTTACGTTAAAGTCAGTGTCCAAATACAAAAATGAGTTTTCAATTTCTATGGAGCCGTCTTCTTTTTGCGTTATCAGGTTTTTGCTGCCAAAGTTTTCAACCTCCTCAATGTTTTTTATGACGCGCTCAATATTCGCGCCGTTACAAAAGCCTTCATATTCTTTTATGCAAGTAAGAGGAACAAGTCGCTTTCTTCCGTTCTGATAAAATACGGTCGCGACGGGAATTGTAAATCCTTGTTTTTTTGCTGGTTCAAAGACATAACATCCTCTGTTATCGTGAAAATACACATTATCATTGCAGTCCACATTCATAAAGAAATTTACTCCTAGGAGAGTTGAAAAAGGAATAACTTCTATTTTTACAACTACACCAGAAAACTCACGTTCTTTGAGATCATACTTCATGTTGTGCTTCCATGATTTTTTAGGTCCCCGCGCTTTTTCAACATTTTTTTCCTCTTTGCCTATTTGACGATAATACCATTCGCTATCACGCTCGTTGCGTTCAAGATAATATTTTGCTCGGACTCTTTTTAAGTATTTTACGCAATGTACTTGTCTAAAGAGGAGACTTTTGTGGGTTGGTGCCTGCATTAATTTTTTTATTTCCTTCTTAAGGTTTTTTTGAGCTTTGTCAGTGTAGAGGTTATCTGAGAAATAATCTTTGGCCATTGAAAAATGATTTTTATAAATTTCGTAGCTGGGTTTGATAAAATCATCTTCTATCGGATAACCTTCTGAACATTCATACATGCAACATCGTGCGGCAGAATCGTCGGCTTCATAGTATTTTCCTTTTTTTAAAATTTTTGATAGTGCTTCTGCCTGCCATTCGCAAAGGTAATTGTTGCTGGCACATGTTTTAGCCCACATCTTAAACATTACTATTGGAACGGGGCAATATTTGGGGAAATATGTCAGCCCCACCGCCGCTTCATTGCTATAAATAATTATGTCGCACTTCATTTTAGCCTCCTGCAGGATGAGTATAAACGTGTGGGTCTATCAAAGCGTGATAGAGCGGAATGAAAAAATTATTTTTTTACTCTATCGTGATTTGATAGACCGCCCGCGTATAATGCTTGTGATGGAACACGACGCGCGATTTGTTCATTTGGAAATATTTGAGCGGCTAAAAATGCCGCCAAGACTGTTGGCGCATCTTACGCTTGTTCACGACGCGGAAAAAAGGCTTTTAAAAGAAATTGCGGCCGCTTTTCCAAAAGTGAAAATTGACAAGGAGCTTGCGCTGTTTGGAACGGCGACGCACGACATAGGAAAATGCGTTTGCAAAAACGAGCTGACGCAACCGGGGCGCGAGCACGAGGCGCAAGGCCAAAAACTTTTGCTGTCGCTTGGAGCCAGCGCGCAAATGGCGGCGTTCGCAAAAAATCATTCGACGTGGTCGGAACGCTCCACAATCGAATCGCTTTTGGTTTCGCTCGCGGACAAAATTTGGAAAGGAAGCCGCGTCGCCGAATTGGAAGACTTGGTCGCGGCAAAAATTTCCCAAGCGTCCGCCTTGGAAAAATGGGAAGCGTATTTGGCTTTGGACGACATCATTCAAAAAATCGCAAGCGGCGCGGACAAAAGACTTGCGTGGCAGAACCAGTTTGGGGTGTGAGCGGGGCGATTTTGGTTGGAGAAGGGAGGAATTTTATTATTGAAAAAACTAACTTTTGGGAATATAATAATAAAAACAGCTCTTAAATCATTTTTTGCAGGAGAGAAAATTATGGCGAACTTTTACTGTGAATATTGCGGACAAAAATATACCTCTGTTCAGTCTTTGACCGCTAATAAATGCTTGCGTCATCCAAACGGTTCTTTTAAAGGAAAGCATAAGTTGTATGAAGGAAGTGAAAAGAGCCAATATGTCTGCAAATATTGCGGCCAAAAATACTCTTCCCTTTCATCTTTAACAGCGAATAAGTGCTTGCGACATCCTAGTGGAAATTTTCAAGGAAAGCATAGCCCTGCGTTGTGAATTAAAAAAGGTATATAGTTATGGCTGTATTCAATTTTGATAAAATAAAAGAAAGCGCTATCGGAACAGCAAAATCTGTACGAAACAAGGTCAATGAAATAAAAGAGTCAGAATCTGTAAATAAAATTATTCACAAAGCGGATGAAATCAAAAATCAAACAATTGTAAAAGCGGGAAAATATATAAACTCTTTGCAAGAAAATAAACAAGTAAAAGGCATTCTTGATAAAGGGAATGGAATTGTAGAAGTTGTTGGAAATCGTTTTAATAAAATAGCCAGTAATGAAGATGTATTGGCTGTTTGGAATAAGACAACGGAAGTGTCTACAGCCATAGGCAAGACTACTCTAAAAGGATTGAAAGTTATTACAGGAATTTCTGCTATAACAAATAGAAAGCAAGCTATTGCGACAAAAGAAGAAGCGAATAAACTCAAAGCAGAAATTGAATCGACAAACGAAAGTGTTAGAGATGATTTGAACGAAACTCTGGAAGATTTTGGCAAACTCCGTTTGGAAGCTCTGCATAATACTGTAGGCAAATTTTTATCGTATTTGGACAAACTTAATCAAAAAGCAAAATCCAAGGAATATGATTTTTTGAAAGAAATTGATATTTCTTATGATGAAATACAAGAAATGAAAAAAGTGGATATGAAAGCGTCTGATGCTTTGAAAGTCGCTGCTGTAGGCGGAGGTTTTGCGGCAATTGCATTAGCTGGAACAGGACCATTGGTTACTTCGGCAGTAACAGCTTTTGCCACTGCTTCTACAGGAACCGCTATAAGTAGTTTATCTGGAGCTGCCGCAACAAACGCTGTTTTGGCATGGTTGGGTGGTGGCTCTCTTGCCGCAGGCGGCGGAGGAATGGCCGCTGGGGCTGCTACTTTAGCGGCCATTACAACAGCTGCAACAACAAGCGTTGCAATTATAGCTGTTGGCACACTCGCTTCTGCTTTTTATGCAAGAAAAAATACAGAGGCAACAAAGTATTTAGCCGAAGTTCAAGAATGGGCGGAACAGGTAAAAGCAAGTTGGATAGTAATAGGAGGGATAAAACAAAGAGTTCTTGAATTGCAAGGTTTGACACAGCAATTAGAATCCAAATCTTTGGAGTCGCTTCAAAAACTAGGAGATATTGTTGAATCTTTCGACGCCACCAATGTAGAGCACACCAAGATATTTCAGCAATCCGCTATTATGATAAAGTCAATGAGTGAATTGGCTCAAGTGCCAATTCTTGATAATGATGGCAACTTAAACGAGCAAGTAAACATTGTTGCAGCTAAAACAGAAAAAGTGTTAAATTCGGAGTTGTAAAATGCCTAAGATTAAAAAAATTCTCGATGTAATAAAAGACAAAGGCGGAATTATAACAGATCATGGTTCTCAAATTTTTAATCATGGAAAAGAAATTTTTGACAAAGGCAAAGATTTGGTTGAATCTAAAGAAGGAAAAGCTGTAATAAATGGTGAATTAAAGATTACTGACGCTTTTGAATTGGCAGGTAAGGTCAAAGACATTTATGACAATAATATAACACAAATTGCAAGCAGCGTTGGAAGTATAAAAAACAGTCTAAGTGAAAATCCATCTGAAGATGTAGATCAAGTTAATGTCGATGTAGTTGAGACAGGGCCAATAACAGAAAGTGAGGATACATTTTTTGAAGACAGCTTGAATGCTCTATTTGATGCAAACGCCAATGCACTAAGAAATCTCGATAATCCAGAGGCGGTTTTGAAAGCATTCTCTACATTGCGAATTGTTGCTAACGAAACCATAAAATATGCGGAAGAACAAGAAACTAAGAGAGTTGAAATAAACGCTCAGAAAGAAGTGGCCATAGAAAAAATTAAGGTTATCAGCGAAGCCATAAAAACATACCTTGAAAAAACATTTGATGAACGAAGCGCTATTTTTGCCAAGCAATTTGAAGTGGTGGATGCTGCCCTAAAAAACAATAATATGGAAATGCTTACGATGTCTCTCAACAGTATAAATTCTCTTGCCGCTCAGAGTCCATTCAAGGCGTTGTCTGATGTTGCAACAGTGCAGAAAAAATTGTTGGATAATAATACGGAATGGGATATTTAATGTAAGGCTAGAATCTTATGATATAATAATATGAAAAATTAACAACAATTAATATACTTATATGTTTTGAAAACATTGTTTCGGGCGAGTTGCAATATGTTTAAGAACATGAAAGATATAAAAGAATTTGATAATAAAATTCGACTGGAATGGGGTTCTCCAATAATTTTTGATGGAATAATAGATATCGAATGCTATCTTGAAACAAAGCCAAAAATACTTTGGATTTTAAAAGAAGGAAATGAGAAAAATCCGAATGAAGATAGAAATCATAGAGAGTTTCATCAAGATGTAACTGTCTATAAATGCTGGAAAAGTACATATAAAAAAATAATATTAACGACATATGGAATTTTGTATAATTACGATTATTTGCCACAGCAACTGAATGAAGATGCTACAATGGGAAAAAACCACGAAAACGTTCTTTTAAAAATAGCATTTATAAATGTAAACAAAAATGGAGGAAAAGAGCGTGCGAAAAGAATCCGAATTGAAGGGAGTTATACCAATCATAGGAAAGTTTTGATTGAGCAAATAAAAGAAATAAATCCAGATGTCATTATAAATTGTAGCCAAATAGAAAGGCTTTATGATGATATTTCATCTCCAGTGTGTTATAATTTAAAAAAAGATAAAATAAATAGTATTGCTTTCTCGCACAATGAAGAAAAACTTTTTATAAACTACTATCATCCTGGGTGTTCATCATGTCCTAGTGCTGGCATATATACTGAAGATGATTATTGTTCAAAATTAATAAACATTTATAGATATTGGAAAAATAATTTCTTTTGTAAATTATAACTTAATAATAAAAAACTTGACATTTCCTTGTAAATATGTATCCTTGTTAAAAGCAAGGAGGATACTTTGTGCTATAATGTGAAACTCAATGAAGACTTAGAAAGAATGTATGGTGAACTAAAAATTAACGAGAAAGAATGGGCTGATTATTTGCATAGATTGGGAGCTTGTTCCTTCTTTCACCATCAATGGGAAAATGCAACAACATTTTTTTTGCTTTCATGGAAGTATGGAAAAAAAGAAGCATACGAGTGCTTAGTTATGACCAAAAAACCTTTTTTATGATTTTGGTTCATAAAAGATTTGAATATTGCATAGGCAAAAATATCTTATAATTAAAAAAATCAAATCCATTTTGACCAAAACAAACCTTTTCTTGATATACTATTTTTTGTTTGACTCTCAAATAAATCAGGATTATAATAAAAAAAGGTAATGGATATATGAAACTTAAGAATATAAAAATCGAGAATCTTTTTGGGCTAGAACAGAATAATTTTGATATAGAGTTATATCCAAATGAAAAAATTACAATTCTATACGGTTTTAATGGAGTTGGAAAAACATCAATAATAAAATTAGTTTCTGCGATACTTTCTTGTGATTTGTCAAAACTATTTGATATAAAATTTTCAAGAGTAATAATTACTTTTGAAAATGACTCATTTCTAGATGTAACTTTTAAATTTGATTTAGCAGAAAAAAATAGATTCCTTTCATTTAAGATTGTTGATGTTGATGAAGATGAATTAGTATATACATTTAACTATAAAGATTATTTTTTTTATAATATTAATTTAGACTCATATCAAAGCCTTCAAAAAAAATTAGCGAATAAAATAGATATTCACTCTGTTTATGCGAATAAAGATTTCAATAGAATGTCGGATAGAAAAGAAATTAAAATTGAATATCCAACTTCTAGAATTATGAGTTTAAAAAAAAGTATGGAGTCTTTTATAAAAAAGTATTCTGGCACAAATAAACCACATCCAGAATTCACTTTTACAGTCCCATATAAGGATGGATTAACAGAATTAATAAAGAAAATTTCCCAAGATTCATGGAATGGATCGTTCAAGCTTTTTGATGATATTATCAACAATAGAATGGGGTTGTTATATAAAAAGGTGAGATTAGTGGATTCTAATGACGGATTTGGTATTTGCCTAGAAAAAGTATATGCCAATGACCCCTATGTTTCACTAGACATGCTATCTTCTGGAGAGAAGAATGTTATATGCCTTTTCTTAGAGTTGATTTTTTTGACCAGTGAAAATTCTGTGTTTTTTATCGATGAGCCAGAAACATCATTGCATGTTGAGTGGCAAAAACAATTAGTACCCGCAATTATGGAAATTTGCAATGAATATAATTATCAAGCTATTATCGCGACACATTCTCCAAATGTTATTGATGAATATTGGGGGCTTATGTCACCTATAAGAAGTTCCAGGTATAAAGATGAGAAATACTTTAATTCATAAATCCGATATCCCGAAATTTTCAGAAAATGCCCTTACTGCTAAAGAATTTTTAAGAAAAGGTCCCGGAAAAGTTCTTTTAGTGGAAGGAAAAAACGATGAGAGATTTTTTAGTCGCTGTATAGAAAAATATGACACAAGCAAACAGTTAAAAATACATACATTAGAAGGCTATCCTAACAAATATAAAAGATATGATAAGTTAGAAAAAAAAGGGAGACAATTCTACTTAGGAAATCATGGATGTGTTTATGTAAAGGAAGCCATAATAATTATTATAAAAAAGCGATTTCTTGATGAAAAAAATTGTTTGGAGCAATTACAGCAAAAATTCTATGGTATTGTGGATAAAGATTTTGATGATGATAATGTTTCTATCCAACAATATGGAATTGAAAAAGAGACTAAACTCAAAGATATAGATATTATAAAGGAAAGAAGAATTATAAGTACAGATTCTAATGATATAGAAACAATGTCTTTTATGTTTGATAAAAAAACAGTTGAGAATATATGTAAAAATTATTTTTCTGAAACAACGTATCTGAATGATTTATATTTTGCAATCACATGTGCTTGTAAACTTGGTTATATCAGAAAAGAAAATTCATTGCATAATCTAGGTTTAAGTTTTAAAACAGTATTTCCAGAAGGACAGCCAATTAAATATGAAAAGTATATTCAAAATGAAGATATAAATCTCAAGCAAATTTTGATTGATATTCCAAGAGGAAATAAGTCAGCCATTGATTTGTTGAAACTGCCTACAGATTTTCATAATAAAGAATGGATTTATTGTAGAGGTCACGATTTAATGGGGATTTTAGCTTGCTATTATGTTCTAAAAAAATCAGATACAGATAATTTTGGTGTTGTGCATTGTGACAAAACTGGACCAGGACAGCGTAGTGATGTTATCAGACGAGTTGAGGATAAAATGTGCGATGAAATTATTTGTAATACGGAACTTGATGAATATAAAGATTCTAAAGTCTATAGTTTTTTAATGTATATAATTATGCAGTGAGTCAAATCAGATTTGACTTTTTTGAAAAAATAATAATATTTTTCTTGACTTTTTATTTAAACCCTTATATATTTAATATTGCTACAAGGTTGTAGCACTTGAATTTATTCATTCAAGACAATAACCAGTTGGTTGTGGCGATTTTGTGAAAATCTCCACAAATATTAAAAACTATCAAAACAGATTCTCTGTAGATGGCCTTTTTGCAAAAAGACCAGAGGGTTTGTAAGTTTTTATGAGGTTATTGTCTATGTCTTCAAACAAAATCTATTCTAAAAATTCATATTCTATCTCAGATTGCTTTTTTAACAGCGAGTTGTTCTGTAATAAAAATGAAATAGCTGATTATATAAGATTTTTAATGCGGGAAAAGAATCTTATATCAACGGATGTGTATAAAAAGGCTGACATATCTAAGCAAAATTGGTCTAATTATATTTCAGGAAAAAATTCTCCTAATCTCGTCAATGCGCGAAAATTGATGATAGGTCTCGAATGTTCCATCGAAGAAGCGGAACATCTTTTGTCGTTGTGCGGTTTTCAGTTTGTAAAGAATAATAAAGCGGATGAATGCCTCAAAATGTGTCTGGCAAAACACATTTTCAATATGGTTGATGCATATATTTTTATGAATAACTATCTTTCAGAAAAAGTCGCATGAGTTTTGACCAAATTGGATGGAATAATCGTAGAATAGTGGTGGCTAAAGTTAATAAAAACATGGAGGTTTTGACTTATGGAAAAAATGGCTTGTAAACTAGTTTTTGGCGGAATCGGAGCGGTAGTGGGCGCTGTACTCACATCAACTCCAAAAGGAAAAATAATAAATGAAAATTTATTTAAGGCCTTTGAGCTTTATGACAAGTGTGTTTCAAAACACTTGCCTATAGATAAGATTATAGGTTTATTTTTGGAGGTGAAATAATATGTTGATAATAGTTTGTACAGCAATTGGAATTGGGGTCGGCTCTCTTGTTGGTTCACTTATCAGCAAAGAGGAAAATATTGGGGAAAAAGATTCCCCCTCTATCATGAAATGATAGACCGCCTATGTTACATTAGACGCGCGTTTAACACGCAAGGAGAAAAATTATGAGCGAAACGATTTTTGACATGCTTCCCGATGGCGGAAGAGAGGCCAAGCAGAGCGTTGCGGAAGTAGGAGCCTTTATCGCGGCGCCAACGGCGGTGGGAGCGATTGTGGGCAGCTTTATTCCTGTGGCGGGAACTGCTATAGGAGCGGGAGCCGGCGCAGTCGTGGGCTCTTCCCTGTTCCTCGCAAATAAGATAAAAGAAAAATTGGACGAATAGAGCCAAGGAGTTTTTATGGATATGTCAACGCTTTTGGAACTGCAAGAAGAGGCGCGCCAAATTGACGCAAAGCTTGCGGCGCTTTATGAAACCGACGGGGAAATCAAAGCGCTGTATAGAGGCGCTTCCTTGTGGTACAGCCCTGTGGTTGAAAAGCCGCATGTGATGTTTCTTGGAATAAATCCCGGCGCGGGATATTTCAACATCAACGGCGCGCCTTGCCATTTTTTTGAGCCGCTCAAAATTATGGAATACGTTGACGCCACGCAAGACTACCAGCTTAAGTATGAATGGCAATATGTCTTTGGCCCCAAGGGCTTGAACCGTTTGGACGTTCTTTCAAAAAGCGTAAAGACAAATTTTTGCTATTTGGCCACGGAAGACGAATCGGCCCTCAAAAAGCTTTTCACGCAGATTCGCGGAAAACTTAACATCGCTCCCTACGAAGTTTTTGGCAATTGGACAAAGCAAGTTGTCGGCCTGGTTCATCCCAAGATTCTAGTTTGCGAGGGCGCGACCGCCTTGGAGTGGCTCAAAGAATGGAGCTTTAAGGGCGAATATGTTCAAGACGAAAAGACGGACACCTTTGCAAAAGGCCACATCGGCGACATCACGGTTTTGCAATTTTCCAGATCTTACAGCACCTTTAAGAACATCGAGAATGTCGTCGCTCAACTTTCAAAAGCCCTGGGGTAACGGCGGGAGAAACGCGGATGGCGTTTGAAAAGGAACAGCGGAAAGTTGAAAAGCGGCATTCCGATTGGGTGGAAAGGCATTGGGCTTGCGGGGCGCCGGACAAGTTCCAATGGACGCAAGAAAAGATGGAACGGTTTTTTGCGGTCAACGACGGAATCATTCAAAAGGAAAATGAGCTTTACAAATTGCTCGCAAGCGTAAAGAGCGACCTTGACGTTTTGATTGCTTCCGGCCATTCCTATTACGAAAACTATTCCGTGGACGCATATTTAGACTACGAGCCGCCGGAAGATTCCGACTATGAAACTCCCACAGGAGACAGCGACACCATGCGGGACGTTTGCTTTTGCACTGACTTTGACTTGTGCAACGAACTTTACGCCAGCGCTGGGGAGCCGCTTGGTTCGCTGGAAGAGGAATTGCGCCGCGACACAAACTATAACTGGACTTGGCCGTTCCGCGAGCTTCCCGACCAAGACCATTACATCACGCGCTACCTTTACACTTTGCTTGAGCGCGGCACATACACGCTTGACGACATCCTTTATCTGAATCCCGAATGGTTTACACCCTGCTTTGAGATAAGGAATTAAGGTGGGTGAACGCGGGGTAAAAAATCAACCCCAATGCTCGTGGCAGACTTTGATTTGCCAAAAGAAATCTTCCGGCTTCATCTTTACCGCGTCTTCCAGCGAGTAGGTGTTGTTGTGGTTGAAGATGTCGTGCATAAAATAGTGGATGTAAATTCCGTCCAACGCTCTTGTGTTGAAGGGGTATTCGTTCCAGGATTTGTCGTCGATTAGCATTTGCTCTTCGAACGGCTTGATTTCGCTTGTTCCGTTTTCGCCTCGGACAATAAAGGAAGGGCCCCAAAAAATTGTGTGTTCCTCAAGGTCGTTCCACAAATCTTCCTCTTCTTCGCTAAGGCCGTCGGGCGCGACATACCACATTTCAAGTTCAAGCGTGTAGTTCTTGTAGTTGTTGTCTCCGGCGGCGAAGCGCTTTTTGTATTCGCCGTCAAGTCGGACAATTTCATCGTAGGCCGCGCGGTAGAGGCCATAAAGCGCGTTGTTTAGGTCGATGATTTTTTGCGTGTTTTCGGGCGTCCACTTAAAATTTTTGTTCAGCTTTTCGCGACGTTTTTCCAATTTTGCCTCAATCGCTTTTCGCTCTTTTTCCGACAGTCTCATATTTTCCTCCTGCGTTATGTCGCCATTATAGCATTGCGGTCTATCATTTTGTGATAGAGTGAAAATTATTTTTTTTGCAAATTTTACATTCTAATCTATCACGATATGATAGAGCAAGTGTGGTATTGTATATGTATGAATGTTGTTGAGAGCGCTGACGAAGAAAAGAAAGCCGTCGCGGAGGTTATGAAAATGCTTTACAAGGAAAGCGCGATACGAAAGGAATTGCTTGACGCGCTTGTTTTGTTTTCGGAACAGGAGCGGAAAAAGCATCCAGACTGGCGCAAGGGGCAGGCGCTTTGTTCTTGCGCGTCAATCGCTTTTCCGCATATTGTCAATTCCAAAATATTAAAAAGCGACGCGGATTGCTACTATGACGATTCCAAAATTCAGGAATTTTTGTATGCGGTTGACGACTATCTTACGGAAGAAAAGCCGCGTGTCGGAATCTTTTGGTTTTATTATGGCTTGCCGCTTTTTGTTCATGCGGTTCCTTTGGCAGAAGGCGCGCGCTACGACAAGGCGATTACAGGCACAAAAGACCACGCGGAATATTGGGAAGAGTTTAGCAAGGGTTCGACGCAGTTGAAAGTCCTTCCGCCAAAATTGCGCGAGGAATACTTTTCAATTCCTCGCGGCCGTGTCGTTTATCACGAGGACACAGGTTTGTACACAATTTACCACGGAAACAATCTTGGCGAGCATGACTTGCAAAAAGTGGCCGCCGTCTTTTGCCTCCCCTCCCTCAACCATGTCCGCTTTGAAAAAGACATTCACTATTGCGATTTGAGCGACGAAGAATGGGAGCGGATGTTTAGGTAAGTTTTCCCCCCAATTGACACTTTTCCAAAATCTTTATAATATAACTTATCTTTTCATTTAGGAGACACGCTGCCGATGATACTGTAATTCTGATTTCCGTTAAAAAAAACGCTTGGCGCGAAGGGCGCGGGGCGATTTTTGGAAGTCAGTTGCAGTTATTTTTGTCGGCCGGGCGTCCGCTTTCTGTGGCTGGCTTCTATTTTTTGGAGGCCAAAATGTCAATTCAAATCACAAAACTTAACTTCTCTTATCCTGAGTCAAACGCAAATTTGTTCGAAGATTTTACCATTCAAATTGCGGAAGGTTGGACTTGCGTTGCGGGAAGCAACGGCTGCGGAAAGAGCACGCTGCTAAAACTTATTGCAGGGATTCTCGCTCCTGACGACGGAAAAATTTCTTGCGGCGGGAATGGAAACGCGGAAAAGGACGTGGTTTACTGCGCGCAAGAAACCGCGGAGCCGCCCGAAAATCTTTACGCGGCCTTTTGGTCGGACGACAACGAGGCGCGCAAATTTTTTTCGCGCCTCTGCGTGACCGAGGAAATGCTTGAGCGCTACGAAACTTTGTCGGGCGGCGAAAAAAAGCGCATTCAAATCGCCTGCGCTTTAGCCGAGCGCCCCGCCGTTTTGTTGCTGGACGAGCCGACCAACCACCTTGACGCAAAGACCGCGCGAATGATTTGCGAGGCGCTAGGCGATTTTTCCGGAACGGGAATCATCGTAAGCCACGACCGCGCTTTTGCCGACAGTCTTTGCGCGCGGACGGTTTACCTTTACAACGAAGCCGTTGCCTTTGCGGGAGGCCGGGATTGCGTTGTCTATGACTCTTATCCGTGCGGCCTTACAAAGGCGTTGGAATTGCGGCAAAGCGGCGCCGACCAGTCTCGCGGCGAATGGGAGCGGCTTAACGCAAAGGCTGCGGCCGAGCGCGGAAGGAGCGCCGCGCTTGAAGCGCAAAACCAAAAGGCCAAGGCGCGCCTTTCCAAAAAAACGATCGACCCGCGCGACCACGACGCGCAAAGGAAAATCGACACGGCGCGAATTCTTGGAAAGGACCGTTCCACCGGAGACGCAAAGGCCAGGCTTGAAACGCAAATCCGCCAAACCGAAAGCGAGCGCGACAGCGTAAAAAAAGCGCTGCGCCGCAAGGAAGGATTCGCGCTAAGCCAAAGCGACTATTCCAAGCCGCTCGCCGTAGACGAAACTATGTTGCAAGCCGGTTCCTACAAGCTGAAAATTAAGCGCATGGAAATAAAGCGCGGAACGAAAATCGCGCTGACCGGTGAGAACGGCGCCGGAAAATCGCTTTTTGTCCGCCACGTGATTTCGCTCTTGGAAAAGGCGGGGCGAGCCAACGAGGTTCTTTACTTGCCGCAGGAAATTTCCGACGCGCAAAGGGACGCGATTTTTAACGAGCTGGACGGCTTGGAAGAAAGCGAGCGCGGCGAGGTTCTTTCGACGCTTTACAGGCTTGGAAGCGAGCCGGAGCGTTTGGAGGGATTGAAGCGCGGCGACAATTTGAGCCCCGGCGAACTGCGCAAATTGATGATAGCGCTTGCGGTCCAAAAGCCGCTTTCGCTTTTGGTTTTGGACGAGCCGACCAACCACATGGACATCACAAGCGTTGTGGCTTTGGAAAACGCGCTCGCCGCTTTGGATTGCGCGATGATTGTGGTGAGCCACGACAAGGCCTTTTTGCAAAAAATCGCCAACGAAAATCTTGTCGCGGAACGGAATGAAAACATTGGAGAAATAAAATGGAATTTAGAGAAATAAAGACAAACAAAAAAGATTTTCTCGACTTGCTTCTTCTTGCCGACGAGCAAGAGGACATGGTTGACCGCTACCTTGAGCGCGGGCGAATGTTCGTTCTTGACGACGGCGGAATAAAGGCCGAGTGCGTTGTCACCGACGAAGGCGGGGGCGTTCTTGAAATAAAGAACATCGCCACCGTTCCCAAAAGCCAGGGAAAGGGATACGGCAAAAAACTGATTGAATTTTTGGAAGAAAAATTTCATAATGGCTATGACGCCCTGCAAGTCGGAACGGGAGACAGCCCGCTTACGATTCCCTTTTACGAAAAATGCGGATTCAAGCGGCATCATGTCGTAAAGAATTTTTTTACCGACAACTACGACCATCCGATTGTCGAGGCCGGCGTCCGTCTTGTGGACATGATTTATTTGCAAAAGGAATTGTAAAATTCAATCTAAAAAATTGCTCAAACCTATTGACAGTTAGCATAATCTAATATATTATAATTGTAACTAATACTCTGGAGCCAATTATGATGCCCTTAGTTCTTGCGGAAACAGGAAAAGACCAAATCATAAAAAAAATCGGCGGAAGCGACGAGATCAAGCGCCATTTGGAAGAGCTTGGCTTTACAATTGGCGGAACAGTGACTGTCGTAAATTCGTTGGCGGGCAACGTCATTGTCCGCGTAAAGGAATCGCGCGTGGCCATCAACGAAGACATGGCGCGCCGCATAATGATTTAATCTTGTCAAAAATTTGGAGGAATATATGAAAACTTTGCGCGACGTTAAAGTCGGCGACACGGTCAAGGTTGTGAAGCTAAACGGCGAAGGAGCGGTCAAGCGCCGCATTATGGACATGGGCGTTACAAAAGGCGTGGAAATTTTTGTTCGCAAGGTGGCGCCTCTTGGCGACCCGATAGAAGTGACGGTGCGCAATTACGAGCTTTCCTTGCGGAAAGTTGACGCTGAAATGATAGAGGTTGAATAAAATGGATATAAAAATAGCTCTTGCAGGAAACCCCAACGCGGGAAAGACAACTCTTTTTAACGCCCTCACCGGTTCCAACCAATTTGTAGGAAACTGGCCGGGAGTGACCGTAGAAAAAAAAGAAGGAAAGCTAAAAAAACACGACGGCGTCACCATCACCGACTTGCCCGGCATTTATTCGCTTTCTCCGTACACGTTGGAAGAAGTCGTCGCGCGCAACTATTTGGTCGGCGAGCGGCCCGACGCTATTTTGAACATTGTCGACGCGACCAACCTTGAGCGCAACTTGTATCTTACCACCCAGCTTGTGGAGCTTGGAATCCCGGTGGTCGTGGCGCTCAACATGATGGACTTGGTAAAAAAGGCCGGAGACAAAATTGACGTTCCCGAACTTTCGCGCCAGCTTGGCTGCAAGATTGTCGAGATTTCCGCGCTCAAGGGCGACGGCGTTATGGACGCGGCGGAAGAAGCGATTAAGGCCGCTCAGGAAACAAAGACCGTTCCGCAGCATTCGTTCAGCGGCCCTGTCGAGCACGCGCTCGCGCATATTGAGGAAGCGATTGTCCACGATTTGCCGGAAGAGCAGCAGCGTTGGTACGCGATTAAGATTTTTGAGCGCGACGACAAGGTTATGGAATCCCTTAAAATTGACGCGACAACGCTAGAACATATCGAGGGCGACATAAAGGCCGCCGAAAAGGAATTGGACGACGACGCGGAAAGCATAATCACAAACGAGCGTTACATTTACATCGCGGGAATTTTAAAGTCCAGCTATAAAAAGCGCGACATTGGAAAGTTCAGCAATTCAGACAAGATTGACCGCGTGGTCACCAACCGCTGGCTGGGCTTGCCCATATTCGCCGCCATCATGTTCTTTGTTTATTGGATTTCTATGGTGGGCGTTGGAGCCGCGGCGACCGACTGGGCTAACGACGGCTTGTTTGGCGACGGCTGGCATTTGTTTGGAATTGGAACAAGCGCCTACGAAGCGGCCGCCGAAGAATACGGCGACACGAGCGCGATTTTGGAAGCGATGGAGGCTGGCGAGTCTTCTTACATTGTTGTCGACGAAGAAACGCTTGAGCCTTCCGAGCCCATAGAGATTACGGAAGAAGCGGCCGCCGAAGCGCAGGCATTGGCCGACAAGTATGGAGAGGAAGGCCCGGATCCCGCCGACTACGGAATATGGGTTCCCGGCGTTCCTGTTTTGGTAGGATCGCTTTTGGAAAAAGCGGAATGCGCCGAATGGCTTAGCGGCCTTATTCTTGACGGAATCGTGGCCGGCGTCGGCGCGGTGCTTGGCTTTGTTCCGCAAATGCTAGTTTTGTTCCTGTTGCTCGCTTTCTTGGAAGCGTGCGGCTACATGGCCAGAATCGCCTTTGTGCTTGACCGCATTTTCCGCAAGTTTGGTTTGTCAGGAAAGTCGTTCATCCCGATGCTGGTCGGCACAGGCTGCGGCGTTCCTGGAATTATGGCAAGCCGCACGATAGAGAACGAGCGCGACCGCCGAATGACGATTATGACAACGACATTCATTCCGTGCGGCGCCAAGGTGCCCTTTATCGCGATGATTGCCGGAGCGATTTTCGGCGGTTCAGCATGGGTCGCCACAAGCGCCTACTTTGTCGGAATGGCGGCAATCGTAATTTCGGGAATCATTCTTAAAAAGACAAAGATGTTCGCGGGAAATCCGGCGCCGTTTGTCATGGAGCTTCCGGCCTACCACTTGCCCACGCTGGGCAACGTCCTCCGTTCCATGTGGGAGCGCGGCTGGTCATTCATCAAAAAGGCGGGAACAATCATTTTGCTTTCAACAATCGTCGTTTGGTTCACATCGTTCTTTGGCTGGACAGAGGAAGGATTCGGCATGCTGGCCGAAGACCAATTGGATTCTTCCATTCTTGCAAAGATTGGCGGAGCGATCGCCTGGATTTTCAGTCCGCTTGGATGGGGCAACTGGCAGGCGGCGGTCGCGTCAATCACCGGCTTGGTGGCCAAAGAAAACATCGTGGGCACGATGGGCATTCTTTACGGCGCGGGCGACTTGACGGCTTACCAAGCGCTGGCCCAAGCCTTTACGGGCGTGACCGGATATTCTTTCTTGGTCTTCAACCTTTTGTGCGCGCCCTGCTTTGCCGCAATCGGAGCGATTCGCCGCGAGATGAACAGCGCCAAGTGGACCTGGTTCGCGATTGGCTGGCAGTGCGGCTTTGCTTACGCCGTAGCATTGTTGGTAAACCAAATCGGAGGCGCGGTCAACGGTTCTGCCAACGTTGCGGGGCTTGCGGCGTCTGTCGTGATTTTGGCGGCGATGATTTACATGCTCTTCTTTAAAAAATACAGCGAGGCTACAAAGCTTTCCGCAAGCGTGGCAAAGTAAATGGGAACGATAATCGTTGGCTTGATTTTGGCGGTCGTTGTGGCGGCCGCCGTTCTAAGCCTTGTAAAAAAGAAAATTAACGGAAAAAGTTCTTGCGGCTGCGGCTGCGAGAACTGCAAAAAGTGTCGTTGACAAATCGCTTATGTCGTTATATCCTATAATGACATAAGCGAGGTTTATATGAATAAAACTAAAACCAATTGTTTTGCCGTTCTTGCGGCGCTTGTATTGGCGATTTTTGCGGCCGCCTGTTCAGACGACAGTTCCGCCCCTGTACTGGGACCGGCCAGAATCACCCGCATAGATGACAATTACACAGACATTGAGCAGGATGAGGATTTTTCTGGCATAAATGTAAAGCTGATTTATCCTATTTCTTCCATCGTCGGAATGCGCTTTGTTTATCCTTACAAAGACCCTTACGGCTATCCCGTGATGCTTTCCGGCATTATTTGCGTTCCAAAAACAATCTACAACCAAGAAGACAAAAAGGCTGACGGCATCATGCTCTACAACCATTACACGATTATGACCAACTATGAGTGTCCGTCTTATGGCGTAGTGGAAGAAAAGGATAACAAGGCGATAGGCTTAAAAGAAATTTCCGCGCTTGGAATAAAAGCGCAAGTTGATTTGATTGGACCGGACCCGGTTTATATAGGCGTGGAAAACCACAAGATAATCACTGTCGCCGCCGACTATTACGGCTTTGGCGAAACAAATGGCTCTGTTCAATATTACTGCGAAGGCGACTACAACGCCCGCGCCAACCTTGAGGCCCTAAAGGTCGCTAAGGAATTGTTGAAAGAAAAGGGCTACACTTGGGATGACTATTTGTTGAACGTTGGATATTCCCAAGGCGGCCAAACTGCCGTCGCTGTCCAAAAGCTTGTGGACCAAGGTGAATATGATGAAAACATAGCCGCCACTTACGCAGGTTCAGGCCCTTATGACTTGAACAAGACTTACATGTCTTACCTTGACGTCAAGGACGAGGAGCGGGACATCGCCGTGGTCGTCTATCCAGTCTTGAGCTATAACATGTACAAATTTTTGGGACTGAACTATTCAACGGCCTTTAAGCCAAAGCTTTCTGAAAAAATCAACGATTGGTTTTTGTCCAAGAAATTCACCAGAGAAGAAATTGACAAAAAAATTAAAGAGGCGGGAATGCCAAAGCTTTCTGACGCCTTTTCCGACGAATTGCTAGACACGACAAGCGCAAGTTCTCAAAAGCTTTCGGCCGCGCTTGACACTGTCTCTCTTTTAAAGGGCTGGACTCCAAACAAAAACGACCGCATTTATTTGTACTACAGTAGGAGCGACACCCTTGTTCAACCAATAAACGGCGAAGAAATGGCGTCATTCTTTAAAAACAAAGGATTTGCGGAAAAACCAGCGGATCATGCAAGTGTTTCGATGATAATTTTATCGACACTAGCTGGAGGAGCTAAAGATGCCCGTCCAAGCGCGGGAGAAGTTGCCGTTAGAATATCAGATGGTGAAACTCATGAAGACGGCGGCTCTATTTGGATGATGGACGTCATTTCGGAATTAAAGTTGCATCTTAATCCCGAGCCGTGACGCTGTCATTCGTCGCTTTGCCTTCTGTGCTCGTCGCGATTTTTCTTCATTTCGTACATCAGCGTGTCGGAACGCTTGAGCAAGTCTGAAAATTCGTTTGGCGAGCCGGTGATTTTTTTGGCGAGAGGGCCGTAGCTCATGTCAACCTTATAGGGAAGGTTCAACTCTTGGTTGGCGGCCGCGATGGCCTTTTCGGCCTTGGCGCGGAATTCGTTTGCCGCGCCGTCAACATTGTCTTTTAGTCCGATAATCAAAAATTCGTCGCCGCCGATTCTAAAGGCCATGTCGTCTTTGTCGGCGGCTTCTTTTATTATTTGCGAAAGCTTTATTATGGCGCGGTCGCCTTCTTTGTGGCCAAAGTTGTCGTTTATGTATTTAAGGCCGTTCATGTCGCAAATGCAGGCAAAAAGCGCCTTGCCGTTTTGCAGCGCCTCTTCGTAAAGAATTTTTGAAAAATGCTCCATGCCGTTTCGGTTGTAAAGGCCGGTCATTGGATCGATTCTAAGTTCCCTCTGCAAATTGTATTTTTCTTTTTTAAAGTGTTCAAAACTTTCTGTCGTGTCAACCAAAACGTAGAGCTTGCCAAAATTTTTGTTGTCGCGAATCAAGTCATTTTCTTCGGCTGTGTAGACCCTGTTGTTCGCGCTGACCGAGCTTCCATCTAAAATCGCGCCTTTAATTTTTTGCATTACGCTGGCCGATTCGCTTTCTATGTTGGGGAATATTTCCATCGCGGTTTTGTTGCAGTATTGAATGTCTTGATTTTTGTCAACCGCGATGATTCCTTCCGACAAATGGTCGATGATAAAGTCGCGCGCCGTTTCCCTGGCGCCAAGAAGGTCGTATCTAAAAAAGGCCACAAACATTACGACAGCGCTGATTATATAGCCAAAAATTGTCACGTCGTATATTTTTGTGATTTCAAAAATTTTTAGCATTTGAACGGTGAAGAACAGAAATTCTATAAACAACGAAACGATTACAGCCATAAAACATTTTTTTGTGGTGCGATTTTTTTCTTTGCGCCATGCGGTAAAAAGCCATTTAAAGCCAATCGCGATGTAAAAGAATTGAAGGACCATAAAAATGTGATGGACAATTCCGTTTCCGTGAGACATTTGGGGAAAAATATTTTGCGCGCTGAATTTTGTCCATGTGTAATACAAATTATTTTTTGTCAGCGTCAGTATGGAAAGATAAATGAATATGTGCGCGAGAACAAGGATGTTCCTAAAAAATTTAGAAAATTTAATTTTGCAAAGTTCAATCGTGAACAAAAATAGAAACAGCGTTATCCACACGCGTCCTCCGTAAGAGAATCTTAGCGCGGTTATGTATGTTTCTTGCGTTGTGGAAAGCAGTTGAAACAGATAGCCTATGTTGTTCACTAAAATGGCGAGGCAGCTAAGAAAAAGATATGACAAAGGCGCGTTTTTTAAGCGGTGAAAAATAATCCAACACTCTATGAACAAACCTACTATGCTTGCGTATTGAATTGAAAGCAAAATGTCGCGCACTGGTTTCTCTCCAAAGATAAATCCTAATTTTGTTAGTATAAATTTTTTTCGCTCTTTGGGCAATACATTTGTTTCTAGAATAAAAATCATAAATGCGCTAGTTTTATTCTGATGATTTTGAACACGGGCCAACGCACGGACATACCGGCATTTTACTCTGAATGGTTCATGAACCGCGTCCGCGAAGGCTATGTGATGGTTAGGAATCCCTACAACCAAAGCGCCGTGACCCGCTTTGAAATTCGCCCCGACATCGTTGACATGATCGGTTTTTGCTCGAAGAATCCTATTCCGATGCTGCCACATATTGCGGAGTTGAACGAGCGCGGCTTCGCGCAATATTGGCAAGTTACGATTACCGCTTATGGCCGCGACATAGAGCCTGGCGTTCCCGACAAGCGCGAGATAGTCGCCGCTTTCCAAAAACTTTCGGCGCTGGCGGGAAAGGACAGAATCGTTTGGCGCTACGACCCGATTTTTCTTGACAGTAAATATACGGCGGACTATCACTGCCGCGCCTTTGAAACACTCGCGCGCGCCCTAAGCGGCTGGACTGACTATTGCGTTATCAGCTTTATCGACATCTATCCAAAAGTCCGGCGCAATTTTCCAGAGGCGCGCGAAATGACCGAGCAAGAAAAAACCGCGCTCGGCAAGGACTTGATTGCCATCGCCGCCGCCAACAAGATTACGATACGGACTTGCGGAGAGGGCGATTTTTTGTCGGCCTACGGAGCGGAATGCGGCGGCTGCATGACGCCCGCCATTTACGAAAAGGCCTTGGGGCAGCCGCTAAATTTCCCAAAGTTTACGCCGTCGCGCTCGGAATGCGCCTGCTATCTTTCTTGCGACATCGGCGCGTATTCCAGCTGCCGCCACTATTGCCGCTATTGTTACGCCAACAGCGACTGGCGGGCGGTCAAGCGCAACGCCGCGCGCCATGATCCACGCTCGCCTTTTTTGCTGGGCGGCGAATTGCCGGGCGATGTAGTCCGCCAGGCGGAGCAAAAAAGCTGGAAGGCCTCCGCGAGCGGTGACGGGCAGCGGGAATTGTTTTAAGGCGATGCCGACAAAAAAAGGGCCGCCCAACTTGGGCAGCCCTTGTGGCGGTAGCGTCTGAAAGACGCGATGAAACCGCTCGAAATAAAAGTTAAGGTCTTGTCAACGAAAATACGAGCGGCGCTTGCTTTATCCCAAATTCTGCCTTATAATAAAAGAACAACTTACACCATTCACAAGGAGAAGAATATGAGCAAATACGCGGGAACGCAGACAGAGAAAAACTTGCTGGCGGCCTTTGCCGGAGAATCGCAGGCGCGCAACAAGTACGTTTATTTTTCGCAGGTGGCTCAAAAAGAGGGCCAGGACAAAATCGCAAAGATTTTTGAAAAGACCGCCAACAACGAAGAACAGCACGCCAAAATGTGGCTGACCGAATTGGACGGCATAAAAGACTCGACCACAAACTTAAAGGCGGCCGCCGACGGCGAAAACCACGAATGGACGGACATGTACGAGGGCTTTGCAAAAACCGCCGAAGCGGAAGGTTTTGCCGACTTGGCCGCCAAGTTCCGCGCCGTGGCCCAAATCGAAAAGCGCCACGAGGAGCGCTACCGTTCATTGTTGAACGACGAGGATTCTTCCAAAAAACTCAAGGAGTCTACCGTAAAGGTTTGGGAATGCCTAAAGTGCGGCCACATCGTCGTCGGCCCCACCGCCCCCGAATACTGCGTCACTTGCGGCGAGCGTAACCAGTATTTTGAAGTCCGCGAGGACAACTACGACTTGATTATGACTTGGGGCCGCTAAGCCGTCGCGCATTTTTGGCCTTGCAAGCATAAAGGATTGCAAGCCTAAGAAGCCGCCCGTTGGGCGGTTTTTTGCGCCAAAATTCCAAAAAGCGCGCTATAATGTAATAAATGAAAACCACAAGAATCAGCGCGAAAATCGCCCTGCTGCTTGCATTGATAGCGATTTCCTCAATATTTTTTCTCTACAAGGTTATGAACGGAAAAATCACCCGCATACTTGAAGAAAAGACCGCGGAGGACATGAGCGTAATCGTCGGTGACAGGGCGGAGCTGATTGAAACATACATCGAAGGCTGCTGCGACTTTTTGGCGGGATACAGCAAGGCCGCCGAGATTGTCGATGTCCTTGAAAATCCAAGCGAACAAAACATCAAGCGGGCTAGGGAATATACAAACAAGTGCGCGGCGGAAAAAGAATACATGGAAGGCCTTTATGTGGCGTGCTGGGACACTTATGTTTTGGCCCACATCAACCCTGACTCTGTTGACAAAACCTTTAGGGACGCAAAGGGCGCCGGCAATCTTGAGGCGCAAATCCGCCAAAGAAAAAAAGCTTTTTGTTCCGGAATCGTCAAGGCGCCGGTGACTAAAAAAATGGTGATTCCAGTTTACTCTCCAGTCTTTAATAAAGCTGGCGAGCCAATAGGCTTTGCGGGAGCGGCGTTTTTTACCGACGAGCTTTCCCAAAAGCTCAGCAAGCTAAAAAACTCCAACGCGCCCAACAGCGTATACCTTTTGATAAACGCTTCCAACAACACTTTTATTTTTCACAATCACCCGGACTTGGTTGGAAAGGAATGTACCGACGCGGACATTTTGCGCATTATTAAAGATTACAAGTATGAAGTCACGCCGGAAGGAAAGTACACCTATTCAAACGACAAAATTGTCGCGGCTTGCAAGTACATTAAAAATCGCAACTGGTTCTTCATAATATATGACTCAAAGACCGAAGTGTTTAAAATGATTTTGGCCATTCGAGCCCAAATTTTTGTTGCTTGCGCCATCGTCGCTGCGCTTACGGTTTTGCTAGGCGTCTTTTGCGTTGAGAGAATGATGAAGCCGCTTTCGGCGATTAACAACACAATCATCGCTTTTAAGAAGAACGATTTTTCCGGGGCCGGCGACATTGCCCGCTACCTTTCCCGCAAGGATGAATTTGGAACGATAGCCAACGCGGTCAACGAACTTAAAGACATTCTCCAAAACAAGGACAAACTCTTTAAGGAAATGTTCCAAGTTCAAACTGTGGGAACCGTCGTCACCGCCGCCGCCAACGGCGAGATCATGCTGATAAACAAAAAGGCGCTTGAGTTGTACGGCTTTGACCCCAACGAAGAAAGAAAGCTTACCGTTCAGGACGTTAGGAACCAATTCACCAAGGAAGAGCTTGACGCGATGGACGACCAGCTAAAGAGCGCCGTCAACGCCAAGGAAGGCGAAGAAATAGTCTTTGAGTCTTCCATTCACTATGGCGACGGCCGCGTGGGTTACATTCTTACGCACGCCAAGCGCGTCACTCTTTCCAACGACGACCGCGTGGTGGTTTATTCTTTGGTCGACATAACCGCGCAAAAAAAGCTGGAAATCAATTTGCAAATTCTTTCGGAAACGGACTTCTTGACTTCCATTTGCAACAGGCGCAGCGGCGAGCTTGGCGTCTCGAACATTTTGAAAGAAGGCCATGTCGGAATGTTCTGCCTTTTTGACGTGAACAAGTTCAAGTTCATCAACGACAATTTTGGCCACGCGGTTGGCGACAAGGTTTTGGTGGAAATAGCCAAGGCGATGAAAAAAAGCTTCCGCAACTCGGACATTTTGATTCGACTGGGCGGAGACGAGTTTGTCGTCTTCGCGCTCGGCGTTCAAGAGGACAAGAGCGCCTCAATCGTCATCGACCGCTTTATGTCCAATATTGACAAAATTGAATTGAGCGAAATGGGCGGCCATAAAGTGTCCGTAAGCATGGGCTGCGTCTATGTCAGCGGCGACGAGCCTTTCTCCGCCCTGTACGAAAAGGCCGATTCCGTAATGTACGAGTGCAAAAAGCAAGGCGGCAACGCCCACGCCTTTTACGGGTGAAACTGTAGCGTCTGAAAGACGCGGTGAAACCGCTCGAAACAACGGTTAAGGTTTTGAAAAAAAATGTACGAGCGGACTTGACAATCTGGCGATTCAAGCGTATTATTATATGTATACCGTGCACGAGCACGATATGGAGGCTATAAATGAAATGCGTTGCTGGCGTTGATTTGGGAACACAGAGCATGAAGGTTGTTCTCTACGATTATGAAAACAAGAAGACTGTCGAAAGCGGTTCTTGTCCGATGGACTTGATTTCCAAGGACGACGGAACCCGCGAGCAGACAACGGAAATGTACGAGAAGGGCCTTGACGTTTGCTTTTCCAAATTGAGCGCGGAAGGAAAGGCTTCCATCCAGGCAATCGGAGTTTCCGGCCAGCAGCACGGCTTTGTTCCTCTTGGAGAGGACGGAAAAGCCCTTTACAACATCAAATTGTGGAACGACACTTCCACCGCGGAAGAGTGCAAGATTCTTACCGACGCTCTTGGCGGAAAGGAAAAGGTTGTCGAAGCCGTCCAAAACTTTATGCTTCCCGGCTTTACCGCGCCAAAAATTTTCTGGCTCAAGCGCCACAAGCCCGACGCCTTTGCAAAGCTAAAGTACATCATGCTTCCGCACGATTATTTGAACTATGTCTTTACCAAAAATTACGTTATGGAATCGGGCGACGCTTCGGGCACAGCGCTTTTTGACAGCGTGAACCGCAAGTGGTCAAAGACCGTTTGCGACGCCGTCGATCCTTCTTTGCTTGAAAAGCTTCCAAAAATCATTAAGGACGACGAAGCTTGCGGGGCCGTCACGGAAGAGGCTGCCAAGCGCTTTGGAATCCCGGCTGGCATTCCGGTTTCGGCTGGCGGCGGAGACAACATGATGAGCGCCATTGGAACAGGCTGCGTTAAAGGCGGAACGTTGACAATGTCGATGGGAACGAGCGGAACCCTTTACGGTTTCTCCGACAAGTCGGTCGCCGACCCGGAAAACGGAATCTCTGGATTCGCTTCTTCGACCAACGGCTACCTTCCGCTTTTGTGCACGATGAACTGCACCGTGGCTTCGGAGGAAATCCGCGCGCTCTTTAATCTTGACGTAAAGGAATTTGACGGCGAGGCGCAAAAGGCCAAGCCCGGCTCGGACGGCGTTTTCGTGCTTCCCTTCTTTAACGGCGAGCGCACGCCAAACCTTCCGCATGGCCGCGCCTCAATCACAGGATTGACCGTTGCCAACAGCAACCGCGCCAACATCGCCCGCGCCGCTTTGGAAAGCGCCGTGTTCTCTATGCGCGGCGGCTTGGAAGCCTTTAGAAAGCGCGGCTTTACCCCCAAAGAGCTGCGCCTTACCGGCGGCGGCGCGAAGAGCCCGATTTGGCGCCAGATTGTGGCCGACATCCTTAACTTGCCTGTAAAAGTTCCGACATCAAGCGAAGCCGCCGCTTTTGGCGCGGCCTTGCAAGCGCTTTGGTGCTTGGAAAAATCCGCCGGCAAAAACGTTTCGATGGAAGCGCTCGCCGACAGCCACGTTGAGTTGGACGAGTCAAAGACGACCAACCCAATCGCGGGTAACGTCAAGGCTTACGACGCGGCCTTTGTCGACTACAACAAGATTTTAAACCAAGTTTCGCCGCTATACGTTTAGCGGAGACGACCAATATTAGGAGGATGGTCGCCGATAAAAAAGAGTTCAAGACCGAAATCTTTTGACGGCGACGCAACGCCAACATTTTTGCTCGCTGAAAAGCTCGCAAAAACAAGGCGCAATATAGGAGGACTTTTAAATGAAAATCAAATCGGTGTTCGGACACTCATTCGAGCGTTACGGAAAAGTTCTGACCGGCTACGACGTAAAGGAATTGCTTTTCAAGCTTGATTCCACCACTGAAAAGCCCAAGGACAAGGTAATCTACACGCCCGGCGACGCTGGTCTTGAAGGCTTGCCGGTGGCCAAGCAGTTCAGTACAAACGCTTACGGCGGAATGCCAATCCAAATCGGCTACTGCAACGGCTTTAACACAAAGCTCAACTGCCTTGAATGGCACCGCGGAAGCGAAATCAACATTCCTTCAACCGACATCGTTTTGCTTTTGGCTCCGCTTCAGTCCGTAAAGAACGGAAAGCTCAACACAAACTGCGTCGAGGCCTTCTACGTTCCCGCCGGAACTGTCGTTCAAGTTTACGAGACGACGCTCCACTACGCGCCTTGCAACGGCGTCAAGGGAAAGGAAGTCAACCCCGACGGCTTCCGCGTCGTGATCATTCTTCCCAAGGGAACCAACTTGGACAAGCCCAAAATCAGCGACATCGACAAGGAAGACAAGCTCTTGTGGGCGGCCAACAAGTGGCTCATCGCGCATCCCGAAACGTCTGAGGCCAAGCAGGGCGCCTTTGTGGGCTTGCATGGCCCCAACATCAATCTAGCGAATTAGCGGAGCGCGAGCGACGCGCTTCCAATTCATAAAACATAGGAGAACTTTATGGACAAGTGGACAAACATTCCAAACGTAAAATTGGGAATCATCGCGGTAAGCCGCGACTGCTTCATCATCTCGCTTTCTGAATCAAGAAGAGCGGCCATCGCCAAAGCCTACGGCTCGGACCTTTACGAGTGCAAGGTTACGGTGGAAAACGAGCTTGACATGCTCAAGGCCGTCGAGGACGTAAAGAAGGCCGGCTGCAACGCGCTCTGCGTCTTCCTTGGAAACTTTGGACCGGAAACTCCCGAAACCTTGATCGCCAAGAACTTTGACGGCCCGGTAATGTACGCCGCCGCCGCCGAAAGCTCATACAAGAACGGCGGCTTGATTGACGGACGCGGCGACGCTTACTGCGGCGTCCTCAACTGCTCTTATAACCTTGGACTCCGAAAGCTCAAGGCCGTTCTTCCTGAGTATCCTGTTGGAACAGCCGAAGAAGTCGCCGCCATGATGAAGGACTTTGTTCCGGTGGCCCGCGCGCTCATCGGACTTTCACACCTTAAGATCATCACATTCGGACCGCGCCCGCAAGACTTCTTTGCCTGCAACGCCCCGATCAAAGGCCTTTACGACATCGGCGTTGAAATCGAAGAGAACTCAGAGCTTGACTTGTTGGTTTCTTACAAGGCCCACAAGGACGACAAGAGAATCGCCGACGTCGTAAAAGACATGGCCGCCGAGCTTGGCGCCGACGGAAACAACTATCCCGACTTCTTGCCCCGCATGGCGCAGTTTGAGCTTACCTTGCTTGACTGGGCGGAAAAGCACAAGGGAGCGCGCGACTACGTTGTCTTTGCCGACAAGTGTTGGCCGGCCTTCCCCGAGGCCTTTGGATTTGAGCCTTGCTACGTCAACAGCCGCCTTGCCAACAAGGGAATCCCTGTTGCCTGCGAAGTCGACATCTTTGGCGCTCTTTCTGAGTACATCGGAACTTGCGTCACAGGCGCTCCTGTCACCTTGCTTGACATCAACAACACCGTTCCCCAAGACTTGTACGACGACGAAATCAAGGGAAAGACAAAGTATCCCTACAAGCTTACGGACACATTCATGGGCTTCCACTGCGGAAACACTCCCTTCTGCCATTTGAACAAGGACAGAAAGCCCGGAGTCAAGTACCAGTTGATCCAGCACCGCTTGCTTGAGCCAAAAGGAAGCGAGCCTGACTTTACTCGCGGAACATTGGAAGGCGACATTGCCGCCGGCGACATCACATTCTTCAGATTGCAGACCCGCCCGGACACAAAGCTCCAGGCATACGTTGCCGAAGGCGAAGTCTTGGAAGCCGCCACACACTCATTCGGCGGCATCGGCGTGTTCGGCATCCCGGAAATGGGCCGCTTCTACCGCCACGTATTGGTAGGCAAGCAGTATCCGCACCACGGAGCCGTCGCCTTTGGCCACGTAGGAAAAGCCTTGTGGACAGTATTCCAGTACCTCGGAATCGAAGACATCGCCTACAACAAGCCCGCCGGCACATTGTACGCGACAGAGAACCCGTTCGCGTAATATAGGTTCCTGACCAAAATCTGCGGCGAGCCGCTCTCCTCCGGGCGGCCCGCCGCTTTTTTTTGCGAATCCTTGTCCGTCGGCGCGCAAACTTGACAAAGGCCCGCGATATGGATTATTATTTTTTTAGGAGATTACAATGAAAACATTAAAACTTATTTTTGCATCGGCGCTTCTTTTGTGCGCCGTGTTTATGACTTCTTGCGGCAGCGCGGCGGATGTTTTTGAGGGAACTTACAACCAATGGTATAAGTACGACGGTTCCGCAAGAATTCCGCTGGGCGCCATTGACGACGAGACAGAGGGCAGCAACACCAGCATGCTAAAAGATGTCGAAGTGTATTGCAAGTTCAATCCGTCGGCCGGCCTTATCGTCGCGATTCAGGCTTCCAAGGAACAGAACATTGAAGTGTTCAACGGACTTGGAACGACGACCGCCAAAGTTATCATGGGCGGAAAAAAGGAATACACCTTGGAACAATTTGGAAAGGCTAAGTGGATCGGTGTCTATTCGACTGTAAAACTGGCAAAAGCGTCCGAGCCAAAGATTGTTTCCAATCCAGAAGAATGCATAACGTTGGACAGCTTTAGCAATTTTAAGATTCAGTGGAAAAAGGTTTTGGCCAATCTTATTCTGAACAAGTTGCTTGGCGAATGAGCCGATGGCAAACATTTTTAGTCAAAAACAATCCGCCGCGCAAGTCGTGGCGGAACAAGTTTTAAAAATAAAGAAGGGCGAAAAAGTCCTTATCATCGCAAATCCTAAAACCGCGCAAATAGCGCAAGACCTTTACACGGCGGCTTCCGACATGGAGGCCAACGCTGTGTTGATGTACCAGCGCGAAAAAACTTCGCTGGACAACGCCGAGCCTAGCGTCATTGCCGCGATAAAAACCGCTCCCGACGTAATCATGTCAATCTCAAGCGTAAAGCTGGGCCACGACGCTGAGGCGGAAGCCAATCCTTACGTTGGAGAGAACGGCGTAAAATACGACTCCGCCTTTGACTACCTGCTTGAAGGAAAGAAAACAATCCGCGCGATTTGGACGCCCGGCCTTACGCCAGAAATGTTCGAGCGGACGGCTTGCATCGACTACGCCGAGTTGGGCGAGCGCTGCAAAAAGCTCATGGCAAAATTTAAGGACGCGGTTTCCGTCCGCGTCACCGCTCCCGGCGGAACGGACGTAACGATTCCAATCGAAGGACGCGAACCCTTAAGCGACGACGGCGATTTTTCCAAGCCTGGAACTGGCGGAAACATTCCCGCCGGAGAAGTCTTTATAAGCCCGGTTGTCGGAAACGGCGTTGACAAAGGCTGTGACGGAACAATCGTTTATGACGGCTCGATGACTTTTGGAGACGGCGACTCAATCATAAACACGCCGATTGTCGTTAAAGTCCAGCATGGTTTTGCCACCGACATCTCCGGCGGCGACGAAGCCAAGCGCTTGCAAAAAACGATAAGCGACGCGGAGGCCCGTTCGATTCAAATGGAAAAGAAGGGCGCGCTCCCCCAAGGCCAGGGCGAAGTTTACAAGCGCAACGCCCGCAACATCGGAGAGCTGGGCATCGGCCTTAACCCCGCCGCGACAATTGGCGGCAACATGCTTGAGGACGAAAAGGCCTTCCAAACCTGCCACTTTGCGATTGGCTGCAATTACGACGATGACGCGCCCAGCCTGATTCACTTGGACGGCGTTGTCCGCCAGCCGACGATTGTGATTAAGTATCAGAACGGAACGGAATTCACCGCGCTGGAAAAGGGCGCGCTAAAAGTTTAATCGTCGCGCAATCTGCTCGCGGCTAAGCTCTTCGCTTTGCTTTAACATTGACGCGGGAACGCCGTAGGATTTTTCGAGCGCCTCGTCGGTCAAAACTTCGTCGGCGCTTCCCAAGTCGATGTCGTGGTTGGGGTAAAAAAGCAGGACGGTTTGCGCGTATTTTTTTGTCAAATCCAACTCGTGCATGGAAATGTAAACCGTCGCGTTTTTTGCGGCGCAGAATTCCTTTAGGTATTTTATCGCGCTTTCTTTTTGGCGCTCTTCCAAGGCAAAAAAAGGCTCGTCCATAAAGACTGACTTTGAGCCGTAGAGCAAGGCAAAGGCCGCGAGCGCGCGCTGCAGCTGGCCTTTTGAAAGCGCGTTGAATTTTTTGTCCAGCAATTCCGTCAGCTCAAAGACTTCTTGGACTTCTGCCAAAAAATCTTTGCTTGCGTCCAGCGCTCCAGAAGCCTTGCCGCAAAGTGAGCCGTTTTTGTATACAAAGTCCAGCAGCTCGCGGACTTCTTGGTCGGTGTCCAGTTCCATGTTTTGGTAGATGTAGCTTGCGAGTTTGTCGCGTTCCTCTTCACTTAGGGAACGAGTGTCGCGCCCGAGCAATTGAACTGTTCCCTCTTGCGGCAAAACGCGGCCGGCGGCCAAAAGCATAAAGGTTGACTTTCCGCTTGCGTTGGGGCCAACAAGGCTTACAAAGCCCGATGGAAGCTCCGCGCTAAAATGGTCAAAAATCACCGGCGGCTGGATTTGCTTTCCGCCCTCGTCAACGTCGCCTTCCACCGCAGGATAAGAAAAATGCACGTCGTTAAATTTTAAGAAATTCATATTGTCTCCAAAAATAATTGGCAACGTTTTTAAACTAGTAAAAAACGCGCGAGGGCGCGGGGCGGCTGGCGGCAACTCTCTGTTTGCGCCGCCGCGTGAGCGGCGAAGTTAAATAGTTACAAACGCAAACAGCGAGTAGCGACGCTAGCTAGCGGTGCCGATCGGACGCAACCGCAACCGGGAGCATTTTTGTATTTTTATAATTTTGTTGCCTTTATTATATTATATTGAATTCTTGCAACTTTTTCTATATAATATTTGAACCATGAAAACTTCAAAATTTCTTATTTCCACTCTCCGCGACTCTCCTAACGACGCGGTGATTGCAAGCCACCAGTTGATGATGCGTAGCGGAATGATCCGCAAATTGGGCAACGGCCTTTATTCATACATGCCGATTGGCTTTAAGTCTTTTACAAAAGTGATGAACATAATCCGCGAGGAATTGGACAAGGCCGGCTGCCTTGAGATGAAGCCGACTGTGATTCAGCCTGCCGAAATCTGGAAGGAAAGCGGACGCTGGGACAAGATGAGCGGCGAAATGCTGACTCCCCAAAACCGCGGCGGCCAGGACATGGTCGTAAGCCCCACGGCTGAAGAAGCGTTTACCGCTTTGGTCCGCGACGGCTTGGAAAGCTACAAGCAGCTTCCGATGACGCTCTACCAAATCAACACAAAATACCGCGACGAAATCCGTCCCCGCTACGGCGTTATGCGCGGCCGCGAGTTCACTATGATGGACGCTTATTCCTTTGACGCGGACCAAGCCTCGTTGGACGCCTCTTACGACAACGTGGCCGCCGCTTACAGAAAAATCTACAAGCGCTTGGGCTTGTCCATCATTTCCGTAAAGGCCGACACAGGCAGCATGGGCGGAAGCGGTTCCGAGGAATTTATGGTGGAGTCTCCGGTTGGCGACGACACTTTGATTTTGTGCCCCAAGTGCGGCTACGCGGCCAACGTAGAAAAGGCGGCCTGCAAGCCCGACTCCAACGGCTCCGTTCCGACAAACGAAAAACTGGAAGAAGTTGCCACGCCCAATGTTTTTAGCATTGAGGACATGGAAAAATTCTTTGGAGCCAAGAGCAACCAGTTCATCAAGGCGATTGTCTGCCGCGTGACAAACTGCGCTTTGGATTTGAGCGGAGTCAAGGGAGCGGAATCATTTAAGCACGTTGAGGACAACGCCGGAAAGTATTATCCGCTCAGCTACTTTGTGGTTTTGATTCGCGGCGACTTGGAGTTGAACGACACAAAGCTGGCCGCCTTCTTAAAGGCGAGCGAAGCGGGTTTGGCAAACGACGACGAAATCGTAAAGTACGCCAACGCGCCGCACGGATTTGTAGGCCCGCTCAACTGCAACTGCCCTGTCATCGCCGACAAGAGCGTGATCGACATGGACGCAAGCGGCGCCTTTGTTTCGCTTATGCACGACGCATATATCGGAGCCAGCAAGGAAGGCTTCCACGCAAAGCATGTCGAGCCCTTGCGCGACTTTAGCGTTTGGACTTGCGGCGACTTTAGGACAGTCGTTCCCGGCGACAAGTGCGCGGAATGCGGCGAAGAGCTTTACAGCAAAAAGGGCAACGAGCTTGGCCACATCTTTAAGTTGGGCGACAAGTACACAAAGAGCATGAACGTGACATACCTTGACCAAAACGGAAAGGCCGCCACTCCGATTATGGGCTGCTACGGAATCGGCGTTGACCGAACGCTTGCCAGCATAATCGAAGAGCGCCACGACGACAACGGAATCATTTGGCCGATGACTGTGGCTCCCTTCCAAGTCGTCATTGTTCCGATAAAGTATGAAGGCGCGATGAAAGAGGCGGCCGACAAGATTTACGATGAGCTTTTGGCGCAAGGCGTTGACGTTTTGCTTGACGACCGCTCGGAGCGGCCCGGAGTCAAATTCAAGGACTTTGACTTGATTGGCATTCCGCTCCGCATTGTGGTGGGCGACAAGAACCTTCCCAATGTGGAAATGAAGTTGCGCTCCCAAAGCGACGCTCAGTTGGTTCCAGTCGACCAAGCCGCCGCCAAAGCCGCCGAGATTGTCAAAGCGGAATTGGACAAATTGAACGCGTAAAAATTATGGCCGCGCGAAAATCGCTGGCCTTTAAAACGACAAAAGCCGCCAGCGATGGCGGCTTTTTTGCTCTTGACTTAATCATTTGTTTTTAAGTTTTTCCACCCGTTCAACAAGCGTCGGGTGCGAGTAGTTCCAAAAGACGTAGAGCTTTGGCGGAATCAGCTCGGAAAGGTTTTCGCTGTTCAGCTTGATTAGGCCGGTGACAAGAGGCTCCGGGCTTCCGCAAACTTTGGCGCCAAAAGCGTCCGCCTGGTATTCCTGCTTGCGCGAAAAAATGTTGGAAATCGGCGTGACAATTTCGCTGACGGACGTCCACACCATCGCGGCGAGGAAGATTCCGATAAACTGAACGCTGGCGACATTTTGCGCGGTGATGTTTGAAAATCCAAAAGCGTTGTAAAGGCCAACAAAATGCGCCATTTTATACAAGAGGAATGTCACGATAAATTCCATAGGAATCATGATAAAAAGGCGCTTGGTGATGTGATGAAGCTTGAAGTGGCCCAGCTCGTGGCCAAGAACCGCCGCAAGCTCGTCCGGCGTGAGCGACTTTAAAAGAGTGTCGTAAAGAACGATGCGCTTTGTTTTTCCAAAGCCGCTAAAGTAAGCGTTGCTGTGGCCGCTGCGCTTGGAGGCGTCCATCACAAAAAGGCCGCCGTTTTTATAGCCCACCTTTTCTAGAATCGCCATAATTTTGTCCTTGGCTTCGCCGTCTTCCAGCGGGCTGAACTTGTTAAAAAGCGGCGCGATGAATTTTGGATAGACCACTTGCATGATAAAAGTAAAGGCTATCAAAACGGCGGCAAGAATGAACCACCAACTAGCCTCGCATTTTACAAAAAGCGCCGCGGCGATAAGGGTCAAGACAGAAATCAAAACAAGCCCGACCGCGATGCTCTTTATTTGGTCGGCGATCCAAAGCTTCCAAGTCATGTTTGAAAAACCGAATTTCTTTTCTATCACAAATTCCCTGTAAAGCGAAAACGGCAGTCCAACAATAAACGCAGGCGCGCTTGAAACATAAGTGAACAATAGAAAGGCGCAAAAACTGTTGGCGACCGTCGCGGGAAAGCCGGTGATTGCGCAAACAAAATCAAAGACATACGGATAAAAGCCAAAAAGGACAAGCGCCATGTCCAGCGCCAACATAATCGCGGAAGAGACGATCCATTTAAAATATTTTGCGTCCTCGTAGGCGCTGATTTTTTTGAGCTTTTCGGTGTCGAAAGTTTCCACCGCAAGCGGAATTTTTTGCAACGCTGCCGGAACGCTTCCGCCATTTTTGGCCCGAGCGCGCCAATCAATGAACTCCAAAAAGTGATTGATTAAAAACGTCGCGATCGAGCCGCTAATAAAAACCAAGACAAATGGGTTTGAAAGATTAACAGCGATGTTCATGATTTTATCAGCGAATGGTACTCCTGCAAGCTTTTGACTCCGCCTTCGCCGCCGTTTCCGTTCTTAACGGCTGCGATTCCTTGCACCGCCGCAAGGGCGCCGGCAAGCGTGGTGATGTAGCTAACCTTGTACTTTAGACATGCCTTGCGGATAGTCTTTCGGTCTTCGGCGTAGTTGCGCTGGGCTTTGGGCGTGTTGATTACAAGGCAAACTTCCTTGTTCATGATTGCGTCAACAACGTCGGGGCGGCCGGCGCCGATTTTGTTCACCACTTCGCACTTTATGTTGTTGGAGTTGTAGAAGTCGGCGGTGCCTTGCGTTCCAATCAGCGTAAAGCCCAAGTCTTTTAGCGTCTTTCCAATTTTTAGGACTTCCTCTTTTTGGCCTTCCTTGTTGCTAAGGGAAATCAAAACTTTTTTGTTTTCCCAAGCGGCAGGCGCGTGCGGAAGTTCCGAACCGGCGGCTTCTTCCGCTTTGTAAAAGGCAAGCGGGAAAGTTTCGGCAAGGCCAAGAACTTCGCCGGTGGAGCGCATTTCCGGTCCCAAAATCGGGTCAACGCCTGGGAAGCGGTTCCAAGGCAAGACGGCCTCTTTGGCTCCGTGGTAAGGAATTGTCTTTTCCTTGAGGCCCAGGCTTTCCAAAGATTCGCCGAGCATCATTCGGGTGGCAAGGCGCGCCATTTGCGTGTCGCAAACTTTTGACACGAGCGGAACTGTGCGGCTTGCGCGCGGGTTGGCTTCGATTACGTAAACCTTTCCGTCCTCAATTGCGTACTGCATGTTCATCAAGCCGCAAACGTGCAATGATTCCGCGATTTTCTTTGTGTATTCCTTGATTGTGGCAAGGTTGTCCGCCGGAATTGACACAGGCGGAATTACGCAAGCCGAGTCTCCGGAGTGGATTCCCGCAAGCTCGACGTGTTCCATCACTGCCGGTATATACACATGGGTGGAATCTGCAAGCGCGTCGGCTTCGCATTCAAGAGCGTTCTTTAGGAAGCGGTCAATCAAAAGCGGACGGTCGGGCGTGACGCCGACGGCCTTTTCGACATATTCTTTAAGAGTGGCTTCATCGTAGATGACTTCCATTCCGCGGCCGCCCAAAACGAACGACGGACGAATCATAATCGGGTAGCCAATTTTGTCGGCGCAAGCCTTGGCTTCGTCAAAGTTGATCGCCATTCCGCTTTCGGGCATCGGGATTTCAAGCTTTTCCATCATGTGGCGGAAGAGGTCGCGGTCTTCGGCGATGTCGATTGAGTCGATGCTTGTTCCTAAAATGTTCACGCCGTTTTCCTGAAGCTCGCGCGCGATGTTGAGCGGAGTCTGGCCGCCAAACTGGACGATTACGCCAAAGGGCTTTTCCTTTTCGTAAATCTGAAGAACGTCTTCTGTTGTGACAGGCTCAAAGTAAAGCTTGTCGCTGGTGTCGTAGTCGGTTGAAACAGTCTCCGGGTTGCAGTTTACGATGATTGTTTCGTAGCCCATTTCCTTTAGTTGCATCGCGGCGTGGCAGCAGCAGTAGTCGAACTCGATTCCTTGTCCGATTCTGTTGGGGCCGCCGCCCAAAATCATGATTTTCTTTTTGTTGTCGCTCGCCACGCTCTTGTCGGGCGCGTTGTATGTCGAATAGTAGTAGTTGGCGTTCTTGACTCCGCTTACAGGAACGGCAAGCCAAGCCTCTGTCACGCCAAGTTCCTTGCGGCGGTTGCGGATGTCCTTTTCGCTGACCTTAAGAATCTTTGAAAGGTACTTGTCGCTAAAGCCGTCTTTCTTTGCCTTGATGAGCAAGTCATCCGCGGGAACGCGGCCAGGATTTTTGAGCATTTCCTCTTCCAAGTCGACAAGCTCTTTCATTTGCTCAAGGAAGAATTTCTTTACGTAAGTGATTTCGTACAATTTGTCGAGCGGAACGCCCTTTCTAATCGCTTCGTACAATTGGAAGTAGCGCTCGCTTGAGGCCGTCTTAAGCATTTCGCAAAGCTCGTCGGCGCTCTTTCGGTTAAAGTCTTTTGCAAAGCCCAAACCGCTTCGGCCGTTTTCCAAACCGCGGATGGCCTTTTGGAAAGTTTCTTTGAAAGTCTTTCCGATGGACATGACTTCGCCGACGGCCTTCATGCTGGTTCCGAGCGAGTCTTCGACGCCGCGGAATTTTTCAAAGGCCCAACGCGCGAATTTAAGGACAACGTAGTCGCCGTCAGGCGCTCCGCCCGGCGTGTATTTTTCCAAAGTTCCGTCGCGCCAGTAAGGAATCTCGTCAAGCGTCATGCCGCTGGCAAGTTTTGCGGAAATAAGCGCGATCGGGAAGCCGGTGGCCTTTGAGGCGAGCGCCGACGAGCGGCTTGTGCGCGGGTTGATTTCGATGATGACCACGCGGCCTGTTTTTGGATTGTGCGCGAACTGCACGTTTGTTCCGCCGATGACTCCGATTGACTCGACAATCTTAAAGGCGTCGCGCTTGAGCCGTTCCTCCAAATCCTTGTCTATTGTCATAAAGGGCGCGGAGCAGAAAGAGTCGCCTGTGTGAACGCCGACCGCGTCAATGTTTTCGATAAAGCAAATCGCGATCATTTGGTTCTTTGCGTCGCGAACAACTTCCACCTCAAGCTCTTCCCAGCCAAGAATCGATTCCTCGATCAAACACTGGTGGGTCATCGAAAGGTCAAGGCCGTTGGCGACAATCGTTCGCAATTCCTCGACGTTGTAGCAAAAGCCGCCGCCCTGGCCGCCCATCGTGTAAGCGGGACGAACGACAAGCGGGAAACCGATTTCTTCTGCGATTTTCTCGGCGCCTTCAATCGTGTGGCAAATGCCCGAGCGCGGCGTGTCGATGCCGAGATTTTTCATCGTCTCCTTAAAGACTTCGCGGTCTTCTCCGCGCTCGATCGCGTCCAAGTTGACGCCGATAACCTTTACGCCGTACTTGTCAAGAACGCCGGCCTTGTTCAATTCCATCGCCATGTTCAAGCCGGTCTGTCCGCCAAGGTTGGGGAGCAGCGCGTCAGGCCGCTCCTTTTCGATAATCTGAGAAAGACGCTCAACGTTAAGCGGCTCGATGTAAGTCGCGTCGGCCATAACCGGGTCGGTCATAATCGTGGCCGGGTTGGAGTTTACCAATACAATTTTATAGCCCTGTTCGCGCAAGGCCTTGCAAGCCTGCGTTCCAGAATAGTCAAACTCGCAAGCTTGGCCAATCACAATCGGACCCGAGCCGATAATCAAAACCTTTTTGATGTCCGTTCTTTTCATATTTCGCTCCTTTTTACGCGCATATAAAAAAAGCGGAATTCAAAAGAATTCCGCCGTTAAAATTCACTTAAATAGAGAATCGTATGTTCCATGCCAGATTCGGTTTTCATACTAAAAAGATATTATAGCAAAAAACGGATTTTTGCGCTAGTAGTTCCTGACGACAAAGGCAAAATTAAAAACTTGTCAGTTTTTAATTTTGGCGCTATAATGGAACAAATGGGCGCGAAAAAATTTCATTCCCTAAGATTCAAAATACTTCTCCTGATATTTGTTTGCACGGCGCTCATAACAACGGCCACCTCTGTCGTCGCCTATCAAGCCATCAGCAACGTTCTTAACGAAGACATAGCCAAAAAGATGAACTATTTGTGCCAAACCAAGGCGCTGGAAACCGACGAGCGCTTTTTGCACATAGAAGACACCGTAGGCAACGTGGCGGCGCTCATACGCAACAGAATAGAGTCGCCGCAATTGCTAAAGGACGCGCGCTATAGAAAAGCGGCGGTGGCCGACATCGACAATTTTTTTAGGGCCATCGCGCAAAATACCGTCGGCATAGTTTCGTTTTACACTTCCTTTGACCCTGACTTGATTGACGGCATTGACGGCTTTTTGTATACAATGAACCAAAAAGGCCTTCTTGTCCAAGTTCCTCTGACCGACATTCGCCAATATGACAAGGACGATGTTGAGCATGTGGGCTGGTTTTACATTCCTGTCCGCCACGGCCGCGGAATTTGGATGGATCCGTACCAAAACAAAAATTTGGGCCTATATATGTTCTCGTACGTCATTCCGGTTTTTAAGGGCGGAACGTTGATATGCATTGTAGGAATGGACGTGGATTTTAAGGTTTTGGTGGAAAGCATCGACCGCCTTACCAGGGAACGTTCCCGCTACGCGTACTTAAAGAGCGCCGACGGAGCCGTTCACTATCACCCTGTTTTTTTTGACGGCGTGGTTGCCGGCGACGAAGTGCTTGACATTTTGTCCAACAAGGACATTATGGGTAAAAAAAATTCCGAAGGAAAAATAATCCGATACAAGGAAGACGGGCAAAGGCGCGTCATGACGTTTGAAACTTTGCGCAATGGAATGAAGCTTGTTCTTTGCGACAAAAGTTCCGACGTTTACGCCGACAGAGTTCACGCGGTCGTCATAATATTGATTTTGGCCGCTGTTTTGGAAATCATTTTTATATTGGTCACGGCGCGCCTCGCTTCGCATATCATTAGGCCATTGGAACTTTTGACAGTTGCGGCCAAAAAAATTTCCGCAGGCAAGCTTGACATAAACCTTCCGTCTGAGACCAATGACGAAATTGGAATTTTAATCCGCGCCTTCAACACCACGGCCGCGCACTTGCGCAAATACACTTCCAGCATGGAGACGCTTGCCTATCAAGACGCGATGACAAAGGTAAAAAATCCAGTGTCATACAAGCTGACAATAGACAACTTGGAAAAACAAATCCGGCAAGGCCTCGCGCAATTTGCCGTGGTGATGTGCGACTTGAACAATTTAAAGCAAATCAACGACCAATACGGACACAAGGCCGGTGACCGCGCGATACAAATCGCGGCCGGAATAATATGCCGCACGTTTCCGTACAGTTCGGTCTTTAGAATTGGCGGCGACGAATTTGTAGTCATTCTTCAAGGCATAGAATATGAAAGCCGCGCGACTCGTTTTGCGGAATTTGACAAGCACATCAATGAAAACAAGGCCAAGGTTGTGGAGTCATACGAGGCGGTGTCAATCGCGCGCGGCATGTCGGTTTACGATCCCAAAGTTGACTCCACTTACCAGCAAGTTTTTGAGCGCGCGGACGCGGCCATGTATCAAAACAAAAAAACATTTCATTCCGCCGCCAATTCGCCTAGCTCGAACAAAACAAACGCGCCCTCTTGAAACCGGGGCTCCTTTTTTCTATAATTTTTTTGGAGAAACGTTATGAAAAACATTTTTGCATTTTTTGCTGTTTGCTTGGCCGCTCTTTTCTTTGCAAGCTGCGTAAGCACGACAAAACTTTATGACATGAAATCAAAGGGCTTGAGCGCGCCCGCCCAAAACACTGTGCGCGTTTGCAATATGCTTACATGGATTTACAACACTTGCGAAGATTACGACGACATGAGCGAAATGCTCAAAGAAATTGGAATCACGCGGGAAGAATTGCAGACAATGAAATTTAGCGGAAATTACGAAAAGCCTTTTGGCAGAAAATTTTCCGCGACGCCTGACGACAGCGGCGAAATCGAAATTTATTCCAACGCAAAAAAACAGGCGCAAAAGATCGCGCGCCTCATGCTAAAAAAATTGCCGCCCGAAGGCGGCTCTGAAGAAGAGTAAACTAGCGCCGCTATTCGCGCGAGCTTACATTTTTATTTCAGTGACGTAGCTTTGCGTGTCCTTAAAAAGGTCAATCTTGCAAACGCGCGTCTTCCAGTATTCCGCTTCGCTTTTGGTTGTGTAAGGGCCGACGCGCACGCGGTAGAACAAGTTGTCCTTGTTGTCCTTATAAGTGAAAACTTCCGCCGGAATTTTGTTGTCGTCCAATGTGGCGCGGGCGCTGTCGGCGCTCTTTTTGTTTGTGAACGAAGCGGCCTGCACCCAATACCTTGAAGATATTGCCGGAGACTTTTTGGCCGGAGCGGAAGCCGCCGCGACTTTTTTGGGAGCGCTTGTGGAAGAAGCCGAAGTTTTGGCTACAGACTTTGAGGCTGAGCTTGTTCCGGGATTTCCTGTGTAAATTGTTGAGGCGCTGGCTTTTGTTCCGGCATTGGAAAGAGCTTCTTGGCCCGCGCGGCTTGTGGCCGTTACATTGCTTGAAGCGGCGGGCTTTATGTCAATCGTAGTGGAATCGGAAGCGGCGGCGACTTGCGTTTGCTGTGTTTGAACAGGAGCGGCGGCCTGCGCTTCTTGGCTTTCGCTTGTTCCATTTTCTATGTTTTGGAAAGCCAATGTGTTTGAGTCTAAAGCCGTCTCGGCGGCGGGAGTTTCAACCGGAGTTACGACCGGCTCTTCCGCTTTTACGGCTATGGGCGTCTTTTCTATTGTTGTTATAGAAGCGGTCGCGGGCGTGTTTGACGAAGGCGCGTTGAGCAAAAGCGCCGCGCCGATGACCACCAGCAAGAATACGCCGCTGGCCGCGATAATCCATAAAGTCTTTTTCTGTTCCATAATTTGACCTCAGAGTTTTATAGTTCTATAATCAAATTATCGGAACCGAGCGCAAAAACTTTATACTTAAACACAATCAAAAAAATGCTCCCAGTCGCGGTTGCGTCAGATCGGCGCCGCTTGATAACTGCGCTACACACGCATTGCGCCTTGAAACTATTTTACGCTGCCGCTATCGCGGCAGGCGCAAGGCGAGTGTCGCCGCCCGCCGCCCCGCTCCTTCGCGCATTTTTTTTATCGTTTCACCCCCCTTAAAGTTTGGCGCCTTTCAAGCAAAAATCGCGGATTCGGGGATTTCCACCGAGACGCGCTTGACCTTGCCCTTGCGCTCGAACAAGTCGCGGCTCAAGTCTTCGCTCAGCTCGTCGCCAAAAGCGTTGGAGTCAACCGAGATTTTCACGCCGCCGCTTTGAACCAGCTTGTACTCAAATGGAACTCCAAAGCGCGTGAAGCTGAGAGTTCCGTCCGCGCCAAATTCCTTTTTGAGCAGGAGCGCCGGATTAATCTTGAGCTTGCCCTTGTTGATTTCCATTCCCAGCTCGCCCCAGCGCGTGATGACTTCCTCTTTTACTTGGCCGGTCATGCCGGGCTGCTTGGCGCCCTGCAAATGCGGCGTGTGCGAGTAGGGGTCGATTGGGAAGGCGCCGTAAAGTTCAGGAGTTTTATTGAACGACAATCCCGCGCGAATTTTGTAGTAGCGCTCGCCCAATTCCTTGGCGCAAGAATCGCCAGTCGCGACCGCCGCGAAGAAATTTTCCTGCGCGGCGAGCAAGAGCTTGGACACCATGTGCCAGTAAATCGAGCCGATTCCTTCAAAGGCGTAGAATGTTCCGCTGCGGCCGGTGAACTTTTTGTGGTCAAAAGTTTTTTCGTAGAGCGCGGCGAGCGCGTCCTTTTGGTCTTGCGGCAAATCGGGGTAAACGCGGGCGGCGGCCTCCAGCATCACCTGGGCGTTGCGGAAGTCCGGGTTAAAGTGAACCGCGTTCTTGTCAAGCGGGTCGTTGTAGACAAGCGAGCCTTCGTCCGGGGCGGTATATCCGCGCTCCAATTCCTCTTTTAGAACAGGGATTTTTTGAGCGTCCGCTTTGGCCACAATGTTCTTCTTTACAAAGCGCGCGAGCTCCTTTGACGGATAGAGCATGTAAGAGCCTTGGCGCTCCTCGTACATCGCGCTCTTTTCCAAGGCCGCGCACAAGTCCGCGCATTCTTTGGCGGAAAGCAAGCCGCTTGAAAGGACGGCCACTTGGCCTTCGAGCATTTCTTCCAAATAGCCGATTTCCATTCCGTCCGCGCCGATGGCCAAAGTGTTGTAGGAATGGTAGAGGCCGTCGCTTCTCTTGTTGGCCTTGATGAAAATTTCGGCGGCCTTGATAAAGGCGTCAAATGCGGCCAAAATCTCAGCCTTTGAAATGTCCAGCGTCTCTTCAAGGCGCGAGCATTTTTCGTAAAAGGCGAAGCGCTCGTTTTGGAAGGCCAAGCCGCACTTCTTTACAAAATCCTTTTTGGCCGCCGGGGCGCGCAAGGCCTCAAGGTCGGCGTTCTTGTACAAGTCCGAGATTTGGTCAAAGAAAGACTTTAGCGCCATAGGAACGGTCCAGCTTTCGGCGCCGCTGCGTTCAAAAAGCGAGCGGGCAAAAACCATCATTCTGCGCAAGTAGCACAAGGTCACGACGCTGAGGCCGTAGCCCGCGAGCGCGTTGTTGGCGTCGTTCCATTCCGGCCGCTGCGTGTTGAGCCAAATTCCGCCGTAGGGAACAAGGTTGGCCAGCTTTGTCAAAATTATTTGCAAGAGTTTTGCGGCCATCGTGACCAAGTAGGGATTTCCGTCCTTGGAGCAAAGCTTGGCGTCGCTTCCGTATTTCTTGGCTTCCGCCAAAATTTTGTCGTTGAGGTCGCGCATGAATGTTATCGTGTCGCGCGGATTTTTTTCGATGTCGGCGTAAGTCTTGATGTGGTAGGGAATGTTGGCCGCGGTGAAAATTTTCTTGTTCAAAAGATCGGGCAAAACTTTGGGGTCGCACTTGTCCTGCAATTCCAAAAGCTTGGCCAAATAAATAATTTGGTGGTCGTTCCAATAGCCGATGTTTGCCCAAGGATTGTTTGGCTCGGGAATTTCCCAGTCAAGGCCGGCTCTAGTTATGCGGTATGGGTTAAAGCCGTCCGCGCTGGTGGCGTTTAGGAATTTGGAAATCATTCCGGTAAGATAAACCGGGTAGCTCATCGCGAGCGCCTCCCAGTTTTGGAAGATGTCGCGCCAGTTGCCTTCGTAGTTCAAAATCGGCTGGCCCAGCGAGTCCTTTAGGTTGATTGAAAATTTGTTCCACGGACGGCTTGGGTCTCCGTGCCTGCGCGAAAACGAAAGCGGAAGGTATTCCAAGTAAAGGCGCTCAAGCTGAACGTCGCGCGTTTGCCGGACGGCCTTGCCCAATTCCAAATAGTCGACGGTTGGAGGCAAGCCAAGCGCCTTTGCGTCGGAGGCCTTGGCGCGGCTGCGGGTTTCCACAAAGCGGACAAAGTCGTCGGAATGAACCGTGTTGTTTTGGACAAAGACTCCGCCGCGCATAATGTTGAACATTACGTTGGCTTCGTGGTGGATGGAAGCGAGCTTGTCGCCGGTGTCCTGCAAGCCGTCCGCTCCGGCCACGTATTCTTCCAACAAGGAGCGCGTTTTGTCAACGTCGGCCAAAATTTCTTTTTCCATTTTGGAGCGGTCGCCAAGCTCTTTTGCCAAGACGCATGCCGCTCCAACTTCCAATCTTGTGTCAAAAACTTGGAGCCACTTTTCTTCCGCGCCCGCTCCAAGCGCAAGTTCCTGGCGGATAAAGCAAGACGCGCGCTCGCCCTTGAGGACGTCGCAAGGCCGCAAGGCTTTTCCCTGCCTAAAAAGCGCGGGGCTTTGCGGGTCAAGGTAAACTTGCGAATCTTTTGTAAAGTAAGAGACGTTGGCGTAAAGCGCCTCGCTTGGCTCGGCCTTGTCGGTCAAAACTGACGACATTGAAAAGAGCGCGAGCCCGGACGGGTCGAGGTCGGTTTTTTTGTAAGCGTCGATCAAGTTTGAAGTTGTGGCCTGGACTTCGCTCAGCGAGCAGGCCGGCATTATGTTTTGCGCGCCGTCAAGAACGCAGGCGTCGGCTTTTTCTTTTCCGCAGTTTTTAATTGAACAAGCGCGGACCAAGCCGTACTTGTCGCTCGACGTCCATTCTGTCCGCCATACAAGGTTCAGCTCCTTGTTTATTTCCTCAAAAATAACATGGGAGCCGCTGGCATTTTTGTAGAGGTTTCGTTCCACCTTAAATTCCGCCTGGTCCGCGAAAGGCTCCCAAAGCAAAGTTCCTTCTTTGCCTTTAACCTGAACGGCGCTAAAGCTGCCCGTTGTGTTCTTTAGGTCCAAAATTTTGTCGGCGGTGTAATACGGAAAAATCGCGCGGTTGGCGTCTTTGCGGCCGGCGGTCAACGCGCCGTTGGACCAAATGAAATTCCAGGCGTCGCTGGAACTAGTTATCGTCATAAAGAAGGGCGGAATGGAATCGACATTGGCGATTTTGTACCAAGTCTGTCCCGCAAATTCTTCGATTGAGCCGGCTGACGGCCCGGCCTGCATTCCCGCAAATTCCTCAACAAAACGCATAAATTACCTCTCGAAATAATGCGATGTTTTTAGACGCAGAGCGGCTAAAAACTCGTAACTCGCGCGTTCAGCGCGAGTTAGGCAACCGGTTGCCTTGATTCCCCTAGCATAAGGGTAGAACGAATTTTAGTCAACTAGAGAAGCGGCGGAAGGGGCAAAAATATCGACAAAAATTTTGCCTTTGCCGCGTTGCTTGATTTTTTCACAAAATGCGCTTGTTCCGGCCGCCCGCCAATAGAGCCCGCGTTTTGTTTTACCTATAATAAGGTTGCTTTGTGTCAACCACTTGTTAAAAGCCGCGATTTAAAGTATTCTATATCATTATGAATGTATACGCGCCGATAATTTTGTGTTTCGTTCCATTTGTGACGATGTTCGCATTGTTCGCGATTTTGGTTCCGGAATTTTCCGCGCCAAAAGGCCTTGTGGCCTCGCTGGCCGGCTTGCTCGCGCTTGTTCCGATAACGATAGCGCAGTTTTTGATTCCCGGAATGCGCCTCTTTGGCCAAAGCAAGGCCCTCTCAATTTTGCTTTACTCGATTGTCTTTTTGGGTTTGGTTGAGGAATGTTTCAAGGCGCTGGCGCTTTTTGTGGTCGGAGCCAAGGGCGAGCGCGTTTCGCATTGGTTCTGCTATTCCCTTTTGGCGGGAATGGTTTTTGGCTGCTTTGAGTCGGTGATTTACTTTTTGCAGGACTTCCAGAACATTGGCCACGGCGTGACGCTCAACTTGATTTACTTGCGAATGTTCACTGCCGTTTTGGTCCACACCCTTTGCGCGGGCCTTGGCGGATTCAGCATTTATTATTGCAAAAATTTAGGGTGGAACGTATGGCCGCTTTTGAACGCGGTTCTAATCCACGGCTTATACGACTACTTTGTTTCGTTCAACACGCCTGTCAGATTTTTTTGCGTAATCGTAATTTTGAGCGCCGTGATAAAGTGCCGCGTGTGTTTTTTGCGCGCCCAAGAGGAACTTGCGGCGAACAAATCCGCGCCCAAGAAAATTCTTGACCCAAACAAAACAATCGAGATGCCAAAAAATCCCGCGATAATAATTCCTGTAAAAAAGACGGTGCCGGAAGAAACCGTTGTTGAGGAAGTGGATGTCGTGGACGAAGACGCGGTTGACTTTGAACAGATTGAGCGCGAGGCAAAGACCGAACTAAAGGCGGACAAGAGCGCGAAGAAAGCGCCGGCAAAGAAAACGGCCGCGAAGGCTGGCAAGGCCTCTGCGAAGAAAGCTGAATCCAAGACCGCAAAGCGCGCCGCTCCTAGCGCAAGCAAAAAATCTGCGGCAAAGTCCGCGTCCAAGAGTTCCGCCAAAACAGCGGCAAAAGCTGCCAAGCCCAAGACTGGCGCGACAAAAAGCGCAAACAAGACAAAAACGACAGCCGCCAAAAAGCCTGCGGCAACCGCCTCCAAGACCAAAAAGGGCGCAAAGCCCGCCACAAAATCAAAAGGAAAAAAATAATGGCCAACGGACAAGAAGACTTGCGAGAAAAAAACAAGAACAAGGCCGCGCCCTTGGACAAGCGCCAGTTCAGCCAATGGAACAATTTCCAAGGCCGCGAGGACGCGGAAATGCTTGAAGAAAAATCATCGCGCTGGAACGCGCAAAAAGCCGCGGCGCGCCGCGAGTATTACGAAAATTACTAGCGGCAAGATTAACTTGTCGCAAACCTAAAATTGATAGTTAGCCGCATAAGCGGCAACAACCGCGCTCGCGACTAAGCTCGCGCGGTCAGCCGTAACGGTTGGAGGATTTATACTATGTTGTTCACGCCTGTAGAAATTGAAGAAACAGTAAACATGTTCATGCGCCAAAAGCTTGACGTGCGCTGCATCACGATGGGCATTTCGCTTTTGGACTGCGCCAGCGAGGACCCCAAAAAGGCCTGCCAAAAAATTTACGACAAAATCATGTCAAAGGCCAAGGACTTGGTAAAAGTTGGCCGCGACATTGAAAGCGACTTTGGAGTTCCCATCATCAACAAAAGAATTTCTGTCACTCCGATCGCGCTTGTGGCCGGAGCCAGCAAGGCCGACAACTACGTTGACTACTGCAAAACTTTGGACAAGTGCGGAAAGGAATTAGGCGTTAACTTTATCGGAGGCTTTAGCGCTCTGGTTCAAAAAGGAATCACGTCCGCCGACCGCATTTTGATAGACTCAATTCCGCAAGCGCTCACAGAAACTGAATGCGTTTGCTCCAGCGTCAACGTCGGCACGACCAAAAGCGGCATCAACATGGACGCGGTTAAGCTTATGGGCGAGACAATCAAAAAGACCGCCGAGCTTTCCAAAAACTGCCCGGTAAACGGCTGCGCAAAATTGGTCGTCTTTACAAACGCCCCGGAAGACAATCCCTTTATGGCGGGCGCCTTCCACGGCCCCGGAGAGGGCGACACGGTAATCAATGTCGGCGTATCAGGCCCTGGCGTTATCTTGGCCGCCGCCCGCGAGTTCAAAGGCAAGCCCATCAACGAGCTGGCCGACGGCATTAAAAAGATGGCGTTTAAAATTACCCGCATGGGCCAGCTTGTCGGAACGGAAGCCGCCAAGCGTCTTGGAACAAAGTTCGGAATCCTTGACCTTAGCCTCGCGCCCACGCCGGAAGTCGGCGACAGCGTCGCGCGCATTTTGGAAGAAATCGGCTTGGAAGGCGCGGGCGCTCCTGGAACCACGGCGGCCTTGGCAATGCTAACTGATATGGTAAAGAAGGGCGGCGTAATGGCCAGCACGAACGTCGGCGGTCTTAGCGGCGCTTTCATTCCCGTAAGCGAAGACGAAGGCATGATAAACGCCGTAAAGCAAGGCTCGATTTGCCTGGAAAAATTGGAGGCCATGACTTGCGTTTGCTCGGTCGGCCTTGACATGATAGCGATTCCCGGCGACACTCCGGCCACCACAATCAGTGGAATCATGGCCGACGAAATGGCGATCGGCATGGTCAACAACAAGACAACCGCAGTCCGCCTTATTCCCGCTCCCGGCAAAAAGGCCGGCGAATGGGTCGAGTTTGGCGGCTTGCTTGGCGGCTGCCCGGTAATCAACGTCAACCAATTCTCTTGCGCCGACTTCATTAACCGCGGCGGAAGAATTCCCGCGCCGATTCATAGTTTTAGGAACTAGCCGCTCGTATTATTGCTCGCAAGACCTTAATCGTTGTTCCGAGCGGTTCCACCGCGTCCTTTGGACGCTGCATAATGGGTCGTCCGTTTTTTACGGACGGCTCTTTTTTTATTCTGCATTCCGCGCTATACTAAAGGCATGGCAAAAACATCGACAAAAAAATCATCTAAATCAACTTCAGCCACAATCGGATTTGAACAGCAGATTTGGGATGCAGCCTGCGAACTTTGGGGACACATTCCCGCTGCAGATTACCGCAAAATCTTTACAGGACTTATCTTCTTAAAATACATCTCAACCGCATTCGAAAAGAAATACGCAGAACTCCTTGCAGAAGGCGACGGGTTTGAAGACGAGCAAGACGCATACTTAGCAGACAACATCTTCTTCGTCCCTCCACAGGCCCGCTGGTCAGAAATTGCAAAGGCAGCCCACACGCCAGAAATCGGCACAATCCTAGACAAAGCCATGATTGCCATAGAAGCCGACAACAAAAGCCTCAAAGGAGTCCTTCCAAAAAACTACGCCAACCCCGAGCTGGACAAACGCGTTCTTGGTAACGTAGTAGACATATTCACCAACATGGACATGAGCGACACCGAAGCAAGCAAAGACCTGCTGGGCCGCACCTACGAATACTGCATAGCGCAGTTTGCATCCTACGAAGGAGTAAAAGGCGGCGAGTTCTACACCCCAGCCAGCGTAGTAAAAACAATCGTAAATATCTTAAAGCCTTCAGAAGGAAAACGCGTTTACGACCCATGCTGCGGTTCGGGCGGAATGTTCGTACAGTCAGTAAAGTTCATTCAGGAGCACGCAGGAAACAGAAGCAACATCTCCGTCTTCGGACAGGAAGCCAACGCCGACACCTGGAAAATGGCCAAGATGAACATGGCAATCCGCGGAATCGACGCAAACTTTGGCGACCATCCCGAAGACACCTTTTTCAACGACCTTCATTCAACACAAAAGTTCGACTTCATCATGGCAAATCCGCCCTTCAACTTAAGCAACTGGGGACAGGATAAATTGCAGAACGACCCTCGCTGGGCTTATGGACTTCCTCCCGCAGGCAACGCAAACTACGCCTGGATAGAACACATGATCTACCACCTGGCTCCAAACGGAAAAATCGGCCTGGTACTTGCAAACGGCGCCCTTTCCACCCAGACCTCCGGCGAAGGAGAAATCCGCCGTAAAATAATCGAAGCAGATTTAATAGAAGGAATTGTCGCTATGCCAACCCAGCTTTTCTACAGCGTAACAATTCCGGTAACCCTCTGGTTCATCACCCGCGGCAAAAAGCAGACCGGCAAAACCCTCTTCATAGATGCCCGCAACATGGGCCACATGGTAGACCGCAAGCACCGCGACTTTTCCGAAGAAGACATCGCCCGCCTTGCAAACACCTTCACCGCCTTCCAGAATGGCACCCTCGAAGATGTAAAAGGCTTTTGCGCAGTTGCCACCACAAAACAAATCGCCGCCCAGGATTACATCCTCACCCCCGGCCGCTACGTTGGCATAGAAGAAAAAGCCGAAGACGACGAACCCTTCGCCGATAAAATGACCCGCCTGACCACCGAACTTGGCGGAATGTTCGCAAAGAGCCACGAGCTCGAAGAAGAGATAAAGAAAAATCTTGCAGGGATTGGGTTTAAGATTTAGGAGACCGTGACAAATTGTCACGGGTTGAAAAGTCATGTGAGGATGTGGTAAAGTAAAACAACGAAATGCCTTATTTTACTTTACACCATAAAAGTAAAATAACTACTTGCCTTATTTTACTTTACGCGTTATTCTATACTTACAAACCTACAAAAAGGAGGCTTGCCGTGAAAATAGAGAATTTCAATTCAGGAACGTGGGAATCTGGATATAAATATAAGTACTTTGTTCCGGCATACATAAACCATCTTCTTGAAAAAGCCTCTCTCAAACTGGGAGAATTGAACTCGTTTTCCCGATTCGTGCCGGATATTGACACATTCATAATCATGCATATTTATAAGGAAGCAGTCATTTCAAGCCGAATAGAAGGAACGCGCACAAACATTGAGGAGGCGTTGGATAGCCAAGAGCCTTCTGCCCCGGAAAAGCGCGATGACTGGCTGGAAGTAAATAACTACGTCAAGGCAATGAATAATTCCATAGAGGCGCTAAAAACACTTCCTTTGTCTTGCAGACTCATCCGAGAGGCTCATAAGATTCTTCTTGCAAGCGGCAGGGGAGAACGTAAAACACCAGGCCTCTTTAGGACATCTCAAAACTGGATTGGAGGCGCAAGCATTTCCGACGCGGTCTTTGTTCCTCCAGCAGCGGAGAAAATCGGTGATTTGATGTCGGATTTTGAGAAATTCCTGAACAATGACGGGCTGAATGTTCCCCACCTTATAAAAATCGCAATAGCGCATTATCAGTTTGAAACGATTCACCCGTTCTTGGACGGAAACGGCAGAGTCGGACGGTTGCTTATCACGCTTTATCTAGTCGCATCAGGCATCCTTGAAAAGCCGCTTTTATATCTTTCCGCTTTTTTTGAGAAAAACCGGTCTTTGTATTATGACAAGCTGACTATGACCCGTGAAAAAAACGATTTGAACCAATGGGTAAAATATTTCCTTGTAGGCATTGCCGAAACAGCGGAAGAAGGAACGGCCACTTTGCAAAAAATTATGCAGTTAAAAGCCCAAGCGGAAGAAAAAATTCTTGGCATGGGAAAACGCTCCGCCACCGCCCACACGCTCCTTCTCGGATTGTTCAAAAAACCAGTCGCCTCGGTAAAGGATATACAAAACATAACAGGATTGTCGCCAAAAGCAGCCGGAGATTTGACAGCAATTTTTGAGAAGGCTGGCATCCTTACCGAAATCACGAAGCAGCAGCGCAACCGTGTTTTTGCCTTTAAAGATTATTTGGATCTCTTTGCTGATAAGAAATAAGGAATAAAAATGGAAGAGTGGAAAGAATATACTTTAAGTAATTTAGGAACTATAGTTGGTGGTGCTACACCATCTACAAAAGATTCTTCAAATTATGAAAACGGTTCTATCGCTTGGATTACACCAAAAGATTTATCGACTCACACTGAACGATTTATTTCTCATGGTGAAAGAAATATTACAGAAAAAGGCTTGAAAAGTTGTTCCGCTCAATTGATGCCACCAAACAGTATTCTTTTTACATCGCGTGCTCCAATTGGTTATATTGCTATTGCAAAAAATGAGGTTTGTACTAATCAGGGATTTAAAAGTATTGTTCCAAATAAGGATACAGATTTTATGTTTCTATATTATCTCTTAAGATATAACAAAGATAATATAGAAAACCTCGGGAGTGGAACAACTTTTAAGGAAGTTTCAGGTTCTACAATGAGAAACGTTCCTGTGAAAGTTCCCCCTCTCCCCACCCAGCAAAAAATCGCCGCCATCCTCTCATCCCTCGACGACAAAATCGAACTGAACAACAAAATAAACACCAACCTCGAACAGCAAGCCCAAGCCCTCTTTGATGAGATGTTTAAAGATGATAAGAAAGACATTTTGCTAGGCGAAGTAATCGAAACAACATCTGGCGGAACTCCTTCTAGAAAAAACATATCATTTTACTCAAATGGAAATAACTGTTGGGTAAAATCAAAAGAATTAGAAAGTGGATTTATTATCGATACAGAAGAGAAAATAACAGATGATGCAATTAATAATTCAGCTGCAAAATTGCTTCCAGAGAATTCTGTTTTAATTGCAATGTATGGAGCAACTGTCGGAGCCTATGGAATAATTTCAAAACCAATGACTTGCAACCAAGCAATCTGTGCATTACTTCCGACTGAGAATTATCCATACACATATTTATTTATGTTTGCAAAAAATGTAACACAGGAATTAGAAAATCTTGCCGTAGGTTCTGCACAACAGAATATAAGTCAGGTACTTATTAAGAAATTAAAAGTTCATTCAGATACAAATAAAATAAAAGAATTCCATTCTTCTACTCACGCATTGTTTGAACAAATGTTGCTAATTAGACAAGGAAATAAAAATCTTTCTGAACTCCGTGATTCGCTTTTACCAAAGTTGATGAATGGTGAGATTGAGACAAATTCTAATATTATAAGTAAGGAGTAAAGAATCATGAAAAAATTTTTCAAAGATCATTTGTTTCAATTAATTTACTTAATTCCTGTAAGTTTTATAGCAATAGGTTCATTTGTTTTAAACATCTACTTGAATCAATTTGGAATCATCGATGTTGCATTATTTGACTCAAAAACAATTTTTGTTGGATTTATCGCAGTGTTCCAGCTGCTTTCTTTTCTAATCGTACTATGTACACTTGTCGGAAAAAATAGATTCCATTCATGATTTTGTAGTTTTAATTTTTTGTATTATTTGGCTTCCAATATTCTTCTCAATACTTGTATATATGTATTCTGGTAATCTAAGTAATATTGAATCTGTAATTGAAGAATGGAAATATAGGTTATTAAATTCAATTAGTGCTGCTAGTGTTATACCATTCCTATATTTAATCAAAAATCGATATTATATCCATAATTTAAAATCAGCTGATAAGACCAATAAAATTTTTATTTGTATTTTCTCATGTTTTGAAATGGTTTCATTAACAATAGCCTTTTTTATAGCGTGTAAAGATTCAATTTTTAAATCTATATACATGACATATTTCTATTATAGTCTTTTTAGCATTCCTTTCTTACTTTCATTTCTAGGTGATGGATTTCCATATATTAATAAGAAAGCAGTAGTTGCATTATTCAAAAACGAAGGAAAACTTGAAAAGATAGATTATTGTTTTATTTTTTTGTATCTTCTAATTCTTTTTATGTTTACACTAAATAATTATTCAAAAAACATTTTTCCAAATATCTCAAGTAACATGGGTGGCGGATATTATAAATATAATACAATCATTCTCAATGACGAAAGAGTTATAAATGGAAAAATAATCCACTCAAATAAAGACTATTTATTTATAAGTGATGAAGAAGGAAAAATCCAACAATATTCTGTTTCAGAAATAAAAGAATATCTTTTTTCGGAAAAAAAACAAAAGGAAGAAAATCAAATAATTGTTCAAGACAAGACGAAAGAAACTTTTTCAAAAATTAAAATAAACATTAAAAAGGAGTTTAAAAAAATGGAATCTCTTATTTCAGCAATTATTGCGGCGGTAATATCTGCAATTGTTTCAATTTTTATTACTTCAATGGGTAATAAATTTACACAAAAAAAAGATTTAGATAATCAGTTAGATTCTATTCTAAAATTGGCATTTGACCATCCAGAATTAGAAACTATTTCTGAGACAAAAAAATGGAAGGATGTTGATAAAACCACTATTGAATCGCAAAGATATGAACTGTATGCAACTATGGTGTTTAATTATCTAGAGAGGGTATGTAAATTTTACAAATATAAAACGAGCAAAATAGAAAAATACCTTGATGTGAAATCTTGGGTGCGAATTCATAAAGAGTATTGGGAACATCCAACAGTTGAACATGAAAATCAAGATGTCTATGAAAAGAAATTCCGAGATATTATAAATTCTTATATTAAATAAAGGATAGACAAATGGAAAAAATGGCAATTATTTTTGGTAATAAAAATGGTCTTCCAAGTGTAGAAAAAGATTGTAATCGAATTGAAGAATTTCTACGAAGTCCTCTTGGAGGATGTTGGATAGATGATGAAATTTTATATTTACCATTTGAAATCACTGCTGATGAATTAAATGAAATTATAGTTAGTATAAAACAATTAAATCTTGATTATGTCTTTGTATATTTTTCAGGTCATGGAGGTTCCCGCTCTCAACAAACTATATTAGAAATCAATTCTAATGAAGAAAAGATATATTTACGAGAATTGTTACATTTATCTCAACGACAATTGACAATTGTCGATTGCTGTAGATATCCATGCGATATGCTGAATGAAGAAGAATTCTCCTTAAAAAAATCTATAAAACAAGAATCCAGTAGAATGATACCTTTTATCAGAGAATCATTTGATAAACGTCTCTCGCAAGCTTTGCCACAGAATGTTATTGTTTATTCTTGTTCTTATGGAGAATATTCAGACGATTTAGGAAATGGGAGCAGATTCACAAATGCTTTATTAGATTCTCTGTATTCAGTTGATAAGCAATATAAGCTAGTTTCCGAAGTATTTATAGAAGCTGCAGACGTAACTTCTGAATCAAGTGAATATTCTCAAAATCCAAAGCTGTCTATGCCTAAAATATCTCCGCAATATCAAATACCATTAAGTATAAATCCGAACTCTTTTGTTTTACATAGTAAACCACAATATTTTCCTTACTAAAAGAATTGAAAAAAATAATATTAATCTATAAGAGAATAAGATGTTATTATATAAATACAAGAACTTAGCGGATATACAAAGTTTTAATTACGCTCTTGATTCATTAAGGAATAAATATTTCTATTTTTCTAGGCCTTCAGAAGTAAATGATCCTTTTGATTGTCGAATACAACCTGATTATAAAGCTACAGATAAAGAGTATTTGCAATGGATTAAAGAAAACAAAAAGAGGTTACCAGCAAATAACAGATTATTAACTGTAGCTGGAATAAAAAAAGTAATAAATGAAAATAGAACCATAGAAGGTATTGAAAAGATGGCAAATGATATAGTTGAAACAAACCATCTTTTTAGTCTAAGTTCGGACTGTCTAAACGAATCAATGTGGGCTTTATATGCAGGAAATTATAACGGAATTTGTATTGGATATAAATTTGAGGAACTTAGATTTATTTCTTCAAAAATTGTTTTTATAGATTCTAAAACAGGAAATACCTTTGAAAAGTCCTATAATAACTTTATTTCATTTGAAAAAATAGAATATGACAATGATGGATCACATCATCTTAATTTTTTTACTGATGATGAGAAAACTAGATTACAAAATGTTGTATATAACCTTGAACATAAGAAGGAATGTTGGAAAAACGAAAAAGAGTATAGAGGAATATTTCACACCCATGATTTGGGAATGATGCCAAATCCTAATATAATCACAAAAATATATTATGAAGATAATATATTGTATGAAATCATTTTTGGATATCAAGTTCCTTCTGAAATTCGGGAAATGATTATTCAAATAATAAAAATCAATTACAATACTAATGTTAAATTCTACATAATAGACACTGATTTAGATAAATATGCTTTAGTAAAAAAAGAAATTTTGTAATCTTTGCAAGTAGTACCTGACCTCCCCGCGAGCTACCAGGTTTTAGGGGCTGTGCCCCTAGGCGAAGGGGTAGCGGAAAACACCGCAGGCGGTTGGAGCGTGGGGAAGGCTTTCCCCTCTTTCTTCTAATTACTTCAAAAAAAACTTGCTTTTTACCTAAGAAAGTGCTATATTTGTAATAAAACTACAAATATAGGTGTTTTATGGTATTAAAATTCTCTTTAAGTAACTTTTATTTAATTAAAGATGCTCTTGTTGTTGATTTTGAAGCGGCTCGTATTTCTACTGCAGCAACAAAGGAATTGTCGGCAAATGTTTTTACTCTGGGCGGAAAAAAATACCTTAAATCTATTGGGGTGTTTGGGCCTAATGCATCGGGAAAAACAAGTATTGTAAAAGCCTTATCATTTTGTATTTCGCTGATTCTTGATTCATACAGAAATAATGAAGGTGTTATTTTTAATTTTATGCCATTTAAGTTTGATGGCTATCATGAAAAACCAAGTACATTCAGCATTAATTTTATTTGTGATGATACAGAATACGAATATTCATTTTCTCTCAATCGAAAAGAAATAATTTCTGAAAGCCTTTATTATTATCCTGGAAAAAGAAAAGCAAAAATCTTTGTTCGTAAAGAACAGGTAGGAAAACCTAAATCAGAAATCTATAGTTTTGGTGACGGGTTCTTTGTAAAACCTCTTGATGTTGCGCAGAGTACCGGACGTAATACTCTCTTTATAAGCCGGGCGAGCCAGATGGACAGAGAGCTTGCAAAAAAGATTTATACATTCTTTATGCAAGATCTTCTTGTGAACATTCCTTTAATTCCAAATGATTATGCTATAAATCTTTTTAATGCAAACAAGCCATTGCTCCTGCAGGCTCTTAAAATGGCAGACAGTGATATTATTGATATTGAAGCAAAAAAAGAAAAAGTAACTGTTCCTGTTATGCCGGCTTATTTAACTTCAAGAAGAGAAGTTATTCCGGGCATGCCTGCTATGCAGACAGAAACTTATATTCGATTCCTTACTTCTCACAAAAAGAATTCGGAAATAAAATTTGATTTAGAGCTTGAAGAATCTGCTGGTACTGTTCAACTCTTTTATATGCTTATTGCTCTTCTTGATGTTTGTAAACATGGCAAAACTCTTGTTATTGATGAATTTGATTTAAGCCTTCATACTGAGCTGGCAGAGTTCATAACAAATCTTGTCCATGCATCCAACAACGCACAGATCCTGTTTACAAGTCATAATACAAATCTTATTAATACTAAGAAATTCCGCAGGGACCAGATTTATTTTACGAACAAAAAAGAAGACGCCTCAACTGATTTCTACTCTCTATTTGATTTTAAGGATTTCCGCGAAAACATGGATGCCGAAAAAGGCTATCTGCAGGGAAGGTTTGATGCTGTTCCTTATGTGTCATCTTCTGTTGAATCAATTAAAAGACTGTTTGGAGAGTGATTATGCCAAAGAAAAGCTGTTATTATCTCGCCCTTGTATAGAAGTCTGGTTCTTAGCTCACTCTCAAAAAGTTCCTGTTAAAGATATTTCTAGTGAAGAGTGTGTTAATTTACTTAAGAAAGAAAACACCTGGAAAGATTATAAGAAAGGCAAGCTGTCCTTTGAGCAGCAGGAACACTTGTGGGAAAAACTTCCTACTGCCCAAAATAATATCTCCCATGAACAGGCATCGGATAAACCATATTCAATGATGCCAGATTTTATTGAGGCTCTGGAACAAAATAAATAATACCTTTTTCTCAAAAGTAAAATTATATCTATCCTTTTTACATTATTTCATACTTCTTAATCTGTTCTGAATAATCTGACCAGTTAAGAAATTTTTCTTTCTGAAGGCGACCAATGAGAATAGCAGGCAGAATATTCTGTTTTTTTGAAAAAGAATTGATTGAATTTAAGGAAAAATTATTAGTTTTGATAAAAGCTTGATATGCAGATTTGTCTATTAATATATTCTGAGCAAAAATATCAGCTTTTGTTTCTCGCGAATTTTCGGTTGATTCAAAATCAATAAACTTCTGTTTTGAATCGCCATTTATAAAGTGTGCAATTTCGTGGAATAAGGTAAACCAGAAAATGTCTGCTCGTTTTTGTCGAAATGTCATGCAGATTGTTGTTTTTCCATCCTGAGCAGTTTTGATATAACCTTGTACTGGCGCACCCTTAAATGATGGTGCTATTACAAAGGCAATCCCACAAGATGAAAAATATTCCTGCAATTTGGTAATGAATTTTTCCTGTGGTAAAAGAGATAACTCTTTGATTCTTGGACATATTTCCATAAGCTTTGTTATTTGATCTGTTTGAGACAATTGTTCTGTTTCAATTTTCTCTGCAAGCGATTCACAAATTCTTTGCCACGCAAACAAAACATAAGGATCATAACTTACGCTTGTCTGAGCTCTAAAGGCTCCAGAAGATACAAGATTAGGAATTAAATTTAATTCACTTACATTTAAATATTTTCTTAACTCTAATATTTGTTCTTCTAATGTTTCAAATTTTGGAATAATATTATTCTGATAAATGAACTGTAATACAGTTTTAAGAGATTTGAAAATATCAACATCTTCTGAAGAAATATTATTCAACTCATTAAATTCTAATAATTCATTGTCATAATCAGCCTGAAGATTCATCCAAAATTCTGCATCAATGTTAAAAGCATATTCCAGTTTTTTTGCAAAAGATGAAGAGATGTTTTTTTCACCATTTAAAACTGTGCTAATGTGTTTTGGCGTAACTCCAGTTCTATAAGCCAATTCTTGCTGAGACATATTTCTGTCTTCCATTACTTCTCTTAATGTTTCACCTGGATGAATAATCATGTCACGAGATAAGCCACTCATTTTTGCCTCCATGGTAATCTACTATCCCAATAATTTTTACAGTTCCACAGATTTTCAATGCTTCAGGAGATAAATCTGGTGGAACAGGTTGAATTATCAATCGAACATGCGAATTTAAATCAACTCCATAATATGTATCTAGATTTCCTTCTAAGCTATGTGGTTTTCCGAGACGGCTGATTAAATAGTCTTGGAAGAACTTTGCTGCCTTTAATTGTTTCATTCTTGTCTTTGACATTTTAGCTAAGTCAAGACCAATTTTCTTTTGCAATAATTTTTTATAGCCTGCAATATTTTCTAAATCGGAGAAATATTCTTTGATTGTTTCATTTGCATATTGCAGTTCCATTAATGTTACCCAATAGGTAATTATAATGAAATTCTTGTTTATCGTCAAGTAAAAAGTTACCTATTGGGTAATAATATTTTTTTTGATATATCGAAAAGATTCTTCAAAAAATCAATTTCAGTTCGTTTCAACCGGACAAGTCAAATTTTTCAAAATAAGTTTTTTTATGAATAAGTGACAAAATTCCCAAAACCGCGCTATAATTAAAGGATATTGAACGCAATTTTAACAGAGGATTGTATCTATGTCCGCCTACGACGAAGAAGCCTATGAAAACGCTCTAATCGAATTGTTCCAAAATATGGGCTGGCAGCATGTCTACGGGCCGGAAGTCGAACGCGACTGGCGCTCTCCTTTGTATGATTCCGTCTTGGAAGATTCCCTCCGCAGGCTAAACCCGACGGCTCCCCAACAAGCGCTTTCCGAAGCCCTGCAAAAGCTGCGCAATTTTGAGAACGCGGAGCTTGCAAAAAAGAACGCGCTTTTTATGGACTATCTTCAAAATGGAATCGAAGTAAGCTACAGCGCGGACGGCGAAACTAAATCTGACATAATTTACATCGCGGACTTTGAAAATGCCGGAAAACCTGGCGACAAAAACTCTTACATTGTTGCAAATC